>NZ_FNSW01000001.1:1638750-1966500 GCF_900104695.1 Paenibacillus sp. GP183
CTCATATTGGATACCATCTTGCCCGGTAAACCCTTTGAACTGGCAAATATCGGTACCAGCTGCAAAGGCATCGCCGTCACCCCGTATAACGATAACGCGAATCGATGCATCTTCCGCCAGCTTGTTTAAATGAGCTTCCAATTGTTCGTACATGGTCCATGTCAAAGCGTTGAGGGAGGAAGGTCTTGACAACAGCAGCTGTGCGATCGGACCCGTTTGTTCCAGCAGTACGGCACCTTCTTCACGTGCGTTAGATGCTTTAGAACTTGGATTAGACACAGGTAACTCCCTCCTGGGCATTCAAGGTTATTTAATGACAGCCTGGCTGCGCAATTCAGTTAACTGCTCTTCTGTAAGCCCTATCGTGCTGCTTAATACTTCATCCGTATGTTGGCCGAACAATGGGGCGGGCATCTTGATTTGACCCGGTGCTGCCGAAAATTTGGTGGGGATTCCGAACATCTTCATTTTTCCAATAACAGGGTGCTCAATCTCCTCAATCATCCCCCGCTCTAAATAATGCGGATCCTGCACGACATCGTTGAAGTTGTTGATCGGGCCGGCAGGTACTCCAGCAGCCTCGCACTTTTGGAGCCAATGTGCCCTGTCTTCCGTTTGAAATACTTCCTCCAGCAAAGCCTCAAGAGTTTCGACATTGACCCCGCGGTCTGAATTGGTTTTAAATCGCGGATCCTCTAGCCATTCCGGTTTACCGATGACCTCTTGGCATAATTTCTCCCAGGTTCGCTGATTCGCGCAGCCTAACATGATATATCCGTTTCTCGTCTTTAAAGCCTGATAGGGAGCCGAAACTCTATGACGCCAGCCTGTCGGGCCTGGAACGGTTCCGTTTGAAAAAAAAGCTGCCGCTTCCCAAGTAAACCAAGGTAACCCGCATTCGGCCAAGGATACGTCGACATGTTGTCCTTCGCCGGTTCTTTGTTTGTAAATATACGCTGCCAAAATCGAGTAAAGCGCGGTAATACCGGCACCAATATCATATACGGCAATTCCCGACTTTAAAGGCCTTCCGCCGGGTTCGCCCGTCATGCTCATTAACCCGGACATTCCCTGAGCCACAAGGTCAAAGCCGCCCTTATGCGAATAAGGTCCGGTTTGACCGTACCCGGAGATTGAACAATAAATGATTCCAGGATTTAATCTCTTAATCGTTTCGTAGTCGACTTTTAGCGATTTTGTTACTCCAGGCCGGAAGTTTTCAACGATGATATCCGCAGTTTTGGCTAGTTCGTAGAACAGCTCTCTGCCTGTTTCATTTTTAATATCGAGGACAATTCCTTTTTTATTGCGGTTAATTTGAAAGAAACAGGTGGATTCCCCGTTCACGAAAGGCCCCATCTGGCGGGAATCATCACCACCATCCAGCTTTTCCACTTTGATAATCTCGGCGCCCAAATCTCCAAGCACCATCGTACAATAAGGTCCGGCCATAATTTGTGAAATATCCAGTACCCTTACTCCTTCTAATAATGCCATATTTGGTTTCCCCCCCTAAAATGAGAAGTAAGCGCTTTCTTATTTCTCGAAAACGATATTTGCAGCAATATACCGCCTGCTCTGCTGCACATAATGATCGGATGTGTTTACAATTTTGGCCAAATCATTCTCGGTCAGTTCCCTGACAATCTTACCGGGACTACCCATCACCAGGGACCTTGCAGGGATCTTTTTGCCTTCCGGAATCAGGGATCCTGCAGCCACAAGGGACTGCTCACCGATCTCTGCACCATTCATAACGATGGCTCCCATTCCAATTAATGCGCCATCGCCAATGGTACAGCCATGCAGGATTGCATTATGTCCTACGGATACACGATTACCGATAATCAGTGGTTTTTCAGGGTCAACATGCAGCGTGCATCCGTCTTGGATATTGGTTCTATCTCCAATACGGATTAGTGCATTGTCTCCCCTTATCACCGAGTTGAACCAAACACTGGATTCCGCTCCGATTGTAACTTCGCCGATCAATTGAACTCCTGGAGCGATATATGTCGAGGAGTCCAAACATGGCTTGATTTCATTAATCGAATAAATCACAATGCATCTCCCCTTCATTTGCAATGCAGGTGCGGAGCAAATTATGCCTTCTGGGCTGTCACTTTAGCTTTGAATTCTTTACGTCGACGATGCAAAATCGGCTCCGTATAACCGCTTGGTTGTTCATATCCTTTAAAAACCAATTCGCAAGCGGCTTGAAATGCTACAGAGCTATCAAAGTTAACAGCCATAGGACGGTAAGCGGGGTCGCCTGCATTTTGCTCATCCACTATTTTTGCCATGCGCTTCATGGTTTCTACGATCTGCTCCTCAGTACAAATACCATGGTGCAGCCAGTTTGCCATATGTTGACTGGAAATGCGAAGGGTAGCACGGTCTTCCATAAGTCCAACATTATTAATGTCCGGCACTTTGGAGCAGCCAATCCCCTGCTCTACCCATCGAACCACATAACCTAATATCCCTTGTGCATTATTGTCCAGCTCCTGCTGGATTTCTTCATGGTTCCATTCCGGGTTCTTGGCAACTGGAATGTCTAGAATATCATCACGGAAATCCTTAATCGTTTCTTTTAAATGATTTTGAATTACTTTTACATCAACTTGATGATAATGGAGTGCGTGCAATGTAGCAGCTGTAGGCGAAGGCACCCATGCGGTATTACAGCCTGCTTCCAGTTGACCGATTTTTTGTTTCATCATTTCCTTCATCAGGTCGGGCATGGCCCACATCCCTTTGCCTATCTGAGCGCGGCCTTGCAAACCACAAGCCAGGCCTATGCTAACGTTCGACTTTTCATAGGCTTGTAACCATGTTGATGACTTCATGTTATTCTTTCTAATCACAGGGCCCGCTTCCATAGAAGTGTGCATCTCGTCACCTGTACGGTCCAAGAATCCCGTATTGATAAAGGCAATGCGTTCCTTAACTGCACGAATACTAGCTTTCAAATTTAAAGAAGTTCGACGTTCCTCATCCATAACACCGATTTTAAGTGTATTACGTTCTAGTCCGAGCATATCTTCAACTCTATTAAATAGTTCATTTGCAAAAGCCGCTTCTTCGGATCCGTGCATTTTCGGCTTAACAATATATATGGAACCTGCGGAAGAATTGCAATATGGGCTGTTTCGCAGTAAATCGTGTTTCGCAATTAGGCTGGTCACAACAGCATCCAGAATCCCTTCCGGAATTTCCTGTCCATTCTGATCCAGTATCGCATCGATGGTCATCAAATGACCAACGTTACGAACAAACAGCAGTGAGCGTCCGGGCAAACTAAACTCCTCACCGCTTAGAGACGTGTATATTCGGTCTGGATTCAGTGTCCGTCTAACGGATTTATTTCCTTTCTGGAAGGCAGCAGACAACGTCCCTTTCATAAGGCCCAACCAGTTCCTGTAAACCAATACTTTATCCTCGGCATCCACTGCTGCGACAGAATCTTCACAATCAATGATCGTCGTGAGCGCCGCTTCCATGAGAATATCCTTCATACCCGCTTGATCCATATTTCCAATAGGATGATTACGGTCAAGCTGGATTTCAAAATGAAGACCGTTATTTTTTAGCAAGATAGCGGTTGGATCTTCAGGCTGGCCCTGGAAAGCTATAAGATTTGCGGCATCTTTGAGCCCCGTTGTTTGTCCATTGCTAAGAGAAACGGACAATTGACCACCCACAATCGAATATCGTGCTGCATCTTTATGTGAGAATGCTATTAATGGCGCTGATTGATCCAGAAAATTCCTGGCATATGCAATAACTTTCTCGCCGCGGATCGGATTGTATTCAGCTGAATGGGCAGCTCCTCCTTCATCATCGATTGTATCCGTTCCATACAGAGCGTCGTATAGGCTTCCCCAGCGAGCGTTGGCCGCATTAAGCGCATAACGGGCATTATTCACCGGAACTACTAACTGCGGGCCGGCTTGCATAGCAATTTCATCATCTACCCCTTGGGTGGTAATCTGAAAATCCTCAACCTGAGTCTCTAAGTAACCAATTTTTTGCAGGAAATTTTTATAAGCTTCGAATTCAAAATGACCATCATTTTCCTTGTGCCATTCATTTATTAATTGTTGCAATTCATCTCTCTTGGCTAATAATTCTTTGTTTTTGGGAGCTAAGTCGTCTATCAAGGTACCGAAATCAGACCAGAACCGTTCGCTGTTCAATCCGCTCCCGGGGAGGGCTTCCGAATTAATAAACTGATAAAGTACCGGAGAAACTTGTAGATTTCCTGCTTTCACATATTGTTCCATGGCTATCTGCCTCCAAAAATTAGTCTAAAAATGGATAGGCTTATATTAGTTAGAAGCGCTGACAGGGTTTCGCAGGTGCCCTATCCCTTCAATATAACAATCAACAAGATCCCCATCACGCACCATATCCGCTCCGGCTGGCGTTCCTGTCAGGATGACATCCCCCGGCATAAGAGTCATAAATTTGCTGATGTAGGATATCATTACGTCTATCGGTGTAATAATTCGTTCCATCAAGGCATCTTGCTTGGCCTTATCGTTCACATATGCTTGAATCCGTGCTGACCGATAATCAAATTCAGTTTCAATCACCGGACCTAGAGGACAGAATGTATCGAACGCTTTGCCAATCGTCCAGTGTCCTTCCGGGTGAAAATAATTAAAAGCGCCGAAATCATTGGCAACGGTATAACCGAAGATGATCTCGTCCACTTGGCCGGGTTCAATGTCTTTCACTGTTTTCCCTATGATGACAGCAAGCTCCGATTCAAACTTGATTGCCTCCGTTCCGCGGGGGAGCAGCACTTTGTCACCAGGACCGACTACAGTGGTCGACGGTTTAAAAAACAAGATCGGCATTTCAGGAACAGGCGGTTTTTCCATGCTTTCATCAACAAAATTTTTGCCAATTCCGATGATGTTTCCAGGTATAAGCGGAACTAAGAATCGCACATTTTCCAAAGGGAAGGTATTACCGGTAAGAGTGCGGGAGCCAAATAAGTCTCCAGTAAATTCCCTTACAACTTTCTCTTCAACAATACCGCTGCGGGTTACAGAATCATTAGTAAGATTAAACCGAGCCAACTTCATAAAATACGCCGCCCTTCTTGTTCAATATTATGAACATCGTTCATTTTTTATTCAAAAATATCTTATCATAAAAAGCACTGTATTAGTGCAAAATCATACTATCTTCAACAATATTTATGGTTCCATGCGGTTCGTGAGATTGAAATTCTGGCGGAATCCGTTTAGCCACGCCGGTTTTAAGTGCCGCTTCTATGACCGCATCGCGCACTCGCAGAACAACCTTTTCATTAAAAATACTTGGAATAATGTACTGCTCATTAAGCTCTTCCTCAGTAACGATGGAGGCAATGGCTCTTGCTGCCGCCAATTTCATCTCCTCATTAACCCGTGATGCACGACAGTCCAGTGCCCCTCGGAACATACCGGGAAAGCAAAGAACGTTGTTAAT
Source organism: Paenibacillus sp. GP183 (assembly GCF_900104695.1). Taxonomy (NCBI): domain Bacteria; kingdom Bacillati; phylum Bacillota; class Bacilli; order Caryophanales; family Paenibacillaceae; genus Paenibacillus; species Paenibacillus sp. GP183. Next base: position 1,644,235 of record NZ_FNSW01000001.1, read on the forward strand.
TTGGTTCGGATAGTCACTTCGCCCTGTGGCCAACACACGGACTAGCGGCTCCGCAATTTCAGGGTCAATCTCAGGCTCGGGGTTCGCCATGGCAAACACAATCGGGTCTTGAGCCATTTGTTTAATATCAACTGTTGTGAGAACACCAGGACCTGATACACCAATAAACACGTCAGCTCCCACAATCACGTCACCTAGCTTGCCTTGCTTTCTCTCTGAGTTGGTGACAGCTGCAATCCGGTTTAGGGTCGGATGATTGTAATCGACCCCCGGAACCAGCGCGCCGCAGCGGTCAACTGCGATTAGATTGCGTACCCCTGCTGCTAAAAGCATTTCAATGCAGGCAGCTCCAGCTGCTCCGACGCCGCAAACCACGACTCGGATGTTGGATACCGATTTTCCGACGAGCCGAAGCGCATTAAATAGTCCTGCCAATATCACAACAGCCGTACCGTGCTGATCATCATGAAAGACAGGAATGTTTAATTCGTCTTGCAATCTTCGTTCAATCTCAAAACAACGGGGGGAGCTGATGTCCTCCAGGTTAATCCCACCGAAAGTAGGTGATATCGCCTTAACAATACGCACAATTTCGTCTACATCCTTAGTCTGCAGACAAATCGGAAACGCATCCACATCGGCAAATTGTTTAAAAAGCATTGCTTTTCCTTCCATTACTGGCATAGCGGCTTCAGGACCAATATCCCCAAGACCCAAAACGGCTGTACCATCCGTAACGATCGCGACCGTATTGCGCTTCACGGTCAATGTAAAAGCTTTGCTCGGATCCTCATGTATGGCCATACAAACCCGAGCCACTCCAGGTGTATACACCCGGGATAAATCCTCCCGATTTTTAATCGGCGACTTGGGCATGACTTGGATTTTCCCGCCTAGATGGGCAAGAAACGTACTGTCAGACACATGAATAATACGAGTTCCCTGAAGCGATTGGACCTTATCTATAACTTGTTGATGCATGTCTACATTCAATTGTACCGTGATATCGCGAATGCTTACATCTTTACCTGCTCGGATTATATCAACAGCAACGACATCGCCGCCGGCTCCGTTCACAGCAGTGGCAATCTCCCCAAAAGTAATTTTCGCGTTATCAATTTCAACCCGAAAAATCATACTCGTGCTTATCGACATTCAAATTCCTCCTTTAATCATTGTTCAAGATGTTCATTATATTGAACTAAGTTCAAAATAATGCTTACTTTTCATGATCCCATAGTTATCCATTAGTGTCAATAAGAAAAAAAGGAGCTGCGGCAGCAGCTCCTTCTCTTAGAAATTTAATAATTTTGATTACTATTTGTCATTTATAGTTATTGAGCAACATTTGAGTTGTTCATTTGAGCATCGTTTACGGGTGCTTGAACTGGGGCGGCAGCTTGGTCGTTTTGATTTTGATTATTTGCTGTCGTATTTGTCGTGTTTTCGGAAGAAGTTCCCGCATTTGACGTATCATTGGTATTACCCTTCTTAGCAGCATGCTTTACAGGTCCATGCCCATGTGCCGCAGCTTGGTTGCTTTGATTTTGATTGTTTGCTGTTGTATTTGTCGTGTTTTCGGGAGAAGTTCCCGCATTTGACGCATCATTGGTATTACCATTTTTAACGTCGTTTACGGGTGCTTGAACTGGGGCAGCAACTTGGTTGTTTTGATTTTGATTGATTGCTGGCGTTTCGTTAGTAGTAGTTCCCGCATTTGACGCATCATTGGTATTACCCTTTTTAGCTTCATTTACTGGTCCTTGAACTGGGGCAGCAGCTTGGTTGTTTTGATTTTGATTATTTGCTGACGTATTTGTCGTGTTTTCGGTAGTAGTTCCCGCGTTTGACGCATCATGGATATTACCCTTTTTAGCTTCAATTACGGGCGCTTGAACTGGGGCAGCAACTTGGTCGTTTTGATTTTGATTGATTGCTGACGTATTTGTCGTGTTTTCAGTAGTTGTAGTTCCCGAATTTGACGAATCACTTGTCTTAGCCTTTTTTGCTTTATTTACAGGTCTATGCCCTTGTGCCGTAGTTTGGTCGTTTTGATTCTGATTGTCTGCTGCCGTTAATTTCTTGATTGCTGCAGAAGTTCCCATATCTGCTGCGAATGCCTGATTATGTGGCATTACAACCATGCCACCTCCCAATAACAAACTTGCTGCTATCGTGCCTACAACGATTTTCTTATTAATCGATTTCACAGATATCATTCCACCTTATCTTCTAGTTTTTTATCTTACAGATTTTGCTCTCAAACGATAGGCTTGCAGTAATCGACTCCGCGGAAGTCTTGTGTGCCTAGATTTAGTGTAAATATGATTTCTGAAAGTAGCATGAAAAAAGGTGAATCCAAATGTTGGAAGTAATATTTAAACTTTGCTAAACAAACAAAAAAGGCCCATTTGCTTATTTTCGTAATTATGTCCAGACACAAAGAGACCCACATTCAAATAATATGTGGGTCTTCATTTATGCTCATCACAGGCATGACTAGTTGTTATCTACTTTCATGTTAATTTCATGTAACCATTATAAGATTAAGCTAAGGAGTGATTAATATGATTTTTTCTTTTGACCATAGCGAATGGCTAGATGAATATAATGACTACATGATGCTTTACAAAATGTTTGGTGATGAAGAATATCTAGAAGAAGCTGTTGAGGTGCTGAATAGTCTAAAGGCATTAGTAACACGCACAGAATATTACCATAAATTTATGGTAAGTATTAATGATAATGAAATACAAAAATTTAAGTAAACGGATCTGCGAACCCACATAACTCCGTTTTTGTTGATTCTAAATTCATTGGAATTTATTTTCAAACACTGCGCCTCACCGTTTGACTCTCGGTCCCCTCATCGGAGCTTAGGTGGAGCGGATCTTCCGCCGGTAATGTGTGTTCAACCGAGGGGGGAATTCGCGTGAAGTAAGCTCCTGTCATCATAATGATGCCATTGGCGACAAAAATGAACTGCAATCCAAAATATCCGCCAGCTCCACCAAAAATGATGGGTGCCGCAAACTGAAGAATCCGATTGATGGAAAGCCGGATGCCAAGCACTTCGCCGTGGCGATCCGCCGATGTGTAATTGAGCGCATACACGATACTTAACGGTTGGACAATTCCGAGACCGGCGCCCATTAAAGCGATAATTATCGCCAAAATGACCGGTATTTGGGTCCATGCGATGAGCAAAAATGCCACGGCACTAAAAAACAAAGCAGCAGTCATCACTTGAGTTCTGCCGAATTTTTGTACGATTTGATATTGGATGAACCTCACAGCAATGGTCATCATTGCGGAAATAGACAGGATGATCCCGATTTCGCTTACGGACATGCCTATTTTCATCCCGTAAAGCGGAAAATACGCTACGATTAATTCTTTCGAGTACAATCCCACTCCGCTAATAATCAATGATTTTCTTAAATTCACATGTTTAAGTAATGTCCACGTAGAGCCCGAGTAGGGATAAGCTTCCTGCATGTTCGAAGCGCCCACCCGCCAGTGATGAGATTTAAGCAGGCACCCTAAGATCAATGCAGCCAATGTTGTAGCGGCGGCAAGGCCAAAGGAAAAGCCAAAGCCGTAATGAGCGAATGTAAAGCCGCTCACCAGCGGACCGAGCATATCTCCAAAGGCAGCCGACAGGCTGTGGGCTGTAATCAATTTATCCCGGTTTCCCGGAAGATTCCCTACTGTTTTTTGTATCGAAAGAATGACAAGAAGCTGCGAAAAACCAAAGATCAATTGAGACAAAAATAATAGGGGCAATCGGAACGAAAACAGCGGCAAAAGAAAAGCGAGCAGCAGCCCGCTTCCCCCTAGAAACACCATTCTTTTGGAACCGACACGATCAACCCATCGGCCAGCCCGAACCGCCATCAGCATGGATAAAAAAGAGTAAGACGACACGAGCAGCCCGATGAGCGCAAACGGAATGCCAATGGATTCAGCATAAATGGGAATGATCGGACGTGTGCTGAACATACCGAAACCGTACAACGCGTTCATAACTAACAAAGTAAAGAGGATCATAACTTACCTTCACCAGCTCTCGAAAGCATATAACCCGATTCCGGCACTGACTCAACAAGCTCTGGCCAAGTTGATCTTCACGACATCATCCGCTTTTTATACAACTAACCGATTTGCTCCCACCATGGAACTAGCTTGCTCGTAGGCGTAAGCCGCTTGAAATACCTGTACCTCATCGAAGGCTCTGCCTTGAATTTGCAAGCCGATCGGCAATCCGGACGCAGTAAACCCGCAGGGTACGGAAATGGACGGATACCCATTGAAATTGCTTGGAGAGGTTCTGCCCGCTATGCCGAGTTCACGCGGATTTATTTCCTTTCCCCCATGTAAAATGGTTTCCACGCCTATCGGGTAAGCAGGTAGCGCCGTAGTCGGTGCTGCCAGAAGGTCGATTGTTTGATAAACATCGGCCCACTCTTTCTTGTAATGCTGCCGCAAGCGCTGAGCTTCGACATAAGCCCAGGCAGGAATAAATTGCCCCTTTTCCAGCCGTTCACGAACGTTCGCGCCGTATTCGCCATAACGATCTTTCAAGTACGCCGAATGATACGCATAAGCTTCCACATTTGAAATCAGCCCTTGTAAACTTGCTGCCTCCGCTAAGGAAGGAATGTTGACCTCAATGACTTTTGCGCCGAGCTCCTCAAGCAGGCTGATGGCTTGCCAAACAGACTTCTCAATTTCAGGATCTAAATTTTCAAAATAGTATTCCTTGCAAATCCCCACTTTTTTGCCTTTTAACGGAAGACGGTCTCCATCTTCCAAAGCTGCCAAATAATTAGGCACTTCTTTCGGGGAGGAGGACGCATCTTTCGCGTCATATCCCGCTATTACGGAAAGCACAGCCGCAGCATCCCAGGTCGTTTTCGTCATCGGACCGGCATGATCAAGCGATGAGCTTAAAGGAAGCACACCGTGCCTGCTGACCCTTCCATAAGTAGCTTTTATGCCGACAATACCGCACAATGCAGCCGGTCCACGAATGGATCCGCCGGTGTCGGTGCCTAGGGAAAATATTGAACTTGCCGCGGCCACCGAAGCCCCGGATCCGCCGCTTGAACCGCCGGGAATCATTTCCAAGTTCCAAGGATTTCTTGTCGGGCCGTAATGTTCGTTTTCGTTAGTGCCTCCGAAAGCAAACTCATGCAAGTTATTTTTACCTACAAGGATTGCGCCCGCTTCGCTCAAACGCTTAACGGCAGTCGAATCGTAATCCGGAACGTACTCCGCTAAAATTTTCGACCCGCCCGTCGTCTTGATCCCTTTTGTCGTAAAAAGATCTTTCGCCGAATAAGGAATTCCATGGAGCAGTCCTCTGTATTCGCCATTCATGATCTCTTGTTCCGCTGCCACAGCGTCCGCCATCGCCTTGTCGGCAAGCACGGTGATGTATGCGTTAATAGACGGCTCGGTTTCCTCAATTCGCTGCAAACATTGCTCCACCAATTCAACTGGCGAGATTTCCTTCTTTCGAATTAATGGCGCCAATTCTTTAATCGATTTTTGCATGAGACTCATTTCTCATCGCTCCTTCAATATATTCATAATTGACCTATTTTTTCAGGGGACTTCAGCGTAACTTTGTTTTTCCTATCAAGCATCAACATAGCAACAGGCAGCACTAACAAAATAACGCCTCCCAATCCTAGAAATAACTGCTGAACTGCCAAAATTCCCGCCTCTTCTATCGGCATGCGGATGGAATAGAGACTTCTCCTTGCTTCGAAAAACATCGAGAATATAACGACAGCCACAGATGCGGTAATTTGTCCTACGACGTTATTGATGGACATCGCTCTCGAAACTAGTTCTCCCGGCAAAGCATTTAAGCCTGCGGTTGTGGCCGGTGTATGAATGCAACCTATGCCCAAACCGCGAATACTAAGCAACAAAACCAACATTAAAATGCCGCTTCTGCCTGCCGTTAACCCTAATGCGAACGACATCAATGCGACAATAACCAGACCGATTGGCAGTATGGCTTGAGGACCGTAACGGTCCACGATTCGTCCGCCTATTGTCATCGCCAACCCCATCATCAAAGCCTGGGGAAAAAGAATAAGTCCTGTTGTCAGGGCACTGTCATGCAAGACCTCCTGCAGCAGCAGAGGGATGAGCAGCATACCGGCAAACATACTTGCCGTCGTGACAGAGGCGATCACCGTGCTGACAGCAAAAACAGGATTTTTGAAAATACGCAGATCGATAAGGGGAACACGGGTATGAAGCTCATTCCAAATGAAGCCGAGCAATCCGGCCGCACCAATTCCTAGAAGGAAGAGGGTGATTCCTCCTTCCTCCTTCCAACTATACGGAAGTCGGTTTACTCCCAGAATCAAGCTAATGATTCCAACGGATACACTTAGAAATCCCCAATAGTCAAAATGCGCTTTCTGCCGTTCCCGATTCCCTTTAAAGAAATATAAGGTTGCAGCAATGCAGATGAGCCCTGTAGGAATATTCACCAGAAACAACATGTGCCAAGAGCTGAATTGTAAAATAAAACCGCCGAGGGTCGGACCTACTGCTGGAGCAACCATTCCGGCAATACCTGTAATTCCGGTCGCCAGTCCCCGTTCATTCACAGGAAAGTATTGGAATATTATAGATATTCCTAATGGCATAATAAGTCCGGCACCTACCCCCTGCAATGCGCGGAAGGCTACGATTGAATGAAAATTCCAAGCCATGACTCCTAAGACCGATCCCGTCAAAAACAAAAGCATACCTAACAAATAAACAGATTTTCGGCCCAGCACATCCGATAAATAGCCTGTAGCAGTCATGGTGACCATCATTGGAATCATAAATCCAGTCACAATCCATTGCGCTTCAGCAGCGGTTAAATGAAATATCTTCATAAATGAAGGGATCGATACATTTAACATGCTGTTGTTTATAAAGATTGTAAAAGTACCTAATAATACACAAGTTAATATAGCCCATTTATTGGCAGCCGGCTGGATTAGGTCTTCACGCAAGTTGATCACCGCCTTCCTGCAATAAAGAAGAAAGGGGAAGCGACAGCTCCCCTAAGCTACCCATATCTCTTCATTCGGAAGCTTTTTATACAAAGAGGCATGCTGTTCAAAGCAATGGCCAATCGATAAAATTTCTCCTTCACCAAAAGGTCGGCCCATCAGCTGCATGCCGATCGGCAAGCCGTCGGATGAAAATCCGCAAGGTATCGACAGCGCCGGCAGACCTAAGAAATTCGCTGTTGAAGTCATGCTTTGTACGATAAATGCAGGATCATTTTCAAATTGTTGAATCAATTTGGCAACGGTCGGCGTAGTGGGAGTTACCAGCACATCCACTTCTTCAAAAATGCCGTTGAACTGATCCCGCATCCTGGTTCTAAGCCTCTGGGAGTGGACATAAGCCTCCGCCGGAATATATTGACCCAATTCAAACGCAAGGCGAAGCTTCGGACCGTAACCCGCAGGTTGTTCCTGCAAATTCCGATGATGAAACGCATAAGCCTCCGAGTTTAAAATAATCCGGTTTGCGTCTACCAGCTCCTCTATCGATTCAATTTCTACAGGTATAATTTTCGCACCCATTTCTTCCATCATCTTCAATGCTTGCCGTACGGAAGCTTCAACCTCCGGCGCAATGTTATCGTAGAAATAAGTGGTTGGAACTCCTATTTTTTTACCTTTTAAAGATTCGCTTTTAGTGAACGACTGCATATCCCAATCCGGACCGTTATGGGAGCTGTCATCCTTCTGATCATATCCGGCCATAACTTGCAGTAAGATGGCGGCATCCTCGCAGGTACGGGTCAACGGACCGATATGGTCCAATGTCCATGACAGCGGGCTTACTCCGTGACGGCTCACAAGACCGTATGTAGGCTTCAAACCGACAACGCCGCAATAGCTTGCGGGATTGCGTATTGAGCCTCCGGTATCGGTGCCGATAGAGGCTAGAACCAAAGCGGCCTGCACCGCCGATCCCGAGCCTGAACTGGATCCGCCGGGTATGCGTTCCAAATCCCAGGGATTTCTCGTCCAGCCGTAATGAGGATGAGGCGCTCTAAAAGCATACTCATTCAAATGGGCTTTCCCCATAATGACCGCGCCGGCATCCAGCAATTTATCCGTTACGGTTGCGTTGAATAGAGGCGTGTAGTCCGGATCGATCCTGGAACCGTTCGTCATCGGGGATTCTGTGTAAGCGATAATATCTTTTAATGAGATAGGGATACCGTGCAGCGCTCCTTTATAGTTTCCTGCCATAATCTCTTCTTCGGCCTGCTTCGCTAGCATTTTCCCAGCTTCCGCCGTGACGGTAATAAACGTGTTCAGCTTAGATTCATATTTTTCGATTCGCATCATGAAATAATTGAATAATTCAACGGGGGACAGCTGTTTGTTCTTTATTAATCCGGCGGTTTCGGCAATTGTCATCAAACCGTTCATTTCCATATTATTTCCTCTCCGGGCTGAAAACCGGCGCCGGTTCCAAGTCCAACGTGAAATTTTGGGAGAGCTTCTGAACACCCCGGATCATCGTTTCCAAATCTTTCGCATACTGGGGAAGACAATTTTCAAGCTCCGGGTAAAGCGTGCGGCCATTTAATTCCAAAGTCATACTTTTCAATGTGCTTGCATCCATTGTGCTCACATATCCTCTCTATTAGTTATTTATGAAACTACTCTTGCTTCATTTCCTGTCTCATATAGAAAGCAAGCTACATGATGATCCGGCCCCACCTCAATCGTTTGGGGCACCGCCAGCGCGCAGCGCTCCTCGGCAAAATTGCAGCGCGTCCGAAAGCGGCATCCTGACGGAGGATTTAAAGGACTTGGCAATTCCCCCTTTATCGGAGTATGTTTATTCAGTGTATTGATTCCGACCTCCATGGATGGAGCGGAATTCATTAAAGCCTGCGTGTAGGGGTGATAGGGTTTCGAATAGAGCCGGTCTGCCGGACCTTTTTCAACCACTGTCCCCAAGTACATCACCATCACATCGTTGCTCATATATTCAACTACGTTCAGATCGTGAGATATAAACAAAAGGGACAATGAGAATTCCTTCTTCAAATCCTGAAACAAATTCAGCACTTGCGCCTGAACCGATTTATCCAGCGCAGAGACAGCTTCATCGGCTATGAGAATATCCGGTTCCAGCACCAACGCCCTGGCTATCGCCACCCGCTGCCTTTGTCCTCCGCTTAGACTGTTCGGGTATCTGCCGGCATACGATACGGGCAAGCCGACAGCATCCAAATAGTAATGAGCCCTCTTCCTTGCTTCCTGTTTCGACTCCCCGTTTACCCACAGGTTAAACGCCACGTTATCCAGAATCGTCATTTTCGGATTTAGGGAAGAATAAGGGTTTTGGAAAACCATTTGCATATTTTTCCTGACATGCTGCATCTCCGACTCCCTGAGGCCCAAAATATTTTGTCCGCGGAAGCGAACCTCTCCTAAATCGGGCTCAATCAACCGCAGAAGCAGTCTTGCCAATGTAGATTTGCCGCATCCGGATTCACCTACAATACCCAAGGTTCCTTGTTCTTTTAAAATAAGAGATACTTGATCAACGGCGGAAACAACTCCTTTTGTTCTTCCCCACAATCCCTTGATCGGAAAAGATTTGCTTACTGAATTAACTTCCAGTATCGTGTCCACCGGAACCTCACTCCTTTCACCGCTTCGATTCCAAAGCGTCTCTCAGTCCGTCCGCCACCAAATTAATAGTCAATGCACTCGCGAATATAAAGGCACCAGGAATAATCGTGACAATGGGATTGATAAAAATTTGCTGCTTTAGGTTGTTCAGCATAATCCCCCACTCGGCAGCCGGCGGCGAGACGCCCAATCCCAAAAAGCTTAAACCGGAAGCGAGCACTAGGCTGATGCTGATCTGGGTTGTGCTGTAAACAAACACCTTACTGAAAATATTCATAATGATATGGTAGCGTATAATCGAAAACGATCGCGCTCCGCTTGATTTTGCCGCTTCAATAAATTCCTCCGCTTTCACCCCCTTGACAGCGGACTCGGCAATCCGCGCGACCGGCGGTATAAAAACAATCGATATCGCGATGATGATATTGCCTATGCCCTGGCCCAGCGCGGAGGATATGCCTATGGCCAGCAGCACGGCCGGGAAGGAGTAAAAAATATCGAGCGTCCGCATGATAACTGTGTTAAGCCAACCTCCAAAGTAACCTGCGGTTACTCCTAAAAATCCACCGATACTTGCGGCAATCAACACAGGCATCAGCCCGGCAAACAGACTCAGTCGTCCGCCGTATAATATCCGTGTCCATATATCGCGCCCTTGTTCGTCCGTTCCCAGAATGTGCCCTTGTGTACCGAGGGGGAGCAATCTTTCCGTAACCTTCCCTGCCAGCGGGTCATACGGGGCAATGAACGACGCAAAAACACTGGATACGATAATGAGAAGCAATACAATCAGCGAGATAAACGCTATCCTGTTTCGGTAAAAGGCGTCCCACAACAAAAGTATCTGAGAATCTTCTTTTCGCTTTTTAAATAAAACAGCTTTTTCCGTTACCGCACCCACATTTTGGTTAATCATAGCGTCCTCCTTCCTTACGTATGCCTTATCCTTGGATCAATCAGGCCATGGACTAAATCAACAATCACATTCAAGCATACAAACATCACCGCGATGATCAACACCCCCGCTTGAATAACCGGAAAGTCTCTCTGGCTGATCGCTTGGTAGATGAGCTGCCCGACACCCGGCCAGGAAAATACGGTTTCGACCAAGACCGATCCGCCCAAGAGATACCCGAACTGCAGTCCCGCTACGGTCAATATGGTCGGTGTCCCGTTTTTCAGCACATGAAGCAAAATGGTCGAGGATTTGGCTCCTTTGGCCTTGAGCGTAGTGACAAAATCTTGATGCAGAAGATCGTATACGGTGCTTCGAATCATTCTGGTCATCACACCAAGTGTCGTCATGCCTGCGGCAACAGCCGGCAAAATCAAATGCGTAAGAAGATCCCCGATACCTCCTCCACCAATATTTTTCATGCCGGAGGGCGGGAGCCATCCCAGCAGTACCGAAAAAATACCGATCAAAATGAGCGCCACCCAAAAGTTGGGTATGGCAACGCCTGTCAAACCGATCATATTGGCCATCGAAGCCGTCCACGATTTTGGATTATAGGCACTGTAAACGCCGACAACGATGCTGAGGCTGAATGCCAATACCCCGGCTGCCAGCGCCAAGATGAAGGTGTTCCACAACCCTTCGAACATCAATTGATTCACTGCAATCCGTTTAATAATCGAACGTCCCAAGTCACCCTGAAGGATATGAAACAGCCAACTGAAATACTGGATGTAAAGGGGCTTATTAAGCCCTAATTCTTCGGTGATTTTCTGCCGGTCCGCTTGCGAAGCATCCGGGGGAAGAATAGTGTTGACGGGATCACCCGGGACGATCTGCAGCATGAGAAAGACGACAACCGTTACACCCAGCAGTGTAGGAATCATCAAGGTCAATCGTTTCAGCAAAAAGTGTAGCATGTTCGATCCCTCCTTTATTCCATATGGATGGTAGTCAAGTCGGCGAACCAGGACTGAGGCTGAATAAATCCTTTGACGTTCGGAGCAAGCACCCGTAAATTCAAATCATGTACAACAAATAACCACGGAGCGTCATCCGCTACAATACCTTCTGCCTCTTGCAAGTAAGCGTCCATTTCAGAAGCATTGAACGTTTGTTTGGCTTTTTTCAATAATTCGTCGAACTGCGGATTGGAATACTCCGGGGCATTGCTTCCGTTCGGTATAAAGGAGCTTGTAGCGAAATAGCGTTCATACGCCGAAGGCATGATCGGATTCAGCGAGACGTTATAGGCCCCTATATTTTTTCCGGCAGGAAATCCCGCTCTGTATTGAGTAAGCAGGGTTTGCCACTCCAGAGCTTCAATCTTCACATCAATACCAACAGCCTTTAAGTTCTTCTGGATAAACTCGTTCATCGGCAGCGGCCACATATTCCCCGAACCGCTCGTCGGAACGACAAACGTCGTTGAAAAGCCATTGGAGTAGCCGGCTTCGGCAAGCAATTTTTTCGCCTTTTCGGGGTCGTAAGTGTACTTGGCGACTTTATCGTTGTACCACTTATGACCCGGATAAAGCATTTGAGTGGCGGGCCTGGCCACACCGTTTAATAACGATTTGCTTAAGCCTTCACGGTCAATCGCATAGTTGGCGGCTTGGCGAACCCGTTTATCTTTCCAAGGGCCTTCTTTCATATTCAATATTAAGGGCCAAATATGCGGGTAATCATTTAACAAAACTTGAAAGCCGGAGGATTTTAACTGGCTTACGGACTCCGGAGGAGGAATTTCCGCCCAATTTACCTGGCCTGATTGCAGCGCCGCCAATCTGGCTGACGGATCCGGAACCGGTCGAAGGATAACCTGATCCACTTTAGGAATATTGCCCCAATATTTGGTGTTTTTCTCCATCACCATCTCTTGCCCTTGTTTAAGGCTCACAAATTTAAAAGGACCAGTGCCGATGGGATGGTTGAAATAATCCTGGCCATATTTTTTCACAGCCTCCGGACTAGGCACGGCTATATTGGTCAAATCGTACGGAAAAAAGCTGTATGGTCCTTTGGTCTTTATTTGCACGGTATAATCGTCTACTTTGCTGTAGGAATCAATATTTTTAAGATACGATACGATACCTGCAATCAGCTGCGCTTTGTAATAGGGCGAATCCGGTTTTTTAAGCCGATCCATAGTAAACATGACCGCATCTGCATTAAAGGGGGTTCCGTCATGAAATGTGACGTTTTTTCGCAAATGGAAGGTCCATAACGTCGGGTCCTCTTTGGAAATTTCCCATGATTCAGCCAAGCCCGGTTTGACCTCGGCAGGTTTGTTTCCCTGACTCAGGTCCCACAGCACCAAAGTGTCGTAAAGTTGATACCCTACAAATCTCCAACCCTCAGAGCCTTCGGTAGGAACGGAATCGGGAACCGGTATATTGGCGGCGGACATGGCGATGACCAATGTGCTCTTTTTACCAGCAGTTTTAGCGCCGCTGCAGCCGGTTAAAATAATCATCACAGCAACAATGAACAGAATTATAAAACGATTGACTTTGCCATTGGGCATCTTGGGTTTCATTGATAGCCGACCTCCTTTTTTATTTGACCATCCGCAGAAACCCCGGTTAATGATGGGCGTACCTCCTTTGATCGTTGTGGCTGGCGTTGGCTTCATTCAATAAGATGCAGGCGGCCTGATGATCGGATTTTAATTGAATTAAATCGGGATGCCCCTCTGAACAAGAAGTTTGGGCATCAGGGCATCTCTCGGCAAAAGCGCAGCCGACGGGCATTTTTGTAATTAACGGCGGCTGCCCCGGGATGGTTACCAGTCTTCCCCTCTGGCCTTTTCGCGGTGTTGCTGCCATTAACCCCTTGGTATACGGATGCGCCGGTTCGGACAGGATTTGTTCCACCTTCCCATATTCCACAATTTTCCCCGCGTACATAACGGCAATATCATCGGCCATTTCTGCCGCTACCCCGATATCATGCGTGACCAGCACAATTGACATGCCAAATTCCGCTTGAATATTTTTAAACAGATTTAATATTTGCGCCTGAATCGTCACATCTAATGCAGTTGTAGGTTCATCGGCAAGCAAAACATCGGGTTTACAAGCCAACGCCATTGCAATAACGGCACGCTGCCTCATCCCCCCGCTCATCTCATGAGGGTAAACCCTGGTCCGTTCTTTCGGGGAGGGGATGCCGACTTTTTGAAAGAGCTCGACAACCTGGGCCTTCGCTGCGTTACGCCCTATCTTTTGGTGGGTTATGATCGTTTCTTCAATTTGAGCTCCCACCCGATACAGGGGATCCAGCGCAGATAATGAGTCTTGAAAAATCATCGCGATCCGATTGCCCCGTATGGCTTGTATGTCTTTTTGCGGACTATGAAGAATATCCACTCCCTGAAACCGGATGGAACCGGAAAGCTTGGCATCCGGAGGCGCGATCCGTAATATGGAGCGAAGCATTACACTTTTCCCGGAGCCGGATTCGCCGATCACTACCAACGTTTTTCCTTTCTTCACATTTAAATTCACACCCCGGACGGCGGCAACCATCCCTATTTTGGTGGAAAACTCTGTTACCAGATTCTCAATCCTCAATACTTCAGCCATGTTCCTCTCCGCCTTTCTGGGTTAATCAATATGGATTGAAGTCAAATCCGCGTACCAAGACTGGGGCTGTATGAATCCTTTGACATTCGGCGATAAGACTCGCAAATTCAGATCGTGTACGACAAACAACCACGGCGCGTCCTCGGCTATAATTCCTGCTGCCTCTTTCAAAAAAGCGTCCCTTTCCGAAGTATTGAACGACTGCCTGGCTTTACTCAACAAATCGTCATAGGCAGGACTTGAGTACAATCCGATATTGCTCCCGTTCGGTAAGATGGAGCTTGTAGCGAAGAAGCGTTCAAATATCGATGGAAATGCAAATCCGAGTGAGATGTTATAGGCACCCACTTCCTTGCCTGCAGGGAATCCGGCTCTATATTGGGTGAGCAGGGTTTGCCATTCGAGTGCTTCAATCTTCACGTCGATACCTACCGCTTTTAAGTTTTTTTGGACAAACTCATTCATCGGCAGCGGCCACATATTTCCGGAACCGCTGGTCGGGACCAAGAACGTTGTTTGAAATCCGTTCGGATAGCCTGCTTCGGCGAGCATTTTTTTCGACTTTTCAGGGTCATAAGTATACTTGATCGCCTTGTCGTTGAACCACTGATGCCCCGAATAGACCAGCTGCACGGCAGGTGCGGCAACTCCGTTTAATAACGACTTGCTTAATCCTTCGCGGTCAATCGCGAAGTTGGCGGCTTGACGAACCCGTTTATCGCTCCAAGGTCCCTCCTTCAAATTCAAAACATAAGGCCAAATATGCGGATAATTATTCAAAAACACCTGAAATCCGGATGATTTCAATTTACCTACGGACTCCGGAGGGGGAATTTCCGCCCAATTCACCTGTCCGGACTGCAGAGCCGCCAATCGGGCGGACGAATCCGGAACGGGCCGAAGGATGACCTTATCTACCTTGGGGATGCTGCCCCAATATTTGTCGTTTTTCTCCATAACAAACTCTTGCCCTTGCTGCATACTCACAAATTTAAATGGGCCGGTACCGGAAGGATGGTTAGGAAATTCCTTCCCATATTTTTTCACAGCCTCTGGACTGGGAATTGCTATAAAAGGGATATCATACGGAAGAAAACTGTATGGTTTTTTGGTCTTGATTTGTACGGTATAATCATCCAATTTGTTATAAGATTCGATATATTTCAGATAGATTAAGATACCGGCTGCGGTTTGCGCACTGTAATACTGAGAATCCTTTTTTAATATCCGATCCATAGCAAAAATAACCGCATCCGCATTAAAGGGGTTTCCGTCATGAAATGTAACGTTCTTTCTTAAATGGAATGTCCATAGGGTCGTATCATCTTTTGATACTTCCCAGGATTCGGCGAGTCCCGGTTCGATATCGGCAGGCTTTTCCCCTTGTCTCAGGTTGAACCTTGCCATCCCGTCATAAAGCTGGAATCCGACAAATCTCCAGCCTTCCGCTCCCTCAGTCGGAGAAGAATCGGCTACCGGAAGATTGGAAGCAGACATGGCAATAACCAACGTGCTGGTTTTGGACGACGACTTGTTATTGGCACCTCCCGCACAACCTGCCATAATGATCATCATTATAATGATCAAGAAGGCCAGCGATCTGTAGGAATTGCCGTAACTAAACCTCAGCTTCATCATGTATGACCTCCCTTTTCTCAATCAGATCTTGAACCATATCTGCTTTGGATTGGTTTATATGGCAAGTACCGTTTGAAGCTTACTCATGTCCACTGTTTCCTGGAATGCGTACGCGGTTTGCAGCAACAACAGATCCTGGAAATGTGGAGCGATCAGCTGCATGCCGATCGGCAAGCCTTCGGATTTGGCGCATGGCACGCTGATTGCCGGATGGCCGGTGTAATTAAACGGCATCGTATTTCGGGAATGGGCGGCACCTCCACGATTGAGATAATGTTCCATGGCTTCCACATAATTTCGGGCTTCCACGAACTTCGGCGCTTTGTTCGGTTTTGTTGGGCATACAAGCAAATCGACCTCTGCAAATGCTTTGTCATATGCCTTCTTTACTGTTTTGCGGACGTTTTGCGCTTTTGCATACAGCCGTCCATGGTAGCGTTCGTGCAGATATTCGGCCAGCGTCATATTGAGCTTGAAGGTCAACGGCCATTCATGGCCATGGCTTTGCTTGAATCGGCCGATCGTCGTAATGAGCGAAGTCGGATAATAAGTAGCGGCAAAAGCACCGCCAAAGTTAGTGTCAAACAAATACTTGGTGCCCTCCAGCATGATCGCAGAACCCGCTATGTGGGCGTCGGTATGCATCGGAATCGACACTTTCTTCACCTCGGCTCCGGCATGGCGCAGCACATCAACTGCCGACAAAACCGCCTCTTCCACATCCTTTTCCATGCCTTCATATCCGAACCCCTCTGTTAAAATGCCGATTTTCAAGCCTTTGACGCCACGATCCAACAATTCCGTATAATTCGGTATTTCCGGCATCTCGGTTTGTCGCGGATCATAGCCATCCGGTCCGGCCAGGCACTGCAGCGCCGCCGCCACATCCTCAACCCGGCGCGCCATTGGACCGAGATAGTCCAGACTGGGATCGGCGCCGACAACACCCGTATGCGGTATCAGTCCGAACGTCGGCTTCAGTCCGACGACACCGCAATAATGGGCGGGATTGCGCACGGAGCCTCCCTGATCCCCGCCGATTGAAATATCCACTAAACCGGCGGCTAAGGCTGCCCCGGAGCCGGAGGAGGAACCGCCGGGTACATGATCCGGATTATGGGGGTTCTGGGTACGGCCGAAATTGCCGACTCCGATCATGCCTCCGCTGGAAAAGTCATGCATGTTCAGCTTGCCGGTAATGGTTGCGCCGTGATCGAGCAGCCGGGTTACAATCGTCGCATCGTAGTCGGGAATATATCCGTCCATAAAGTGAGAACCAAAAGATTGCGGGATGCCAGCTACGGCCACATGATCCTTCAAGGCGACTGTTTTTCCCTTGAGAATGCCTTCCTCGGCTCCCTCGACACGGCATTTGCGAATGAACGCGTTATACGGATCCTCTTCGGCGGAAGGCCGGTAACCGGGATCCCGAGTCAAATAACGAAGCGGCAAACGTTCTTCTTCGATCCGCATTTCATAAAACTCATCCAATTCTTGCAGAGAGCTCGCGATTCTATCCTGCACAATCTCCGCTTCAGTCCGGGTAAAATTGAATCCAAGTTCCTTGCCTAGCTCCATAACCTCTTCCACTTCAGGAATCCTTAACATGGCTCCATCTCCTTGGCTTTTTTATATGTAAGGCAAGTTTTTCGAAACACTCAGACAGTGACGATTTCCTTCGGGGTAACTGGCAGATATTCGTACTTCACGGATTGCTGCACGGCATAAGCAGCACGGAGCAGATTCGTTTCGTCGAAATGCCGGGCCACCAGCTGCAATCCGATCGGCAGACCGCCTGCCTTACCGCAGGGCACGCTGATCGCCGGGTGACCGGTGAAGTTAAATTGCCGCATATTTTTACCTCTAATGTTGACCGGATCGGTCGGACCCGCATGAGCCGACAAGGTTTCTTCCAGCGCATCCTTAGCATTTTGGGTGATTCGATAAGGTGGAGCCGTAGTTGGTACGGAAGGCATAACCAGAAGATCAACCTGCGAAAATGCCTTGTCATATTCCTTAATGATGGGATTTCTTACGTTGTGAGCCTTGGCATACAAACGACCATGGTATTTTTTGTGCAGGTAGTGTCCGAGGGTTAAATTCTGTTTCATGAGGATGGGGAGTTCGTATGCGTGGCTTTGCTTAAACCGTCCTATGGTTGCAATCAAGGATGCTGGGTAATAGGTTTTGGCAAACGCTCCGCCAAAATTGGTGTCATACAAGTACTTGGCGCCTGCCAGCGAGAGTGCGGAAAACGCAAGAGCGGCATCGGATTTGTGTACGGGAACGGAAACTTTGCTGATGATCGCTCCCGCTTCCTCGAGCTGGTCGATGGCTGAAAGCACGGCATCCCTGACTTCCTTCTGCATCCCTTCGATGTCAAAGCCTTCCGTCAGGATGCCAATTTTTAATCCTTTCACCCCTCCTTCCAGAAGTTTGGAATAAGAGGGTATCTCCGGAACACGGACCTGACGCGGATCATATCCGTCCGCTCCAGCAATGCATTCTAATGTCATCGCGATATCTTCCACGCTCCGAGCCATCGGACCGACATAATCGATGCTCGGCTCCGAGCCGAATACCCCGGTATGCGGAATCAGACCGAAGGTCGCCTTGATTCCGACCACGCCGCACCAGGCGCTTGGGATGCGAATGGAACCACCCTGGTCTCCGCCGATGGCGATATCGACGTAACCCCCCGCTACAGCCGCTCCCGAACCGGTGGACGATCCCCCTGTAACGTGATCCGGCATGTGCGGGTTCAGCACTCTGCCGTAATCGCCGATGCCAAAGGTCGATCCGCCGTTTGAAAAATCGTTCATGTTTAATTTCCCGGTGATTGTCGCACCGTGATCGAGCAGCCGGGTTACGATCGTCGCATCAAAGTCCGGAACATATCCTTCCATAAAGTGAGATCCGAAGCTGAGCGGCACTCCCGCCACACTGACATGATCCTTGAGTGCTACAGTCTTCCCTTTCAACAGCCCCTCACCGGATCCTTCGATGCGGCACTTGCAGAGAAATGCGTTTAGCGGATCCTCCTGTTCCGTCGGCCGGTATCCGGAATCCCTAGTGAGGTAACGAAGCGGCAAACGATCTTCCTCGATCCGCATTTCGTAAAATTGATCCAAACCGATTAACTGCTCGGCCATCGCCTTCTGTACTACTTCCGCCTCCGTTTGCGTAAAATCAAAGCCAAGAGAACAAGCGTAATCCATAACTTCATCCACATCAGGAATCCTTAGCATGGCTATCTCTCCTTTTTGTGATTAATGTTAATTTATATAACACACAATAGCATTTACTTGTAAATATAAGGTAATAGAAAAAAACAATACCCAAAATTTTTTTGAATTAAATCGATATTCCCATGAAGCACTGTAAGTTATATGTTATTATATGTAACACATAAAGATTTATTGTTTATTTCTGAGTAGAGAAGCGGGGTAGATATGTGGGGTCGCGTTTGAAGTGAATATAAGGAGGGTATGTAATGAATTGGAATGATTTACATTCTTTTATTACTGTTGCTCGGGAAAAAAGCATTTCCAAAGCCTCTCAAAAACTGCACTTTACTCAGCCTACTTTAACGACAAAACTCAAAAAATTGGAGGAGCAGTTAGGAATCCATTTGCTCGAAAGAAACTGGGAGGGGGTAAAATTAACCGATCACGGCACGATTTTCTTAATGCATGCTCTTAGGCTCACACAAGAAATGGATGAAATTATCCAAATGATCAATAAATTGAGTCAGCTCGAAAAGGACAAAGAATCACCCCAATCGAACACGTCCATGGATAAACTGAAAATTGGAGTATGCCGCCAGGTAAGTTCCAATATTCTCGCACCGCTGTTTATTGAGCTGAACAAAAAATACCCTCTCCTGCGGTTCGAAGCCCTCTCCACATATAACAATGTCATCTTGCATCTGCTTGAAATTGGCCAAATTCATATTGGCATTACGTCTTATTTCGATCAACGGCAAGGCTTCAAGGCAATTCCCATATTTCAGGAGAAAATGGTGCTCCTCGCTCCAATTAATGATCCGGAACCGATTAGAGAAGATCTCGGAAACGTCAAGGACCTATTGAAGAAACCTTTTATTCTGCTCCATCCGAATCATTCCTATTTGCCGCACCGAGAAACCATGGATCGCATTTTGATCGAATTATTGGGGACTATGCCCGAGGATATCCAGGATGTCCATACAATCATTACGCTGAAGCTCATGGTTTCTAACGGTATGGGGTATGCCATTTTGCCAACCTCGTTTTTGTTGAATTCGGTTCACCCCGAGCCTTTGGAGCATTCCTTCGAAGGTCTGACGTATAAGGTCCTAGAACCGGAAAATTATCGGATGATCAACTTGGGGGAACGAATTCCCTCCAATACCATTTATCTGGTGTATGCCGACGACGCACCGTTTAACTTTGCCATGGCAGATATCATCCATCAGATTTCCTCTATGTTTTCGAATGTTGAGTTGGAGTTTCCTGGAACTGCTTATCCACATTAAGAAAATGCAGAATTCGTTAAATTCCTGACCTCATGCCAGCAGTGCAACTATTTCCTCCCATATCGACGCCTGTAAGTCCATTACGCCGGATTCGAGTATCTTGCGTTTTTGCCGGTAACCTCGTTCTCCGGGATAATAAATATTGTCAAAGCCATCGGCAAGTTCCGACGAATGAATCTGTTCGATAAGCTGGCCTACCCTTTCCTTAAACATTTGAATATTTTGAAACCACCCGATTTGAATGGCTATCAACAAATGGCTGACCCGCTGCTGCCGCTCCTTGTTGTCCATCGGCTCGACCTCGGTGTCGAAAGCGCCTCCTCCAAGCAGTGAGGTAAGCAAGCTGACGGCAAGCGTAACGCCATATCCTTTATGCTCAGCAAAAGGTAGTATAATGCCTTGCATCGCTTCTAATGGATCGGTTGTCGGTTTACCGTTGCGATCGAGCGCCCAACCTGGCTTAATCTGCTCTCCTCGGGTAATTGCACTGCGAATTTTCCCTACGGCGGCTACACTGTTAGCAATATCCAATACAAACGGAAGTTCCTTGTCCGGAGTAGGTACACCGATCGCCCATGGATTGTTGCCGAAAAGCTTGCTCAATCCTCCCCACGGAGCCAGTCTGGGAGATGCGTTGGAAAATACGAGACCGATCATATTCTCGTCCGCTGCCAGTTTAGCATAGTATCCGGCCGTACCAAAATGCTGGCTGTCTCGGACAGTTACAGCACCGATGCCGAACAGGTTCGCTTTACGGATTGCTTCCCGCATTCCTTGGTACGCAATCCACTGCCCGAGACCGTGACGCCCGTCTATTGCCCCCACTGCTTGATTATCTGTTACGATTTCCGGATTAGAGGGCATGCGAATCGATCCGCTTTTCAGTTTTTCATAGTACATCTTGACCCGCAGCAGTCCGTGTGTATGAATCCCTCTCATTTCGGCATCAAGCAGTGTATCGATCAGCACAGTCAACTCTTCGGACGGAAGCCCCGTCTTCTCATACAAGCGAGTAAGCGTGTCATTCACTTCCTTGATAGACAGTTTCAGCGTTTGTGCCATTTGCATTTTCCTCTCTTGGCAATATGAATTAATTAAAAGGGAAACACATCATGATCGATTGGATATTGCATGACGGTTTCGATATTTTTCAGCATATTCCGCAGCGGTTCCTCAATCTTTTCAATTTCAGACTCATTGATGAATCCGGCCTGGACCAAATACTCAGTCATGACTTTTTGCAGGTTGACTTCATTATGGTTCAAATGGATCATACCTTTCTGCCGATGGGATGACTTTCTTCGTACAATAGAGCAAATCTTAATAAGCTTTCTTCCGATAATGCCTTTCCTACAAGTTGACAACCGATGGGCAGGCCCAATTTAGAAACGCCGCAAGGAATAGTTAACGAGGGCACGCCGGCTAATGTGAAAGGAGAATTGAATCGCTGATCCCCAGTTCCATATCCTTCCGGAGCCGTATTCGGGGCAGAAGGGGTTATCATTACATCTACAGAATTCAAAATCGATTGCATTTGCTGAATGTAAACTTTTCGAACCTGCAGCGCCTTTACATAAGCCGTCTGGGGAATCGACATTCCCACAGCCAATCGATAGCGCAAACTCTCCCCGTATAAATCTTTTTTCTTGATATATGTATCCATGTGATAACTGCTTGCTTCCGAATGAGAAATAATTGCTTGCGCAGAAACAGCCGACTCAAAAGATTCCGGCAAATCAATATCGATTGTAACAGCTCCCAATTCAATGAAATTTTGGATGCATTTATTAATAGAAACCCTCACATCTTCTTCTATGTTGTCAAAGTATCGCTTGGGAACACCAATTTTGATCCCGTTTAAATTTTTTAACCTGGTTATGTGGGATTGGATTTTTTCTGTCCTTAGCGAGATTGGATCATTTTTGTCATACCCAGACATGACGTTCAAAACCAGAGCCTGATCCTGAACTGTTTTTGTTAACGCGCCAATGTGGTCAAGCGTCCAGCTAACAGGAATGACACCATAGCGGCTTAAACGTCCCAATGTCGGTTTCAAGGCAACCAATCCGCAATATGCAGCCGGTCTGATTAAGGATCCGCCCGTTTGGGAACCAAGGGAGAAAGGCGTCATACCGGACGCTACCGCAGCTGCCGAACCTGAACTTGAACCTCCGGGGGAATGCGCTAAATTCCATGGATTTCGGGTTTGGGTCAAGTGGGAAAATGCAAATTCGGCTGTCGTGTTCTTACCAAGAAGAATCCCTCCCGCGTTTTTTAATTTTGAAACCGCTGCAGCATCATAGTTCGAGACGTAATTTCCCATAACCTTCGAACCACAAGTCGTTTTTATTCCACTGGTAAAAAAGATATCCTTTACTGAGAAAGGTATACCAGCGAGATAACCAGCATCTTCACCAGCCATTATTTTTCGCTCAAGTAACTTAGCCTGTTCAATCGCCTGCTCTCCCAAAATCGTTACCCAAGCATTAATTTCAGAATTCTTCTGTTCGATGACACTCAAAAAGTACTTCACCAGTTCAACAGACGAAATTTGCTTAGTCTTAACCATATGAACCAGACTTGTTAAATCATTCTCAATGGCAATCACGTTCGAAACACATCCCTTCTATTAAAATCGACAAAACATTCAGTTTCTCGTGTCCAGAATCGTACTCTCTTCCTGAGCGAAGCTTCTTCTCTTCCTTTTAGCGAGAATGAAATTTTCGCTCTTATTAGCCAATAGTACCCATAAAGGCACCATCACGTTAATGAGTATTTGACGGGTGATTTGAGCTGTTACGATAATTTCAAGCGACAAATTCAGGGACTGGGCCAGCACGATCATTTCCACTGCGCCCCCTGGTGCTGCACTAAGAACGGCAGATTCCCACGATAACTTGGGTACAGTCAACAAATACAGGACGACAAGCGCATTGGAAGCAACGGTACAGACCATGATGACAATACCAATTGCCAATTGTTTCATCCGCTCAATATTAAAGATGGCACCCAGTCCATTACCGAGAGCAATTCCCAAAAACATCTGAGCGGTAACGCTTAGAATTCTCGGTACACCAAAAGGAATGAATATGCCGGCCGTATTCACGAACAAGACAGTCAAAAGTAACGGTCCAAGAAGCGTTCCCGTAGTGATTCTAAGCCGTTGTGCCATCCAAGCTCCCCCTGCTGCAAGCACGACCGTGATTCCGATAGACTGGAGCGTGCTCAGGAACAATACAGAGAACCCCCCCACCGTACGATGCGGCATTCCTGATCCGACGTGGCTTACCAATAGCGATGCCATTACTACCACAAACACGATACGAAATGATTGAAGTAAAGTCACAATCAACGAATCTGCACCATGTTCCTTCGCTACACTTCCCATGATCCCAGCCCCGCCCGGAAGAGTAGCAAATATGGCTGTCTTCAAGGAAACTTTTTTTGAAATGATGAAATAGAGCCATCCGAATGAAAATGAAAGAGTCAGCGAAATAACCACCATGACAAGTACATCTATTAACAGCCAGTGAAGCTGAAGGATCTCAATCACGTGCAGCATCGAACCGATTCCGACTCCGAGCACCGCCTGTCCGACCTTACGGATGTGATTGAATGATAGGGGAAGGGATATCCTTATTCTGGGACGAATATAGCTTGAAAATATTGCGGATCCGATCATTCCGCCAAACAACCAGCCTAAACGAAATCCAAGCGAAACAAAAGTCCACCCCAACGCTAAGGATCCGAGTGTAAGACTCAAAGCGGCCAAATAGGATCGCAAATCGATCGACCTGAACGGGCGAATCATAAGAATCTGGAAAGCTGTATACCAGCCAATTCCATGTCTACCCCCTTTATGTTATATATTCTAATATGAAATGTTATGTTGATTGTTATTTTCGATTTTAATCGTCGATCTATGAAAAGTAAAATACAAAAAGCTCATGTATACATTAGCTTTTTTAATTAAAAATCGTGATAGATGGTATATAATGTAACAAATAGCAAGTGAGAAAGAGGGTGATCTGAAATGAATGAGGATCATGTCCGAACGTTTCTTGTCGTATATCGTTTAAAAAACTATAAGAAAGCTGCAGAAGAACTGTTCATTCCTCAACCCACAGTTTCATACCGGATTTTGCAATTGGAAAATGAGTTGGGCAAGAAATTGCTGATTCGCGGAAAAGGCGAGGTGCGATTAACGGAGGAGGGGCGGGCATTTCTTCCGCATGCGATGCAGGTGGTCGAATCGATGGAGTTGGGCCGTAAAGCGATGGTAAAATTAAAGGAAGGAATGCTGGGGAAGTTGGATATTGGAATTTCAAATACTTTTTGCTCATACTTACTGCCCGATATCATTCATACATTTATCCAAAAATATCCGGACACTCAAATCACCGTTCGTTCCAATAATTCGTTTGAGGTCATCGAAGCGATCAAAAACAAACACTTCGAGCTTGGAGTGACAAGATTTACAATTTACGATCGTCAGATCATGTTTCGGAAAATTATAACCGAGCCATTGTATGCCATTGTGCCGAAAGGCCACCCACTAATTGACGAGCCCTCCGTCTCCATGGAAAGGCTATTGAAAGAACCTTTAATCTTATTTCCGCAAGGATCACAATTACGGGATACGATCGACATGTGTTTAAATCGGTCCGGGCATCCGTATGAAGTCAAATACGCTACCAACAACATGGAATTGCTCAAGAGTTTAATCATCAATCATTCCGGTATTTCTTTCTTCTCTCCCTCCTATGTATTAAGGGAATTGGAATCCAAAGAATTGATAAAACTTCCTATCGTAAATAACCCGTTTCCTCCTCGCCAATCCTATATTGTCTACCGGAAAAACGAATTGAACAGTCTGGACGAAATATTTATCGAACATCTACTTCGACATATTGATTTGCGATACGCCAATTTGTAAGGCGGAATCGCCAAATTACATACCTTGCTGGTTATCCATCAGCTATTACTTAGTGTTCTTCTCGCAATTCGCTCTACTAACATTGCACTGATCGGAAGGACCCTTTCATCAATATCAAATTGTTGATGGTGATGCGGCGCTGCTAATGGGGTCCCAATAACCATATATGTACCCTTCCCCCCAAGCTGTTGAACACGTTGAATCAAGAAACTGGCATCCTCACTTGCACCAAATGAATAATGCTCTTTAAAAGAATGGAAACCTTCTACCTTGTTTGCCTCCTCTAAAGTGATTGAAATCAACTCATCATCACATTCCATAGTGGTTCCTTCCCCAATGATCTCAATCTTATATTCCAGTTCGTGCATAGCTGCACTGTGAGCGATAATGTTCCTTACCCGTTTTTCTAATTCTTTGTTCACCTCAGATAAAACTGCTCGCGTCTCGATAATCATTTTTGCGTATTCAGGAACAATATTCGGGGCAGTACCACCTTCTAAAACCCCGACGTTCACTCTTGTTGTACTATTCCCAAACCTAGGTATTGCATGAATATTTAACAACGCTGTAGAAGCCCCAAGCAAAGCATTACGCCCTTTTTCAGGTGATATACCTGAATGAGAAGGAACCCCGTAGAATTCTGCCTTTAGTCTTGTATTAGCTAATACATCTTTAGATCCCCCACAAATTTCTCCTAGTGGAACACCTAGCCCCAAATGCAAACAAAAAATTTTATCAACATCATCCACAATCCCTTTCTGAACGATGGAATAAGCCCCTCTTCCAGCTTCTTCGGCAGGTTGGAAAATTAATTTTAAAGTACCGGAAAAATCCTGGTCTGACATTTTCCTTGCGAGCTCCAAACCAATGGCTGTATGGCCGTCATGTGCGCAAGCATGCATATATCCTTCATATTTCGAACCAAATCCATTTATTTGAGGGAAATGTTCGGGATCTTGACTTTCCTTGATGGGTAAAGCATCTATATCAAATCTAAATGCAATCGTCGGACCCACTGCATTACCTTTGAGTATTCCAATTACTGCTGTATACCCTCCTCTCATTTTCTCAAGAATTGCAGGATTTGCACCGTCTTGCAATGCCCTTTGATAAGCTGCTTCTAATTCGGTTTCGGACGGTACTCCCCTTCTCGATTCGATGTCTAATGCATCATCTCCATATGTAACCTCATACCCTAAGCCTTTTAATGTTTCTACTATTTTTGAAGCTGTTCTAAATTCTGTAAATCCAACCTCAGGATGGCTA
This sequence comes from Paenibacillus sp. GP183, assembly GCF_900104695.1. Lineage (NCBI taxonomy): Bacteria > Bacillati > Bacillota > Bacilli > Caryophanales > Paenibacillaceae > Paenibacillus > Paenibacillus sp. GP183. The sequence continues at coordinate 1,670,825 of NZ_FNSW01000001.1, forward strand.
TGTAAATCACGGCGGGTCTCTATCACATTGTGTGGATTAATTATTTTCATCGATAATCAGCCTCTTTCGCCATTTTCATCATTACTTTGAATCTTTCTGACTAATTATATCATACAGGATAAAAATCCTTTATATTGTTATCTTGACATGCAATCAAATAGTTGCATATAATAGGGGCATGGACAAAGTATTTAAAGCACTTGCCGATGGAACTCGCAGAGAATTACTCGACCTCTTGTTCGCGAATAACGGACAATCCTTAGGAGAACTCTGTAAACAAATGACTATGACTCGTCAAGCTGTTACGAAGCACCTTCTGCTGCTGGAAGAGGCAAATCTGGTTACTGTCGTTTGGCAAGGCCGTGAAAAGCTGCATTATCTTAATCCGGTACCTATCGGGGAAATTTATCAACGCTGGATCGGCAAGTTTGAGCGTCACCGGATTGAGGCATTAAACACACTAAAGCAAGCCTTGGAGGAGGAATCTAATCATGAATAAAACTTCATTCGTTTATGTGACTTACATCGCAACTACATCCGAGAAGCTGTGGGCAGCCCTAACTAACAGTGAATTCACCAAGCAGTATTTTTTCGGTAGTGAAATCGTTTCAGATTGGCAAGTTGGTTCCAGCTTTAAATTGATGAATAAAGATAAGGTTGAACATTATGGTGAAGTTCTTGTATATGAGCCGTATCGTTTACTCACAGTTACTTGGAGCGTCAAAGACGTTGAAGGAGATCGAATCTCTAAGGTTACATATGAATTAACACCCATGAACTCTACTATAAAACTGACGCTCCGACACGAGGATTTATTAGATAAGGATATTCGCAAAGATGAAGGCAAGTTTAATGGATTTAATAATGGCTGGCCTGCCATTCTCAGCAATTTAAAGAGCCTGCTCGAAACAGGCAAAACCCTGCTTTAGGCTAATTCTACTGAATCGGCTGCAAACATAAATAAAGCCAATGGAGGACGTTAATGACTAATAAATTGTTTGTAGATTACGAAAATGCAATCCTTGAGGTTTTAAAATTAAAGGAAATCCCTGAATCTTCTCTTCTCAAACCTATTCAAGAAGGCAAGTGGTCTGTTAGAGAAATAATTGGTCACCTTTTTTACTGGGATAAGTTTATTTTAGACCATTTGGTTCCGCATATAACTAATAATGCCGTCTTACCCCCATTTCCTGACTTTGACCTTCACAATCAGGACGCAATAAAATATATAGAAAGATACAATTCAGTTGTTTCTCTGATTGATGAGTTTTCTCAAACACGAAAACAAGTAATTGAAAAAATGTTTGGTATTAAAAACAATATAAAATTTACAATCGGAACTGATAATTTTACAAAGGATAGTTTCATAACTGTTTTCATAGAACACGATACCCACCATTTTAAGCAAATTTGGGATCATTTGAGTCTGGAATGATTCAAGGGTAACTTATTCTTGTATTTTTATACATTTTCATGTATTGTGATTTTTCATAATAAGTAAGAAAACCAAGGTGATGACCCCGCATTTCTACAGGGTCATCATGCGTTTAATAGTTCTTTCACGGCTTCATCGATGAAGTTTATATCTGTTTGGTTAAAGCTTCCTCCGGCATAATGACCGTAAATACTTGGAATGACACGAACTTCTGCGTTTGGAATAAATTTTGCTTCATATTGAATATCTTCTGGTGGAAAATAAAGATCGGTTAACCCAGGTAAAATCATTGCTTTGGCCTTTATGCGACTTAAAGCTTTCTCGCGGTTACCGTCGCAACCGGGTGTCATGCCAATATCGCCATACTGCCAGGTCCAAGCCATGGATAATAAATTATTTGCATCCTTGTTCAAGAAGCCCCCTTCCCAAAAACGGATAAGGAAATCCTCAAGAGATGAATATCCATGATCGAGATAAAGTTTTTGGTAATAAAAAGCTTGCGATAGTCCCCAACCGGCATAAACCCGAGCCAATGCCCGAACACCAGTAACCGGTTGCTTGTCATAGAAACCGTTGTTCCAAGCCGCATCCGCACGCAAAGCGCTTTTAATTCCCTCAATAAATACGAAGTTGTGGGGAGTTGTTGATGCGGTACCACATGAGGGTGCAATACGTTCGACCATATCAGGATAAGAAGCCGCCCATTGGAAAGTCTGTTGGGCCCCCATAGAATAACCGCATACTAGATCCACACGTTCAATGCCAAATTTTTCAGTGATCAATTTATGCTGGCATTCAACATTATCAAGTATGGTTATGTTCGGGAATCGTCCCTGATCGTAGGGCATCGGTGTGTTGCTGGGTGAGGATGACAATCCGTTCCCAAACTGGTTTAATTGAATAATGAAATATTTACTCGGATCTAGCGCTTTCCCTTCTCCGATTCTGTACTCTTCGTCTTTATGCGTGGCCGAGTAGCAAGTGGGAACCACAATCACATTGTCTTTATTGCGGTTCAAGGTCCCATGTGTCTTGTAGGCAAGCTTCGCCTTGTGCAATGTTGCCCCACTTTTTAAATGAACATCGCCTAATTCAAAGGTTTCATAATCCGTAATATGTTCATTTTCTGTCATATCGTTGAACCTAACCTCCTTCAAAATGGTTGAGTTTTTTTCTTGTGTATTGTAAAATTTAGATTAATAATTCCAAATTGCGGAACACGGAGGGAACATGCAAAACAAAAATAAAACCGTCACGAAAACGAAAGAAATTTTGGAGTTGTTTGTAGAACATGAAAGTCTATCACTGCAGGAAATCTCCAATATTTCCGGGCTGTCCAAGACTACTGCGCACCGCATGATAGGTTCACTGGAGGAAGTAGGCTTGCTGACAAGAAACTCGGCAGGTAAGTACCAGCTCGGTTTGATGTTTCTTCAATATGGCCAGTTCGTCAAAGAACGTTTGGATATCCGTCAGATCGCTTTGCCGATTATGAAGGAACTGCGAGATGATGTGAACGAAGCCGTCAACCTTGTAATCAGAGAAGGAAATGAAGCCATTTATATCGAAAAGGTCGACACTAATCAACCAGTTAGAGTGTACACACAAATTGGACGAAGGGCCCCTCTTTATGCAGGAGCGTGTCCCCGAATTTTGCTGTCCTATATGCCTGTGGAAGAACGCTTGAAATACATTGAAGAAACTGCGCTCGTTCCCTGCGCCGACGGCACGTTTACCGATAAGAATAAACTGTTGAAAACAATTGAACAATCCGTGAAGCTCGGATATACAGTTAGCCATTCGGAACTGCGTAATTTCAGCTCCGCCGTGGCCGCGCCTATTTTTAACCATGATGGCGTCGCAGCCAGCCTTAGCTTGTCAGGTTTGCATACAAGCTTCCATGAGGCTCGAATTCCGGAATTAGTCGATAAAACGATAAACGCCGCGAATCGCATTTCCAATCAGCTCGGACGTGTTAAGCAAGGTCCTATTGGATAGAACTAACATTTCTTATGGATCGAAGCCGGATCCCTTCAGACAGAAGCATTTCACGGATGCTGCCTGCAAATTGCAGCGCATGCTCGCCGTCGCCGTGAATACATATGGTCTCGGCAGTAATCTTAATCTCCACATTTTCCCGCGAACGCACGATGCCCTCTGTCACCATTCGCACGATCTGGGCTGCCGCCTGCGTCGGGTCGCTGATTAAAGCGTCCGGTTCGCTTCTCGGGGTAAGGCTTCCATCACGGCAGTAGGTCCGGTCGGCAAACACCTCGCTTGCCGTCTTCAGCCCGATTTGAGCTCCGGCATGGATCAGTTCGCTGCCCGAGAGACCGTACAAGACCAGTTCTGGATTTACTTTATACACAGCTTCGGAAATCGCTCGCGCCAGCTCGCCGTTCTGAGCCGCCATATTGTATAAGGCTCCATGCGGCTTGACATGCTGCATGATTCCGCCTTCGGACCGAACAAAACCATCCAGAGCGCCGACTTGATACACGGTCATGTCGAATGCCTCCTGGGGAGAAATCGACATATTTCGTCGACCAAAACCCGCTAAATCCGGCAGCCCGGGGTGCGCACCGATAGCCACCTGTTTATTCAAAGCCAGATTTACCGTTTTTCTCATCGTGCTTGGATCACCTGCATGAAAACCGCATGCAATATTAACGGACGTAACCAATTCGAGGATCAACTCGTCTTGGCCTAATCGATAGGCACCGAAGCTTTCACCCATATCACAGTTCAAGTCCACTTCATACATTTAAACGCCACCTTCTTTCATGAGATAAAGCCCGATCGCTTTGGCCGTCAGATCAAATGACTGTTCCATGTCGATATACAATTCCTCTGCCTTCTCCAAAGATATTTCGGTAAACCGGACATACTCACCCGGTTTCACTTGAGCTAGTACGGGAAGATCGACAGTAGCCACCTCCGCAATGCTCGGGTAACCCCCAATCGTTTGCCGGTCCGCCATTAAAACGATCGGGTTACCTTCCGAAGGAACCTGAACCGTTCCAAACGATACCCCTTGGGAGATCGGTTCCAGAGGCGATTCCAATTCGAGCACCGGACCCTCCATGCGGTAACCCATCCGGTCCGATTGAGGCGTAACGCGAAATGGTTGGCTTACAAAGGCATTCCTGCTATCTTCGGTAAAATACGCAAAATCGCGACCGCGAATTACGCGGATCACCGCTTCTCTCGCATATGCGGGGCGGGCCGGAGAACCGATAAACCATGGGGCTGCAGCAAAAGGTCTCGATTTTAAAGCTCTCAAGCTTTTCTTTATATAATTTTTCGGAATTTCGGAAACAGACCTGCTGAGGAGCACATCTCCTGCTTTCATCGCCCTCCCATCAAGACCTCCTAGTTCCGCACGCAGATAGGTGCTGCGGCTTTCCATCACGAGCGGAACGTCGATTCCTCCCGCAACGGCTAAATAAGCGCGCGTCCCTTGCATGCAGGCTCCAAATTCAAGCACTTTTCCGGTTTTGACGAGAACAGGCCTCCATAATGGAACCGGCTGTCCATCGATGATAGGAGAAAGATCAGCTCCACATATGGCAATGAGCGTTTCGGCCTCGAAGCGAATGGACGGTCCCAGCAGCGTGATTTCCAATGCCGCTTCACCTTGTCCGTTGCCTACAAGCACATTTGCCGCACGAAGGGCGAACGAATCCATTGCTCCGCAAACAATGACCCCTTGATTTTGGAATCCGAACCTCCCTAGATCTTGAATTGTAGATAAAAGACCCGGATTTATGATATGGAGACTCATACGCAATCCTCTTTCCAATCTTCAAATTGATCTGGCTGAATCGGCAGAAATCGGACAATGTCGCCAGCTTTCAGCAAACTCGGCTCTGGTTGATCAGGACGAAACAGCTTCAATGGGGTTTCTCCGATTAATTGCCAACCACCTGGAGTGGAAATCGGATATACACCGGTCTGCTTGCCGCCGATGCCGACAGAACCGGGATGAATGGATTGTCTCGGAGTGCTTCGTCTTGGAACGGCTAAACGTTCCGACATCCCTCCGAGATAAGGAAAGCCCGGAGCGAATCCAATCATATATACCAAATAATCTTGGCTTGAATGAATCTTGATGACTTGCTCCGAACTCAGCCCAGTATGTGTCGCTACATCTTGTAAATCAGGCCCGAATTCCCCTCCGTAGCAAACCGGTATTTCTACGACCTTGGGGCTTTCGGGCGTAGTCGAATCCAAAAACGAAACCATCCGGCTGACGATCTCCTTGACAACCTCAAAAGGGGAGCGAGCTGCCGTAATGCCATAATGCGGCAATTGGACTCCCGTGTTCGGATCACGCAATTTCATCGGTTCGTAAAAAACAGAGACCGTCGTAAAGGCCGGCACGATCTCCACGATGCCGGGAAAAGGATTCAGCTCCAATTGAAAGCACAACGATTTGATTTTCGCGTGGGTGTCCGGATGGATGCCGCCACCCAAATCGATGACGATCGCTCTGTCGCCAAGCGGCAGAAAACGAACACCATTCTCTTCCGCTTCATATAGGCCCGACATATGTCTCCTCCTTACTTTACATTCGTTATTCCAAAATGGATATTTCGTTCGATTCCAAAAAATGAGTGTCGAAATTCCCTTGGATGAATTGCTCGTTCTCCAGCAGGGCAAGGTGAAAAGGAATCGTCGTCTTGACTCCCTCGACAACAAATTCGCGCAGCGCTCTCTTCATCCGACGGATGGAGTCCTGCCGGTCTTTTCCACAAACAATCAGTTTTGCGATCATCGAATCATAAAATGGCGATATTTCGCACCCGGCATACATCGCACTGTCCACCCTAACTCCAAAGCCCCCGGGAGGCAGATAGGTCATTACCCGACCGGGAGAAGGCATGAACTGAGCGGCCGGATTTTCGGCATTAATTCGGCATTCCATCGCCCATCCGTTCATCCGGATGTCGCTTTGACTGAAAGAAAGAGGGAATCCTGCAGATACCGTGATTTGCTCCTGAATCAAATCAATTCCGGTAATCATTTCAGTTACTGGATGCTCTACCTGTATCCGCGTATTCATTTCCATGAAATAAAACTGTCCGTATTGGTCCAGCAAAAATTCGACCGTCCCCGCACCGTAATAGTTAACTGCACGCGCGGCGGCTACCGCCGCTTCACCCATCCGTTCGCGAAGACTTTGGTTAAGCGCCGGTGATGGTGATTCCTCAACAAGCTTTTGGTGCCGCCTTTGAATCGAACAATCCCTCTCGCCCAAATAAACGACTTGACCTTGCCGATCTGCCATTATCTGTATTTCTATATGACGAGGACCCACCAAATATTTTTCGAGGTATACGCCCGAATGACCAAACGCCGCATCAGCTTCTTTTTGCGCTTGTACAATAGCCTCCAACAGCTGCTCTTCATTGTGAGCCACCCGCATCCCTTTTCCGCCGCCGCCGGCGCTAGCTTTTACAATGACAGGATAGCCAATTTCCGCGGAAACGCGCAGCGCCTCTTCCGTTGTCTCAATCAATCCTTCCGTTCCGGGGACGATAGGCACACCTGCCTTCTTCATCATGGCTCTAGCGGCAGCTTTGTCGCCCATGTTGCGGATTGCCTCGGCATCCGGACCGACTAAGGAGACATGAAAGGAAGCACAGATCTCAGCGAATTCCGCATTTTCAGCTAAAAATCCGTAACCCGGATGAATAGCGTTGACGCCCGTAGATAAGGCAACCGCCATCAAATTGGGGATGTGTAAATAGCTCATCTTCGAAGCAGCCGGTCCGATACAATAAGCTTCATCCGCCATAGTGACGTGCAGCGATTTCCTGTCGGCCTCGGAATAAACAGCCACGGTTGCGATGCCGAGCTCCCGACATGCCCTGATAATGCGAACCGCGATTTCCCCACGGTTTGCGATCAATACTTTCTTAAACATAAGGCATACCTCCTGCCGCTTAACTAAATAACGTTAATCCCGCTTTACTAAAAACAAGGTCTGACCATACTCTACTAGTTGCCCTTCTTCAGCAACAATTTCAACGATTTCACCGCTCATGCGCGCTGTTACTTCTGTAAACAGTTTCATCGCCTCAAGTATACATAACACCGTTTCGGCGGTCACCTTGTCGCCCACTTGCACAAAAGGTGCTTTCCCCTGCTCTGCGGTCGTGTAGAATGTCCCTACCATCGGTGCAGTAACAGGGATCAATTCCGGTTGCAATGGCTCCGGATAAATTTCAGATGTTGAAATCTTATGCAAGCCTGGGGTTTCTTCCGAATCGGATATTGCTTCACTCATTGGAACGTCCAGGTTCTTTTGCTTCATTGAAGCAGGACGATCCTTCTTTATTACGATATTGGTGGTTCCATCCGAATACTTGAACGTCTTTATGGGATATTGGCTTACGGTTTCTATCAGTTCTTGCAATTCCTGTTTTGAAAACAAAATGGGTGTCACTCCTTCAACAAGCATTTGTTAGTTTGACTTTAATTATTCCGATACTCGGAATGATAATACCGTTTTATGAAATTACAAATTTTATTGTAGCAAGACTTATTTAACATTACAAGCAACCTGGTAACGTTAATGAACTTTATCATAACCATTATTGCATGGTTGGAACCGATGCCAAACAAATAGCCTGGGACCATGCCGGTACCAGGCGGAAACTTGCGGCTAACTTTGTGCATATCAAATAGATTCTTAATTTTGCAGGTCTTCAATAGTAGTTTGAATGATGATACGCAGGGCCTGCAGCATCGTCTCTTGCGGCAAAGCAGGCAATAAAGGATTTTCAACTGCCATCTCCGTTGAAGCTGGAAAATGAACAAATCCTGCAATCGTGGAAATATTGTTTTTACGGATATAGTCTAAAACACCATACATCGTATTGTTGCAAATAAAAGTACCTGCGGTATTGGAAATGTATGCCGGCACTTCTTCTTCATTCAATCGATTTACCATTTTACGAACCGGTAGTTGTGTAAATAACGCATCCGGACCGTCAGGGTTAATCGGTTCATCCGTCGGTTTGACTCCTTTATTATCTGCATATGGAGCATCTGCCGCGGTATCCTTCACATTAACTGCAATTCGCTCGGGAGTAACTGACGTTCTTCCATGGTATAAACCGCACGAAATGACGGCATCCGGTTGATAAGCCTCGATTTCTTTAATAATTGCTTCAACGCATTCATCATAATTTACTGGCAATAACACAGTTTTCAGTTCCACCCCTGCGAATGTTTCGCTAGCAATGGCTTTAACCAATTTTTCTGTCGGATTAATCGTACTGCCGCCAAACACTTCAAATCCAGAAATTAAGATTTTCATTTAAACCCTCCAAACTAGAATCGATAAACAAGGAAGTACATCAGCAGGATGTTAATTACTAGAAGGGGTACACCAATAGGGATTTGGGCTTTGATGACCGCGTTTTTATCCTTTAAATTAAGAAGCATAGCTGGGACGATATTAAAGTTAGCAGCCATAGGCGTCAATAATGTTCCGCAATACCCGGCAAACATGCCAATGGCCGCCATAATCGCCGGATTTCCGCCATGCATATGAACGATAAGCGGAAGACCAATACCTCCTGTAATGACTGCAAACGCCGCAAAGGCATTCCCCATAATCATTGTAAAAACAGCCATTCCAATGCAATAAGCGGCGACTGCAACGAATGGATATTGAGTTGGAAGAACATTTCCTACCAATTTGGATACAACATCTCCCACACCGGCTTGCGCAAAAATAGCTCCAAGCGCCGATAACATTTGAGGCAAAATAATCGCCCATCCAACGACTTCCGTGAGTCGACTACCTTCGTTCATTGCAACGGACATTTTTGCCTTCGTTAAAGATTTGGCCGCAATGAAGGCGATGATCGCGCTCAATCCAAGTGCAATTAGAGTAACCATTTCCGGGTCGACAAGATTAACTTTACCGAAATGGATTTTATCCAATGTAAAACTGCCGATCACAGTAATAATAGGAATTAACAGAGCTGGAAGAAATATTTTGCTTTTTAGTCTAACTGCATGTTCCTCACGATCTAACTGAGGATGTTCTTTTTCAGGGGCCGCCTTCATTTTGCCAAGAGCGGCTATGATAACCATGACCAGAACGAGATATCCTGTGACCACATTAGGTATAACCTTCCCAAATAGAAAAGTAAAGGCGAATATTCCCCAGAACAAAGTTGAGCCGATCCGGGTGGGATGATCCGGGTTTCGAGCTACCCGATAAGCAACAAAAGCTACGATAATCCCCAGTAAATAATAAATGTAATCTATTGTAAAAATATTTATCATATAGATTCTCCCCTTGAAGAATTCACTTTTGGATTTGTTTCCATCTGGTTACCGGATCGTTTTGTCATTTCCAAATCAATTCGCTTATCCAATTTTCTTAATCTATACCAAGATAAAAAGAAAACTGCAATAGCTGTCGGCAGCCCCCAAAGCGCCATGTCCCATACTCCAACATGTAAGCCGGAGGAATCAAAGAAACCTTTCATCAAAAGAATCGCACCTGTTGCAATAAATATATCTTCACCAAAGAAAAATCCTACGTTTTCCATCGCCGCCGAATGAGCTTTGATGCTATCCTTGAGGTTCTCAGGAAGCGGACCGTATTTTGCAGTTGCCGCTCCTTCTGCCATTGGCGCCACAATTGGGCGAACCGTTTGGGGGTGGCCCCCGATATTAAGACCTAAAGCTGATGACCATTCTCTGATAAACAAATACCAAAGCATGACCCTGCCGGCTGTTACGCTTTTTGCTTTTCGAATTAAGGTTTCTGCCTGTTCTTTTAACCCATAGCGCTCCAGTAACCCGATCACCGGTAATGTCAGTACGATCGGTATCGTCATATATCGGTTCGTTATAAATGCTTCTCCAAACTTTGTCATAATGTCATTAATCGATAAACCAGAAATAAGCCCCGTTACAATACCTCCTACCATTACAACAAGCAAGGTATTAAAACGAAAAGCAAATCCTAAAGCTACAATTAAAATGCCAATTAATTTAATCAATCCAATACACCCACCTTTCTCCGTTTTTCCAACAAATTATCGAGCCATTAAACAAGACGAAGCTTTAGAGAGCGAGTTCCGCGCTATGGACTCCAACCCACTCCGGGTAATTATCAAAAATCCTCTCCTTCCGATTGCTGACCACTTATTTCATGATTAGATCACTTAGTGAAATGGGAGCTATTCCTGGCAGATTTGTTCCGATATTCGGAATTGAACATCCAAATTTGAAATCATAAAATAATAATAAATTATTTGACATCAATCGTCAATATAGTTTACTGATATTTGTTTTATTCTAAAAATCTTACTATTTTATCACCATTAATTTCAAAATTTCATCATTAATGTTATATTTCCTTACGTTAATTCTTATGGACAAAACGGTCGTTACGAAAATAAGCGCTTTCAAAACTAGATTGCCAAAATCTTGTTTTCACCTTCGTAGAGTCAACTATACACGAAAATCTATAACGCAATCTACAAGAAGTATCTGTTAAGAAAGGTCAAATAAGGAACATAACTTCCACGAATCGTCAATATAACTTATTGTTAACCTTTTAAATAACCTACTTGATGATTCATCATGATCTAATCACTTATTATGATTTTTTTTCATCTTATGAGAAATCAAAAAAAAAAACCATGTGATATTTCATAATTAATTAGAAAACGGAGCCCGCAAACTCGCGTGGCTCCGTTTTTGTTGTTACAGAATTCATTAGAATTTGAAGATTGCCGCGGCTGAAAACATTTTTTGTTGCAATGTGTCTTTGATCGAGTGTTACTTTGTCTCCAGCCTATTTGACTTCCTGTAATGATAATCCGATTTGACCGCCTTTTGGTGCTTCATAAATGGTCATTACCCCTGTACTAAAATCTAAGCTCGTGGAACTCTCACCGTTGCTAATGAATGGCATGTATTTACTATAAAAATGGATAGGGGCGTCCGGAATGTATCCATACGGCACGTGCGGAATAGTAATTACTATCGTTCCCTGAGCTAGCCTAGTGGCCGTGAAACCAGAACCAGCAATTATGTTTCCGGTTGACTATCCACCCATCCTGTTACTAACGTATTGACCCCAGGACCGGCTGGACCAGTGTCCCCTTTGACCCCCGCCCCAGTAGCGCCGGTATCACCAATCGGCCCTTGTGCACCTTGAGGTCCGGTCGCTCCAGTAGCACCAATGTCACCTTTCGGTCCTTGTGCACCTTGAGGTCCGGTCGCTCCAGTAGCACCAGTGTCACCTTTCGGCCCTTGTGCACCTTGAGGTCCGATTGCTCCAGTAGCACCAGTGTCACCTTTCGGCCCTTGTGCACCTTGAGGTCCGATTGCTCCAGTAATGCCGGTATCACCTTTCGGCCCTTGTGCACCTTGAAGTCCGGTCGCCCCGGTATCGCCTTTATCTCCTTTATCACCCTTCGGACCGACAACATTCCACGTGATCAGTTGTTCATTCTTTTCACACTGTTGGTTTTTGTTATCCTGTTGGTTTTTGTCATCCTGTGGGTTTATGTTACCGTTCATTAAGAGTCGAAGCTCTCCATTTTTTTTGACACACGCTTGAAGGACTCCCGTATTTCCCTGAGACGACGCTGCGTAAACCCCAATTCCTGATAGACTTAAGATAATAACAGCCGTTAAGAAAAGCAAAACTTTTTTACTTATGTGAGCATTTTGCATTAACATGAGCCCTTGATACACAAGGATTTTGAGGCATAAAAAAGGGACTTCACCCCAACTTGGCGAAGTTTTTCGGTGACCAAACCAAAAACCCAAGAACGGAGGAAGTCACCTTGTATATTCTCCAAGAAAGTCTATTTTCCTTTGAGGATCTGCTGAAAATGCAATCAAAAGATCGATTACCAATCTTTTTTAGCGTTCTCGATCTTCGTCCTTACGCCAAAGAGTTGAGAAGTCGTTCACCCCGAGGCGCTGACGGCCACTGTAGAGAAGGTTTGCTACGTGCGCTTCTAGCTGCACCGCTCGAGCACATCCATACGTTTACTGGTTTGCATCATCGGCTGGAAACGGATCTTCGATTTCGCTATCAGTGTGGACTTCCGCTAGATCGCGAAGCGCCGTCTGTCTCTACGCTAAGCCGAGTCTTCGCCGTGTTGACCAAGAAAAACTTGGCAAAGCAGCTTTTCGAGGATTTGGTCAAACGCTGCCAGCATGAGGGCATCATCGACGGCAGCCATGTCGCGATCGACAGCGCCGCCATCCATTCTTATGAGAAGAAGCAGCCCAAGCGCAAAAGTGAGCAGACCGGCGATGCGAACTGGGGTGCGAAGTTTGATTCATTCGGCAACAAAATGACTTGGTTCGGCTATAAGCTCCATCTAGCTGTAGACACGAAAAGTGAGCTTCCGCTAGCACTGGAAGTCACGCCGGCGCATGTCAATGACGGGGAGATGGCGCCCGGTCTGATTGAGAAAGTAGCTGTTAAAACGAACACACAATTCTTCATGCTTGATGCGGGCTACGACCAAATGAAGGTTTACGAAGCCGCTCGAAACGTGAGGGCGCAAGCCATTATCCCCCTCAACCCCCGAGGAGAAAAAGAACCGCCTGCCGCAATGACAACAAACGGAACGCCATGTTGCTCGATGGGGTTCTCCATGACATACTGGGGCGCTGACGGCGATTACTTGAAGTTCCGTTGTCCTCACGCTGTAGGCAAAGTCGAGTGTCCGTTAGGCATGGCCGCCTGTTCATCTTCCAACTATGGCATGGTCGTTAAAGTAGATGTAAAGGACGATCTCCGGCGTTATTGCAGCCCGCATCGGGACACAAAGCGCTGGAAAGAGCTTTACAACGAACGCACCAGCGTAGAACGATGCAACTCCAGAATGAAAACTTATCTTACGGCAGACGACATGCATGTCTGGGGTATTCAGAAAGTAACGACTCACCAGTATCTGAATGCCATTGTACTGCTTGTATCTGCCCTTTCCGTTGCTTCTAGAAAGATCCAAGTAGCTGCAGTTTGAAAAATTAGCAAACACGAAATTCTGCAGGTCTGCCTATTTTTAGAATCCAGCTACGCAATAGCCCTGAGGTTATTAGTTTTTTCCCTTTTTAAGTCAAAAACGGAATTATGCAAAATGCTCATGTACATACTCAATAACTTCCTTCCGAATTTTTGGAATTTTTGATATGCCTTTTAATTTTTGCGACATCCCAATCACCCTATGGACAATCATATGAGAATATTTTCGACTTGTAAATATATTAAAAATAGCCTACCCAAATGGAGTAGGCGGCTATAGACAACTGAAGATAGTGGGATTCGTCCTTGAAAATTCTTTGTGTCCATCCATATCTTTTCAAACTCAGTTTCCCACTCCTGTGCCATCTTCGGATCGTGGATCACAACCAACACCTCATCGTTTATTGTCGCCGCTGACGCAGAGTTATTAAAGGTTAGGCAACATTTTCAACATTCAACGTCGTGTATAAAGAATTGATTCTAATGAATTCTGCAACAACTCTAACGAATTATGGAATTTCACAAAAAAAAATGTTATTTTTCATGAAAAATTATAAATTTGAGCCCGCAAACCCACGTGACTCCGTCTATATTGTTTCATGATTTATGATCAGGGGCATTTTTTGAGGATCTGTTTTTCAGATAAAATTGTAATTAAAAAACGCTGCATTCATCCCTAATGCATAATTATGCACCTTTTGACCAACCTTTCTTTCTTGACTCAGTTTAACAATACATAACACTTCCGTCGTGCATAGACAAGCGCAAAAAAAGACCCAGACGAGAATGTCTGGGTCTTATGAGTGGTTGTGGTGCAAAGCTTTAATTCATGATAACATAACTGAAATTGAAGTCATGGGATGGAGCAACTTACTTTGGGAACGCAATTGAATTTATTCAAATGGAAGCATTATGAATCATCGATTATTTTACTAACCGTAAGATGGTATTTGAAATATAGTTTAAGCTATCGAGATATCGTAGAAATGATGGGTGAACGGGGATTAAAGATTTCTCATACGACGATTATGAGATGGGTCCATGAGTTCGGACCCGAAATTGATAAACGAATCCGCCCCTTTTTGAAACCTACAAACGATTCATGGAGAACGGACGAAACGTACATTAAAGTCAAAGGTCAATGGAAGTATTTATATAGGGCTGTTGATTCTATGGGGAAAACAATTGATTTTATGTTATCTGAAAATCGAGATATGGCGGCAGCTAAGCGCTTTTTTACAAAGGCTTTGTCTTCTACCCATAATCAAAACCCACGTGTGATCACTTTGGATAAAAATCCAGCGTACCCACCAGCTATACTAGAATTAATGAGTGAGAAATCCATGCCAAAGGAAACCACGATTAGACAGACCAAGTATCTGAACAATATTGTGGAGCAAGATCATCGGTTCATTAAGAAAATCACAAAACCAATGCTTGGTTTCAAAACGTTCCAAACCGCAGAACAGACGTTAAAGGGAATCGAGGCTATGCATATGATTAGGAAAGGGCAGGTTGAAACTTCGTCTGTCCTCACTGCTATTGAATGGATCAACAAAATTTTAGGGTAGTGGTATAGACAATCTACAATTTATCGGGCAATTGCTTTTTTAATTAATTGTTGCACCATAACCCAATAACTTGAGGTCTATCAAAACCTACGACAAAAATAAGACTCAACATTAAAAATACCACAACTAAATGCTGAAATGGGCCACAACTACACCACCATAAACAAAAGCAACTAAAATGACGATTGCAGGATGAACCTTTTTTATGCCCAATAACCAGTAGGCCACAGCTGCTATGCACAAAGACTGCAAGATGCCGAGGGTATGAATGGAGTTGGATCCCATTTGCCAGGTTAAGATAAGCATCATAATGGCAATCACCGGCTGCACTAGCATTGTCATGCCTTTAACTGCCGAGGAATTCCGATACTTTTGCAGCACCTTAAGCAGTAAAATAAGCGCGGCAGCGGAGGGGAGAATTGTGGCAATTAGAGCTAGAACCATACCTGTTAAACCGTACACATCGTAACCGACAAAGGCGGCAATTTTGGTTGCGATCGGACCGGGCAATGCATTGCCAAGTGCCAAAATATTCGAAAACTGTTGGTCGTCCGCCCAATGATAATGAGTGACGATCTCCTGATACATAAGCGGTATGGAGGCGGGACCTCCACCGTATCCGAGCACATTGGCAATAAAGAACCCGATGATCAGATTTATCCAGTCCATGTGGAGGAATCCTCCCTCTTTATATTTTTGTTCCTTTGCTTTCTTTCCTTGAACCGGCCGAGCGTTTTCAAATGAAAGGCACCGTACAAAAGAAACATAGCAATGACAATCGCCGGATGGACATGAATGATCTGAAGCAGCAAAAAGGAAATGGCGAATAAGGCGAAGCCAAGCGGCTTTCCGAGTCCCTTCATGGCCCGTTCGCCGAATTCGTAAGCCATCTGTCCGAGCATTACCGCGATCACGGGCACGACGGTGGAGATAATCCCTTGAATGATTTTCGAGCCGCTCAATACGTACACCGCCGAGAGTAAAGCGATCATAGCAATGGAGGAGGGGATGATATGCGATAGCACAGCGATGACGGCTCCTAAAACTCCCCTCTGGCTATAGCCTAAATAGGCGGCCATTTTGGTGGCGATAGGTCCGGGAAGCGCATTGGCGAGCGCAAGAATTTCACCGAATTCCTCATCCTTCATCCAGCCGTATTTGTTTACGGCCTCATAGCGAATCAGCGGAATGACGGAGGGACCTCCCCCGTAGCCCAAAATCCCCGTTTTGCACATCGCCCAAGCGAGCTGAGCATATACTGTGGACTGTTGGTTTTCTTGATACTCCATGTTATAACTCCATTCCCATACGGCTTTTGTACCGTGTAATCAAAACCTGGCAGTCAACCTCTGTGGATCAAGAAGACCGTCATTTCCGCCTTCATGATCATTTGCTTCGTCTTTCGTCATAAACCGCTTTTAAGTCATATAAGTTTTTCCAATCCATTACTCTTTCCCCGTTTTCCAGTTCTCTGATGAACCGAGTGACATGAGAAACAAGCGGGAGCGTTAAACCATATTTCAACCCGATATCAAGAATAGGCTTCAGTTGAAACTCTAATTCCGTTTTCCGCTTGCGAACTGCAAGGTCGCGCCAAATGCCGCTTTTTGTTTTTTTGTTTGTAGCCATGCGCTCGCTCAATTTCTCCAACTGAGCATCCAAAGCCATACTATTCCTTTGACCGCGGGGATACACAAGCGCTGGTTCCCAGTCGTCAAAGCCCATGGGACAAACGTTTTCTTTCTCAGCGACCTCCAGCACTTCCGAGCACAGCTCCATCAACACTTCACGCAGGTCCCGGTTTCTGACCACGTCGGCCATCGCTTCATCCGCCAAAGCCGTGGCATACAGCAAAGCAATATAAGACAGCTTGCCCCACAGGTAGCCCCAAATGTTATCTGTTACGTTTACGGGTCCCCAGCACGCCAGCCTTCTTTGCAAGTCGAGTATCCGTTCGGAAATCGTTCCGTCCAATTCTCCAAGAAACAACGAAGAAACGCCACCGTATAAAATTCGTCCAGGCTCTAAATAATCCGCCGAAAAATTAACAAAACAGCCGATTGTCCGCTCTTTTCCAATCAGTTCGGAAATGATGTTTTCGCACAGACCGTTTTGAAAGGAGACAACCGCGGACTGCTCCGTCAGCAAAGGCATGATTTGCCTCATGGCCGTTTCGGTATGCTGTCCCTTCACACAAAGAAAAACCATATCCAAAGGTTTCCCACGTTGCAATAAATGTTCGGGCGTATAGGCTTCACCCTGAACTGTAAAGGCTTCCTCACCTTCAATCGTAAGCCCGGTTCCATTTATATAATCGACATGCTCTTTCACGATATCACAAAATACGACTTGCTCGCCAGCCCTTGTCAAATACGCGCCCAATACACCGCCGATAGCTCCTGATCCGATGATCGCAATTTCCATGGATAACCTCCTTAAAACATGTGATGCCCGCCGTCAACGGAAATAACTTGTCCGTTAATGTAGCTAGCGTAATCGGATGCGAGGAACACGACGGGATAAGCGATTTCTTCAGCTTGGCCCAGCCGGTGCAGCGAGATGGCATCCAGCAGTTGCTTCTGTTTCTCCTCCTGCATCGCATCCCATTGCTTCGTTGTCGAAGGATTGGACAACACAAAACCGGGTGCTACATTGTTTACAGTAATCCCGTAAGCCCCCAATTCCCGGGCCATCTGCCTCGTCAGTCCAATCTGCCCAGCCTTGGCGCTCGTATAGGCTTGAATGCCGGTCAAGCTGAAGCTTCTTCCCGCCCCGCTGGAAATGTTGACGATGCGGCCGTATTGTTGCTTCTTCATGATTGGAGCAACTTCGCGAATCATATAAAATACCGCTTTTAAATTAATATTGACAACTTGCTCCCACTGCTCGTCCGTCACTTGATCTACGGGCTGATGGACTTGTCCAACAACCCCGCCCGCGTTGTTGACCAGAATGTGCACACCCTGATACGTTTGCATAACCTTGCTTAACAGCTGCCGTACTTCCGCCGGGTCGGTCAAATTGAAGGCGCCTACTTCAATCTGCCCCCCCGTTTGTTCCGCCCGGATCAGCTCATCAATTTCCTGTTTCGTCTCATCCAGCTCTTTACCGCTCACGTCGGTTCCATAAACGGAAGCGCCGCATTTCGCAAACTCCTTGCAAATTGTTTTCCCAAAACCATGGCCGGCCCCAGATACAATGACGACCTTGCCATGGAAACTGATGGAATGTCCACTTTTAACATTTTTAACCATAAATGACCTCCGCATGTCTTTTTTTACAGCTTCGAATGAGTATAGTTGTTTTTTCGGGCCTAGATGAGAAATAAAGGAGATCAGTTTCATCTCCTTTATTTGATAGAAATCAGATCTCCGACAAAGGAGGACAATCCTCCATCGACGCCTAATGCTTGTCCTGTAATAAAGGAAGCGGAGTCGCTGGCCAAGAAAACGGCGGCGCTGGCCACTTCATCGGGATTTCCTAAACGATTGAGCGGATAATGATTTCTCAATTGGGCTTCCGCAGCTGCCGGGTCATCCATTTTACCTAAGAACTGCTCTTCCAGCAGTGGCGTTCGAATCGAACCCGGACATAGGCTGTTCACCCGAATGCCAAATTTGCCGTACTCGGCTGCAGCCGCTTTACTAAGAAGGATGACCCCGCCTTTAGCCGCCGAATAGACGCCTAAGCCAGGCCACGCGGCAAGACCAGCAACGGAAGCCATGTTGATAATGCTGCCTGAGCCTTGGGCCTTCATGATCGGCAGAACAAACTTCAGGCCTAGGAAAACTCCTTTAAGATTCGTATTGATCGTCCTGTCCCATTCTTCTTCGGTCGTATCGGCTATCGTAGTAAAATATTCAAGCCCGGCATTATTAAACATGATATCGATTTTTCCGAATTGACGATGAACGGTATCGATTAAACGGTTCATATCTGTCGCATTCGTCACGTCCGTTTGTTGAAACGTTGCTTGCCCGTCTTGACTGCGAATCAGCTCCACCGTTTCCATTCCCGCTTGCTCGTTCAGATCGGCGACGACAACAGTCGCGCCTTCCTTGGCGAAGAGCAGCGCGGAGGACCGACCAATACCTGAACCAGCGCCTGTAATAATCGATATTTTGTCTTTTAATTGCATGTAAAATAGCCTCCCGGACTACATCATCACTTCTCCGCCATTTGGCGATAATACTTGTCCGCAATAAAAATTGCCCGTCTCCCCGGCCAGAAAAGCGATGCTGACAGCCACATCCCGGACTGTTCCTAACCGTTGCAACGGAATTTTCGAAGTCAAATTGCTGCGGATCTGATCTGCCGTTGTATGCAGATGACGCGCTTCCTCCTCAATCATGTCAGTCTCAATCGGACCCGGCGCAACCGCATTGACCAAAATCCCGTGAGGAGCCATTTCGCGCGCCAGCGCCTTGGTAAACCCGATAATACCGGCTTTAACCGCCGAATAATGAACAGAGCCTGCTTCTCCGCGCTGACCCCAATTGGATGCGATGTTAATGATTTTTCCGCCGTTATTCTGTTTCATGTATGGAATCGTTTCCTGCGAAAACAGAAAGCTTCCGGTTAAATGAACCTGCAGCATCCGGTTCCATTCGTCCAAGGTGATGTCCGTAAATGATTGAAGACCCATAATTCCGGCGTTATTCACCAAAATATCGACCGAACCAAATTCCTCTGCCGTTTTCTTAACAACTCGTTTCACATCGGCCAGTTGTGTGACATCGCCTGGCACCGATATCGCTTTAAAGCCTTGGGAACGTATAAGATCGGCCGTCTTTTGCGAAATCTGTTCATCGATATCGGTAATCGCCATATTCGCGCCCAATGATGCCAGCATTTCGGCGATGCCTTTGCCGATTCCGCGTCCGGAACCCGTTACAATCGCTGTCTTTCCTTCTAGTGTAAACAATCAGCTCATCCTTTCTGCCGTTTACTTAAGGGCCAAGCCGTATTTCCAATTGTTTTTATCCATCTCTTCGATGAAATTAACCAACACATCGACGACGGTTTTCTCAAGCAGCTTTCCTTTTTCCACCGTACCTTTGCTCGGATCTCCACTGGCTCCGGTATCCGTCAGCTCTTCAAAGCGCCATTTGATTTCAACATGCTCCGGTAGCTCCGGAACGACGCCTTTGGCATGCTCCATTTGCATCAATTCGGGAAACAAAGCAAGCCCCATCGAGGTTTCGCCCTCGCCTGCATGCCCCAAACCGTTCCAAACCTCAAATGTATTCTCGGGAATCATTTTCCCCGCAGCCACCCACCAGTCGTTTAAGCTGGCGATCACCACATCCGGGTACTGGACTTTTACCGCCCGCGCTGCCAATTCGATCGGAGCGATATTTCCGTCGTGTCCGTTAATGATAATGATTTTTTTAATTCCGTTGCGGATCACTTCTTGAAGCACTTCTTTAATGATCGACGTGATCGTTTCAGGCTGCAGGCTGACGACAAACGGAAGCTTGTTGTAATGGGCGCTGAAGCCGTAATTAATCGGGGGAAGGACCATCAGGCCGTTGACCCGTTCAGCAACCCTTTCCGCCAACCCGTTGGAAATGAGTGTATCCGTGCCGAACGGCATATGATACCCATGGTTTTCGAACGCGCCGACTCCGAATATAACCTTGTCGATATTTGCCTCATTGTACTGGTAGCCCGTCATTTTTGATCCAATATAAGCCATTTTCGTTTCCCCTTTCGCCTGTTGATTCAGAAGCCGAGGCCGTGATTCTTGTTTACCACACGCTCACGGCTCCGTCCGTTCTAGGTTCCGTTCCTCCCTCTAAAACGCCGTCACCATTTCTCCAAATGATTTGCCCCCTGCCGAATCCGGTTGAGCCTACGCCCCACTTCACCTGATGTCCCATTCTTCGCAGAGCTTCCGCAATGTGCTCCGGAACCGAGTGCTCCAATTCCACCGTCTTTCCTTCCATCCACTGCCACCTTGGCGCATCCAACGACGCCTGGGGGTTTAAATGAAAATCGATGGTGTTCATAATAACCTGCACATGACCTTGAGGCTGCATAAATGCGCCCATAACCCCAAACGGCCCGACAGGTTGATTATCCTTCGTCAGGAAACCGGGGATTATCGTATGATAGGTTTTCTTACCGGGCTCCAGGCAGTTGTCATGCGCTGGATCTAACGAAAAGTTTCTGCCGCGGTTTTGCAGACTGATGCCCGTACCCGGGATGACGATGCCGGACCCAAACCCCGCATAATTGCTTTGGATAAAGGAAACCATGTTGCCTTCCCCGTCTGCTGTAGCCAAATAGACAGTCCCGCCTTTGGGCAGGCTTCCCGGCTCCGGGAGCAGCGCCTGCTTTCCGATCTTTTTTCTTCTCTCTTCCGCATACTCGTCCGAGAGCAAATCATCGACCGAAACTTTCATTTTGGCGGGGTCGGTAATATATTTCTTTCCGTCCTCAAATGCAAGCTTCATCGCCTCGATCTGCTTATGATACGTATCCGGACAATCCTTGGACGTAAATTCGAAGCCTTTTAAAATATTTAGGGCCATGAGCGCGACGATTCCTTGACCGTTGGGTGGAATTTCCCACACATCGTATCCCCGGTAATTCACCTTAATCGGCTCTACCCATTCCGGCTTATAACCCGCCAGGTCCTCTTTTGCAAGAAAACCTCCATGCCGCTTGAAAAATGCGTCGATTTTCTCTGCCAATTCCCCACGGTAAAAGGCGTCAGCTTTCGTTTCCGCGATAAGCTTCAATGTTTCCGCGTGCGCTTTCGAGCTCCACATTTCGCCGATGCTCGGCGCTCTGCCCTGCGGCGCGAACGTCTCAAACCAGCCGGCAAACTCAGGTCCCTTTAACTCCTGCTTATATTTATCGAATGCTTCGCTCCACATGTTTCCCAGATTCGAGGAAATCGGAAAACCGTTGCGTGCATATTCAATCGCAGGCCGCAGAACTTCCGTCAACGGAAGCTTCCCGAACCGTTCGGACAATTCCGCCCAAGCGGCAGGAGCTCCGGGAACCGTCACGGGAACGAGTCCGTATAATGGCATTTCCGAGTAACCAGCTTTATTCAGGGCTTCAATGGATATGCTTCCCGGGGCCGGTCCGCTCGCATTTAATCCATGCAGCTTGCCTTGGGTCCAAACCAGAGCAAATGCATCCGATCCGATGCCGTTGGCTGTAGGCTCTACCACCGTTAAACAAGCAGCGGTGGCGATGGCTGCATCTATGGCATTGCCGCCTTTTTTTAAAATCTCAAGCCCCGCCTCCGCAGCCAACGGCTGTGACGTAGCCACCATGCCATTTTTCGCGAATTGAACTTTTCTTCTGGATGGGTAAGGATAATAACTCGAATCGTACTCCATGTTTTCAGACTCCTTCGATAGGCTTTAATATGAAGCTACTGCAAATAACTTACAGCGAAAATGCGGCTTGGAGCCTGCCGATAATCTCTTCACGCGCATTGCGAATCAAAGGTGTATGATGAGGCTCAAGAGCCTTCAAGTCGGTTTCAGTCAAATAGCCTAGCTGCTCAAGAATGGCGACAACGGTAGGATATGCGGCCCGGGCGTTCCCGTCCTCTACCTTAACCGCAATGCCGATTCCTTGACCGATAATGCCAGCGGCGTAAACGCCCTCAGCACCCGCTTTTCCTACGATCCGTCCTTTTAAAGCAGTCATTAAGTCGGTACAGAACCGGTCCTTTCCGCCGACCATTTCCGGATGCTCCATCATTGCCGAGGCAATTCGCTCCAGCGTTTGGCGGCGGGGCTCAGGCAGCTCTGACGGGTCGGACAATTTGGCAAACGCTAAGGCTAAACGATTCAGTGGCAGCCCAAATACCGGCACGCCGCAGCCGTCAACGCCGATCACGATATCCTCTGAATTCATGCCCGCCATATCCGCCACCGCAGCCCGCATCATCACTTGCACCGGATGGTCGACTTGGCGGTAACTCTCCAGGTCCGCTCCAAGATGGCTTGCCAATGCGAGCATACCAGAATGTTTACCTGAGCAGTTGTTGTAGATCGGCGTTAATTCTCCGCCTGAACGTATTAGCTTCTTGTAATTTTCCTCATCGCGCGGTGCATGAATTCCGCACTGTAAAGCCTCCTCCGAAACGCCGATACGCGCCAGAAGATCCGCTACCCGATCCGTGTGCCTCTCCTCTCCACTGTGGGAAGCGCAACAAAGCGCGAGATCAGCCGATGTAAAAAGATAACGATCGGCAGCTCCCGATTCCACAACCGGAATAGCCTGCAGCGGCTTAGAGGATGAGCGGACAAACGTCACATGGCGGGGGTCGCCTAAACCGTGCAGCACGTTTCCTTTCAAATCCACCACGGCGACATGGCCGTAATGATTGCTTTCAATTAGTGGACCTCTATACACATGAATAAGCTGTGTTGCAGACATAGCTCAAACTCCTTTAATTTTAATGGTGTTGGCATAAACAACCCGACGCAGTTTGCATGTGATAGACACATCCGGCGCCGGGCCATCATACTTCCTGATATCCTTAATTTTTACTCATATTAACGGTGCGGATCATGCCGTCGGGTACGTACTTATAGCCTTGAACCGCCTTTGAAAGTCCGAAAACATAATTAGGATGATACAGAAAAACATAAGGGATATCCGTATTGATCGTTTTCATCACATTTTCGTAAATCACTTTGCGCTTGGCTAGATCATCCTCAGTACGGGATGCATTGAGAAGTTTGTCGACTTCCGGATTGCTGTATTTGGAATAGTTTAAAAAGCCGCCTGTTATGTTATAATCGTAAGCATTTTGGTCCGGGTCAGGTCGTCCGCTCCACGTAGCCAGAATCGCCTCGAAATTCGTTTTAACCAGATGATCCTGATTCGCAGTGGCGTCAAGGGCTTCCAGAGTGACATTGATGCCGGCCGGCTTAAGCATCCCTTGAATCATTTGGACAACCTGCTGGAACGTCTGATTTTGGATATACTGCAGTGTAAAGGAGAATCCGTTCGGTACGCCTGCCTTATTCAGAAGCTCTTTAGCCTTTGCTAAGTCAGGCTTTGCAGCTTTATCACTGGCGCCATAAGCAAAATGTGAAGGGACAAAAGGCGAATGCGCCGGAATAGCCGCACCGTTCAACACCACGTTGACAATGGCATCCCGATCAATCAACAGATCAACAGCCTGACGCAGTTCCACCTTATCGAAAGGTGCTTTATTCAAATTCATATGAAATCCGACAAACCCTTGACCCGCTTCGTTAATGACAAGAGATTTAGGGTCGCTTTTCATATTGGCAATTTCCTTGAAAGGAAACGAGTCGGTCATGTCGACGGCACCGCTCTTCAAATTGATAAATGCGACATTCGGGTCCGGAAAGATTTTAAAGACGACCTGGTCGAGCTTCGGCAAGCCCTGCTGCCAATAATTCGGGTTCTTTTCCAGGATAAGCGATGATCCTCGGGTGTATTTACTAAACTTAAAAGGTCCTGTACCCACCGGATTCGATGTAAAGTCTTTGCCATATTTTTTTACCGCATCCGGCGATACCATCATGCCCGAACGGTCTGTTAAAATGGAGAGAAAGGCGGAAAATGGCTGTGTAAGCTCGATCTGCACCGTATTCGTATCTACCACCGTTACTTTATTCACAAATTTCAGCTCGTTTTTACGCGGGGAAGTGTCTTGCTTATTGCGCTCAAAGTTAAACTTGACAGCTTCGGCGTTAAAGTCGGTTCCATCCTGGAATTTGACCCCTTGACGCAGATTGAGCGTATACGTTTTTTTATCGCCCGACACACTCCATTTTTCGGCCAGCATCGGCACAATGTTACCAGAAGCGTCTAAATCGACCAGCTTGTCGTAAATGCTTTGATAGATTTGTCGTTCATAAAAGACAGCTGAAGCGCTGGGATCCAGCGTCACAGGGTCCGCTTGCAGCGAGATGTTTAACGTGCCTCCTGTTTTCGGTGCACTGCTGGCAGTACTCGCACTCGTGCTCGTGCTGTCTGCTGTTGTCTGCTTGGCGGTACCGGCGGAACATCCTATTACCGTTAGCAGCAAAGAGGACGCTATCGCTAAATTGGCGATCCACTTGATGTTTTTTCTCATTGTTAAACCCTCCACTAATTATTTTTTTTTAAAAGGTTGAATATTGATTGCCATCTTATTACTTTCATGCGCTTGCTTAGCGATCCGCGAAAGCCCACATCGTTTCAATGTCATGGACGATCAAAGGCAGGAGCGCCTTATAAATTCGTTCCCCTTTTTCAACCGTTGCCGAGGCTGCATCGCCGGAGTAGGCTTCAGGGTAGGCTTTCTTGCCCAGGTTTGGAAATTTCAGATTACGGGGTACAGGAATCGTATGCCGGCCGACATTATTCAAGTCGACATAGGCTTCATCGATCGCCATCATGGTGGAGGTTTCATCCTCCCCCGCATGTCCTGTATCCGGAGCGATCGTTACAATCGTATCCCGGTAATCCAGCCACCAATTGATGGTCAGTACCGTCACCCCCGCATCCGCCAACTTCTCAGAAACTAGGTTCAAGCTGGCCGCATTGCCGCCATGTCCGTTAAACAAGATGATATTTTGGAACCCATTGTGGAGGAACCCTTTACCAATTCCCAAAACATACTGGGCGAATGCTTCACCCGAAACATCAATAGTCCCGGGGAACGGTGCCAGGCCGAACGAATGGCCGTACGGAATTTCCGGCGCCATCAGCACCTTTTCCCCAATCATGGGATCCAATCTTTTGACAAACTCCCTGGGAATTAAGATGTCCGTGCCGAGTGAGCAGTGCGGTCCGTGCGCCTCGATCATGCCGATGGGCAGGAGAACCGTATTCACTTTGTTTTGCAGCTCTTGAAAAGTAGTCATGTTCAAATCCATCATGTACATCGTTTGTTCTCTCCTCTCTTATTTCAGGATAATACAGGGCGTCTGGTTAACGGATTTTTACGCTCATAAGCATGGGCGATTGAAAGGATATCCGCTTCGCCAAAATATTTGCCGACAAATTGCAGCCCAATCGGCAACCCTTCTTCCGTAAATCCGCCGTTGATGGAAATGGCGGGATGACCGCTTAAATTAAAAGGCGCCGTAAAAAAGACTTCGTTATGCGAATCGTCGCCCATTGCCGGGTCTTCTTCCGGCGCAGGAAAAGCGACTGTAGGCGTCACGATGGCGTCGACACGGTCAAATACATGATGCACCTCCCTTTTGAAGGCATGCATTGCTTCGAGTCCATCCAGATAATCAAAAGCTGTCTGGGAAATGCCCTGCTGCAGTTGCAGATAGGTGGCCACGGCATAATCTTTCTCACGGTCCAGCCACTTCCGATGAACATAACTGGCTTCCGGCAGCATGATTTTCATCAGATTCTCTTCCGCCGAAGAAAGTCCCGGCATATCCACCTCCACAATTTCGCAGCCTGCTTCCGAAAGACATTGCAGCGCTTGATTAAAAACGCTTTTTACTTCCTCGGTTCCGTGATCCAATAATGCCTTCGGTAAAATCCCGATCCGTGTGCCGGCAAGCTCCCGGTCTAGTCCTGCCGCATAAGAAGCGGGTTTCGAAAGCTTAGGGTCGGAAAACTGGTCGCGCGGGTCATAACCGGCCATCGCATCCAGAAAGACCGCAGCATCTTGTACGGAACGCGTGATAGGTCCTGCATGATCCAAAGACCAAGAGAGTGGAAACACGCCGAACGCGCTGACCAGCCCATACGTCGGTTTCAGTCCGACCACTCCGCAGTAAGAAGCCGGAATGCGAATGGAACCTCCCGTATCTGTCCCGATCGAGCCGTATCCGATGCCTGCGGCAACCGCAGCAGCACTGCCGCTGCTCGATCCGCCGGCCGTTCGGGTTGTATCCCACGGATTGTTGCATTGACCATAGTCGGGGTGCACCGCGCCATAGGCAAACTCGAGCATGTTGGTTTTGCCAAAGAGAATCGCGCCTGACGCCTCCAATTTTTCAACGGCCGTCGCTGTATACGTTGGTATAAAATCGCCATATATTCTCGAGCCGCAGGTTGTCTTGACATGTTCCGTATAGAACAAATCTTTCGCCGAGTATGGAATACCTGTCAAAATCGGGACATTATCATGCTGTAAGAAAGCCCGTTCCGCCTTTTGGGCCGCATCCAATACTTGCTCGCCCAACACGGAGATAAATGCATTCAGTCGAGGCTCCCATTCTTCCATCCGCCGCAATACAAGCTTTACGACCTCAACAGGCGAAATTTCCTTGGAGCGATACAAGGCGGCTACTTCGGATATTGATAAAAACAAGACATCATCCATCGTACTTTTCATTCACAACCCCCCGTTACCGTTTCAATTTCGGATCCAGAACTTCGCGGATTCCGTCTCCCAGCAGGTTAAAGCCAAGCACAACTAAGAAAATGGCAATTCCGGGCCATAATGCAAGCAGCGGATCGGTGTTCAGATAGCCCTGCGCAATTTTCAGCATCGTTCCCCAGCTCGGCTGCTCCGGCCTTGCGCCAAGCCCCAAATAAGATAACCCAGCTTCAGCAATGATCGCGGCAGCCATCGTTAATGTCGTCTGCACCAGCAGCGGACCCATCACATTGGGAAGCACGTGCAAAAACATAATTCGCAGATTGCGGGCTCCGATGGCCTCAGCCGCCTGAACATACTCCAGGCTGCGAACCGTGAGCACTTGCGCGCGCGTGATCCGGACAAATGCCGGGAAAAAGCCGATGCCAATGGCTACGATCACGTTGGTAAACCCGCCGCCAAGCGCTGCTGCCATTGCCATCGCCAGAATGATGGAAGGAAACGCCTGCATCGCATCGACCACACGCATCACAACCCACTCATCCCAAAATCCGCGGAAATAACCACTGATCAGCCCTAGAGGAACCCCAATCAGCATCGCAATGCCGACGGAAACTACCGAAGCTTCCAGAGAGAGTCGGGCCCCGTACAGCAGCCTGGAAAACGTATCCCGTCCCAAATCATCCGTACCCAGAAGATGACCGCCTCCGGGCGGTTTCAGCACGGAGGAATAATCCTGATAAAGCGGATCATGCGTGGTGATCCATGGCGCAATAATTGAAATAAGCACTAACCCTCCAAAAATGACCCCTCCGATGACGGCAAGCTTATTGCGCGCAAAACGCTTAAAAAACTGCCGCCACTGACGTTGGGGATGCTTCCGGACGGCAAGTCCGGCTTCTCTCTCACCAACCGGCTGAACCGACTGACTCATTTTTTCCCGCCCCTTTCAGCTATGCGCGGATCAATTATCGTGTACAAAATGTCAATCGTTATATTCACGACAACCACCAGCAGAGCCGATACTAAAATCGCTCCCTGTACTGTGATAAAGTCCCTTTTGAAAATAGAATCGACAATCAATTGTCCAAACCCCGGAATGGAGTAAATGGTTTCAGTGATGACAAGACCGCCAAGGAGTCCCGAAACGATATTTCCGCTGCTCGTAAGAACGGGGGTAAAAGAATTTTTCAATGCATGCCCCCATATGACGGTCCGTTCTTTCAATCCCTTGGAATATGCGGTTCGGATATAATCTGCGTTCATTACCTCAAGCAGACTGCTTCGCTGCATGCGCATCAAAACCGCAGACTCGCGCATCCCCGTGGCAATGATCGGCATGATCATCGCCGCAAGATTGGCTAGTGGATCGGTAAAAAAGGGAACATAGCCCGATGCTGGCAACCACCCCAATTTAACGGAAAGCAGGACGATCAGCATCATACCGAGCCAAAAGTGCGGAATGGACATCCCTCCGAGGGCGAAAAGCGTGCTAACATAATCGGCCCATTTACCTGGACGGGTGGCGGAAATAATGCCTGCAGGGATCGCAATCAGGACTGCCACCACGAAGGTTCCGAAGGTCAGCTCCAGCGTCACGGGCAGCCTCTGCATAATCAATCCTGATACGGGCGAATTGTCAATCAGCGAGTTCCCGAGATTCCCATGAAGCACGCCGCCCAGCCAAGTGAAATATTGAACGATTATCGGCTTGTCCAGACCGAGCTGCTTTTGCAAAGCGGCTACCATCTCCGGTGTTGCTTCCTGCCCGAGAATGGCCGTGGCCGGATCGCCTGGCAGCATGTGCAGCAATAAAAACACCAAGATTGTGACTATAAAAAGCACCGGAACCGCCAATAGCAGCCGTCTAACGATAAATATCATTGCAATTCTCCTTTCATCAATAAATGTGACAAGATACCCAGTGTCCAGGCGACGTTTGTTTCAGCATGGGCCTCTCCGACTTACATCTCTCTTCTGCAAAGCGGCAGCGTGTATGGAAAGCACATCCGGTAGGCGGGTTTGAAGGGCTCGGCACTTCTCCGGACATAATAATGCGTTCGCGGTTTTCCCTCGGATTAGGGTGCGGCAAAGCGGATAACAGGGCTTGCGTATAAGGGTGCTGAGGATTTTCATAAAGCCCGTGCTTGGGCGCCAGCTCCACCAAACTGCCTAGGTACATGACACCTACTCGGTCGCTGATGTGACGTACCACGGACAAATCATGGGAGATGAACAAATAGGTTAGTTTGAACTGCTCTTGCAGATCTTTCATAAGGTTGAGAATTTGGGATTGGATAGATACGTCTAACGCAGACACGGGCTCATCCGCCACAATCAGCTTCGGTTTTGTAATCAATGCCCGCGCAATGCCGATCCGCTGCCGCTGGCCGCCTGAGAACTCATGCGGGTAACGGTGATAGTGGTGTTCGGAAAGGCCCACAATTTCAAGCAATTCCTTCACACGCTGCTTCCGTTCGGCACCGGCGGCTAGTCCGTGAATTTTCAAAGGCTCTTCTAAAATGTTACCTACGGTCATTCTCGGATTAAGCGAAGCGAATGGATCCTGGAACACGATTTGCATATCCCGGCGTATTTTACGAAGCCCGTCCCCTTTCAGCAAGGAAAGGTTTTGTCCTTGAAAAATGACTTCTCCCGCCGTCGGCTCCGTTAGACGGATAATCGAGCGGCCGGTGGTCGATTTGCCGCAGCCGGATTCTCCTACGATCCCAAGAGTTTCCCCTTCATTGACGGAGAATGTTACATCGTCGACCGCTTTTACATAGCCACTTGTTTTATTGAAGAGGCCGGAGGAAATTGGATAATATTTTTTCAGACCTTGTACTTCAAGCAATACACTCATTCGTGCGCAGCCTCCTTCATTGCAGTACCTTCATGCAGCCAGCAGCGGCTTTTCTGCCCCCCCTGGAGCTCGAACAGCGGAGGCGAATCTTCCAAGCATCTGGACTCCACATACGAACACCGAGAGGCAAAACGGCAGCCTTGCTTGACCGAGCCGGGCAGAGGGACGTTGCCGGGAATGGAGTCAAGACGGTATTGGTCCACATCGACTTTAGGGATCGACTTCATGAGACCCTGGGTATACGGATGTGATGGATTTTCAAATAAAGTGTAAACGTCCGCTTGCTCCACTACCTGTCCAGCGTACATGACAACCACTCGATCGCACATCTCGGCTACAATGCCCAGATCGTGCGTAATCAGCATGATCGATGTGCCTTGCTTATCGCGCAATTCCCGCATCAAGTCTAGTATTTGGGCTTGTATGGTGACATCCAGCGCAGTTGTCGGCTCATCCGCGATCAACAGCTCCGGTTCACAGGACATCGCCATCGCGATCATCACGCGCTGCCGCATTCCCCCCGAGAGCTGGTGAGGATATTCGTCGATAATTTTTTCAGCGCGTGGAATGTGCACCTTTTTAAGCATTTCAATCGCATTTTCACGCGCCTGCTTTTTCGAATATCCCCGGTGTAGCACCACCGATTCGCAAAGCTGATAGCCAATCGTATACACTGGATTGAGGGAGGTCATCGGTTCCTGAAAGATCATTGCGATCTCGTTTCCGCGAATATTGCGCATTTCGTCTTCCGAAAGCTCCAATAAGTTTTTGCCTTTGTACCGAATCTCGCCTTGAATGCGTGTCCCTGTTTTAGGAAGCAGCCGCATGAGAGTTAGTGACGTCACGCTTTTGCCGCAGCCCGATTCTCCAACAATGCCAAGCGTCTCCCCTTTTTTCACAATAATGTCAACACCGTCAACGGCCGGAATGGTTCGTTCTTCGTTAAAAAAATGGGTCCTGAGCTGTTTAATTTCCAAAATATTGGTCATGAACCTACCTCCAATACATTTCGTAGTTAACACAATGTCCCGGTGTGACTGCAGGGCGGAACTCCAACATCTTATTTCATACCGTCTTTAATCGTACAGGCTTTATATTTTTAACTTCGCCGTTTACAACAACAATGACGGGAAACGAACTGCAGTTGTGAGAGATTCCAATACGCTCGGAGGCATCAATCACAATCAGGCCGCCTGTTTCACCAGTTAAACGCGTCATACGCTCGATCGCCTCTTCGGCCACATCCTGGGGATGCTTGCCCGACCTAATCTGGTCGTCCACAAATTTGGCAGTTAACGTCTGAATGAAGGCTTCTCCTTTTCCTGTACAAACAACGGCAGATTGCTCCGATGCATAAATCCCTCCTCCGATGATCGGAGTATCTCCGACCCTTCCAGGCAATTTCATGAATGCTCCTCCAGTAGAAGAGCCTGCAGCCAGCTTTCCTTTATCGTCGCAGACGATGCAGCCCACAGTATCGGTTTCTTTCTTTAATCCGGTATATAAACTGAAATCGAGCTTCTTCCCTTCAGCCAGTAATTGGCGCGCAAGGTTCCATGACTCTAGCTGCTCGCTAATGATACAATTATCTAATGGAATTCCTTTTTCTCTGGCGAATAAGGCCGCCCCAGCACCAGCCAAAATCACATGCTCGGATTCCTCCAGCAAACGATAAGCGGCGCTAATCGCATACCTTGTTTGCGGCATCGCAGCTACGGCCGCGAACTTTTTAGTATCCCCGTCCATTATCGACCCATCCACTTCCACGAAACCGTCCCTATTCAATACGGATCCTAATCCGGCATTAAATAGCGGATTATCTTCCATCTCATTAACAGCCACTTCAATCGCATTTAACCGACCTTCGAAAAGCTTTGCGTAACCTTTTAAAGCGGCCCTGCTTAACCCTTCGATAAATGATGTTTCCTCACTTGTTTCCACGCTGCCATGAACAATGATTGTTGACATGAATTATCCCCCCTCCTGTTGTTCGCTTATAACCCGCATCTCAAATCATTTGAATTATTTACTGGTTAGCGAACTATTTCATTGAAGTATACTAGTAACATACTAGTAATATATCTATGAAGTATACTATATAAGTTGAACTAAAGTGACTTGGAAGGAATTTCAAGTAATGCTCGTCGAATAGGTTAAGATCAACTATTGGACGGGTGATGCAAGATGAAACCGGTAGAAGAACAATTGTATGAAGTGGAGCAACGGCTAAAGCATGAGAAGAGCAGACGAATGTTTGAGCGATACCAGTCTGTACGATTGCATCTTCTCGGTAAAACGAATGAGGATATCGCCGTAAGCATCGGGAGAAAGCAAAGCACCGTTAGTACTTATCTGCGGCAATACCACAAGCAGGGGCTGGATGGGCTTCAAATGAAGTTTTCCCCCGGGCCTCCTGAGCAACTCAGCAAGGAGCAACAAGAGAAATTAAAGAAAACGATCACCGACTTCGTCCCTCACGACGTCGGATTTACAGCTAAGTTTAACTGGACTCTGCAAATCATTGGAGAGTACATCAACCGTGAATTTGGCAAAACATACTCCATTCGAGGCGTCTCGAAATTAATGCACCGGATGGATCTCAGCTACACCAAGCCCACTTACACGCTCGCGGCAGCTGACGAAGAAAAGCAACGGTTGTTTGTCGAAACCATCTTCCCAAGGTTAAAAAAATTACGAGAACGGCGAAATTGATCACTTATTGTTTGAAGATGAAAGTATGATTCGCGATTACCAGGCGCTTCAGAAGACGTGGTTTGCAAAGGGAAAGCAACGGGTCATCAAGACAACAGGCAAACACCGTGGTGTAAAACTGCTGGCAACACTAGACTATGCAGAAGGTAAAATCGTCTGGAAAGAAGACGAGCAATACAATGCTGAAGCATTCTTGGTCTTCCTTCAGCAAGTCTTAGCCGCCTATCCTACGGGCAAAATCGTTATGATATTAGACAATGCTCGTATTCATCATGCCAAGTTACTT
Organism: Paenibacillus sp. GP183; assembly: GCF_900104695.1. Taxonomy (NCBI): domain Bacteria; kingdom Bacillati; phylum Bacillota; class Bacilli; order Caryophanales; family Paenibacillaceae; genus Paenibacillus; species Paenibacillus sp. GP183. The sequence continues at coordinate 1,704,003 of NZ_FNSW01000001.1, forward strand.
GTACGTTTCTTACAAGAGAAAAAGAGTCGCCTTGAACTTGTGTTTCTCCCTCCGTACAGTCCAGAACTCAACCTCGTTGAAGGCCTCTGGAAGTGGCTGAAAGCAGATGTCATTAATAACGTCTTTTACCACACGACATCTCAGATTCGAAAGAATGCTGAAGCCTTTATGGACAGAATTATGAGAGATCCACTAAAGATAATTGATCGGTTGTGCATACGCATGTGAGTGTCATTGGTTCAACTAATATAGTAACAAACTAGTAATATATCTATAGTACATCCATAATATATTTATAGTATATTAGTAATATATCACTTACATTTTACATTGCTAATGTTTCTATAGTAGGTACATACTTGTCGAAATTAATTCTTTTCAAAACTGTGATTTTCGCTTATGTTATATATAATAACATTAACAAAAAAATTCTACAACACCATTCTACAATTTTCGTTTTATGTGTTATGTTTTGTTACAATAATCAAAAATAACCTATGATTTAAGAGAGGTTGTCGGCATGGATGAAAAATCTTCCTTAACGGAACAAATCTATTACAAACTAAAAGAAATGATTTTATACGGCAAGATAAAATCAGGCGAATTATTAACGGTAGGAGAGATTGCTCAAAACTACCATATTAGTAGAACCCCTGTCAGAGAGGCTTTTACGGCGCTAAAACACGACGGTTTGCTTGAGGTTTTGCCACATAAAGGTTATTTGGTCAGCAGAATTGATCTTAAAGATCTGGAGGATCTGTTCGTTATTCGAATGATGCTCGAGGGCGGAGCTGCAGAACTCGCGGCAACAAATGCGTCCAAGCAAATGATTGCACAATTGGAACAACTGGCTATGGTTGAATTTAGCAAGGACGATGAGAGAGACGAAATCTTTTTCATGAAAACGAATTTAAACTTCCATACTTTTGTTGCCAAAGCATCAAAAAATGACAGGCTGGTTAACCTGGTAGCCAATAGCCTCAACCTTATGCAGCGAGTTTTGCTTTGGGATTTGAAAGACTCAAGCCTTTATTCTATGCAAACAGAGCATATGAAGCTAGTGGAATTAATCGGAAAGAGAGACCCTGTTAATACAAAAAAGTACATGATCGAACATATTGAAAGCTCCAGAAGACGAATTTTTTCCAGAAATTATAGCTCATAAATGGATTATCTACACGAGTTGGATATGCTTAAATCCGAAATGTCGGAATACGACCTTATTCTTGTCCGCCCATCGCTTGTTGATGCTTTACGGATGAACTCAGTCGTTCCTTGGACATCACCACCGAGGCAACTAGGGCCAAAGCCGTTGGAATGAGCGCCCATATAAGAATCTTATAAATGAAGAACAATCGTCTGTTATCCAAAAGATTCATTAAATTCAGGATCGATATTTCCAACGTTAAAGTTAAAATAAGCGATATTTCCGCATTGATCTTCATTGGATCTTTGCTCCAACATTTTCTTAGTTACATTCATGCGCCATATCCGCTCAAAATGATTTTTAAGTTCCTCCTGATCAACCAAATCCAATCTAAGTAACACATAAGGATACTTACGATAATGGTCTGTAATGTGATAAACTTCAGGATTAAATTGCATCATGAAATCTCTATTTTCAAAATCCATTTTAAGAACTAAGGTTATTCCATTAAGTTTTGAAGTGCAAGAAACCAGCAAATTCAAGGGTTTTCTGGTTTTTTTGTGTAAGTTATTTTAGTTTGACTATTCTTCACATAGTGGGATTTTAACTGGCAATATTTATGTTTGGGGTTGACAAGCCTTCCGTGGGTCTTTTAAGGTATTCTGAGTTCTCAGGCAACTACAACACACAAAGCATTAACAGGGCTTAAATTGGCTTGTAACTGGTCCAATGGCTAGGAAAATAGAAATATTAAGCCAATTGTTAACTGTCCTCTTGAGATGACAGCCAGAAGTGAGAATGTATAACATTTTATTTGAGCAAGCTAAGCTAAAACCCCATTATTATCTGCATAGGCAATCGAAACTTTATCGTCAACACTTATACTAATTCGTTGGAATGACAGATTTTCTGAAGGTTCGAATAAAATCGATATACGATGATTTTAAACAACGGTTTGAATTTGGTGAGTTATTGGTTGGGAGTCAGTCACACAGAAGCTCGGAAATCTTTTAACGACACCTCACGTTACAAGAATTTACTTCATACTCATACTGTAGACATAAGTACATCCCTCCTGATACATTTGATTCTACATAAGGAAGGAATTTCCTTTAAATTGTCGAATTATTCTGATTATCTAGGAGGTGATACAATGACAAAGGGCAAAGATGCAAAAAAAGATGCAAAGAAGAAACCTGTCCCTTCCAGCGCTACATCTCAAGGAAGTACAATAAATATACTTAATCAACAACCATCAAAGAAAAAGAAAGAGTATAAATAGGAGGATCTATGTTCTCAAGTGGTAGCACACTTCGCACCTCTGCCGACTTCGATAATGCCATAATGTTTTGGCTTAAGATTGAAGTATGGCAAGACGAGGCGTCATTGATTACGCCGGTGTTATTGAATCTCATACAAATGACTCAGTTTCATTTATGAATGAATCAAAATATTTAAAAGCTACTTGCGAATTCAACTTTTAAGGAATCTACATAACCACTAATTTTAGAAATTGTTTCTTCTTTAAAATAGTACCTTTTCCTCCCATCCTTCATGACTAAAGTTAAATCTGCCTCAATACCCCGTTCTCTTAAAATTTTCCACAACCTCTTTTCACCTATTTTTAATTTTTTCATTACATCATTAAAATAAAGACCTTTCTCTTCTTGTCTTCTTCTCTTTAAAATTTCCAGACATGCCCTAAGCTGCCCCTCATCATAATAATTGTCATCCAACGTTCGATTCCCACTTACACGAAAAGGCTTAAGTTGTCCAGACAATGTAAAAGCAATAATTTCAAGTATCGTAAATGTATATTTAGCATACTTAGATAAAACATTATGAAATCTAACCATTGAGGGATTTATTTCTTCCCCAATCTCTCCAAGACAATCCTCAACTAGCTTATTTACTTCTTGAATCTGAAACTGAATATTTCAGTGTGGCGGAGCCACCATTCCGTTAGGTAGTGAGCCAGCTCTCCGGTAAAATTGAGCCATGCGTCTGGTAGAGGGGAGCCACCGGTTTAGGTGGCTCCCCCGATTTTTTTAATAAGTTAGCTGATGATTCCCTTGCGTTTGCGCATAGAATCGATTCCATCAATCGTAATCGTGTAAGAATTATGGACAATTCGGTCCAATATAGCATCGGCTAATGTACTTTCTCCGATCTTTCCATGCCAGCCGGCGGGAGAGAACTGGGAGCAAAAGATGGTGGATCCTCTTTGATGTCGAGCTTCCACGATTTCAAGCAATTCTCTAGCTTCGCTCTCTTTCAGAGAAACAAGCAACCATTCATCCAAAATTAATAAGGGGACTTTTTTGTATTGCTTGATCACTTTCTGGTAGACCCCTTCGCCCCGTGCAACAGCCAACTCATTTAAGAGATCCGGCAAACGCATGTATTTAGCTGGGTAAAAGTTTCTGCAGGCGGCCATACCAAAAGCAGAAGCCAAATACGTTTTTCCCGCGCCAGAAGCACCCATGATAATGATGTTGTGTTTTTCCTGGATATATCCACCGGTTGCCAAGCGAAGGATCTGCGTTCGATCTAGTTTTCTATCCGCATGATACTCGACATTTTCGATGCAGGCATCACTCTGTTGAAGATCAGCACTTCGAATCAGTGCCGACAAACGGTTGTTCTTCCGTCTGGCCCATTCCATATCGACCAGGAGTCCAAACCGTTCTTCAAATGAAAGGGCATGAAAAGCTGTATCCCGTAGTTGGTTGCGATACGAATCAGCCATAGCTGCCAGATGCATTTCCTGTAGTTTACGCATGGTAGTTTCATCAAACATGACTATTCCCTCCCATAATAATCTGCGCCTCTGGTAAACCCATGAGAAGCAGAATTAGCGTCCGGCGATGGTGATTCTTGGATTTTCATCCGATCTTGACCTGTGGTTAGAATGGTTTTAATGCTTTGGAAATTAGGTCTGGGCGTATAGGACAATGCCTTTGTGCAAGCGGCTTCCAGACGAGCAACGCCATACTTGTCAGCCAGTTTAAGAAGCGCCATACAACTTCTGTACCCTTGTTGTTCGACCTTGTGGGAAGAAAGGATGGCTTGAACGGTGATGGTCGTATGGGAACCGACCGTTTGCGCCCAAGAGACAAATCGGTTGGCGTTCCACTGGATATATTTCTTATGGTTCTCCGGCATATGCGCTTCGACCGTACTGTACTGTCCAGGACGACCGTGAAGCCGCGGATGTGAACATATCCGATGATTGTTAAAGAATACTTCAATGATATTGCGGGTAAGACGAACATCGACTTTATGCTTGATATATTCGTATGGAGTAGAGTAGTGCATATTCTCCACAGATATATGATAATTAAATTGGACTGTGGCGATTTTCCAGATCGCCAACTCGTAGGGGGCAGCAGGCAAGATTAAAAGCAAGTGTTTTTCTTCGGCAAGAAAAACGCTGCGTCTGCTCCCTTCTTTCTTTTGAAAGGGTTTGTTATTTAAGGTATCCAGCTTTTCTCGAATGGCTTGATTCAATTCCACTAGACTGAAACATTGTTGTTTGCGTAAAGCAGCTATGATCCACGTTGAGACCACGCCGACGGATCCCTCAACATTCGGGATAATCCTTCGGTTTACGAACACGGGCCGGGATGACAGCCGTGCTGTAATGCTCCGCCATTTCATGGTACGTCTTGTTAATGACTGGCGAATACCAAGAGGCCTTTTCCACGCCCGTCTTGAGATTGTCCGGGATCAGCATACGTGTGGCTCCGCTGAAAAAGGAATACATATGAACATGTGCAGTGATCCAGCTTTCCTGATTTTGCGATGCAAAAGCCTCTACATAAGCGTACTGGCTGTAGGAAAGCACGCCTAGAAAAACATACACATCGATCATTTCACCGGAATCTCTATCGATGATCGATGCCGTTTGTCCCGCCCAGTCCACCTCCAACTGTTCTCCAGGTTTTCGCAAGATCCGCATCGTCGCTTTCGTCTTTTGCGTGTATTGCTGGTAGTGATGGCAGAACTGAGAATACATGAGTGGGATCTCATGGCTTGTCCGACAACCTTCACAATATTCGCTCCAAAGCAAACTAAGTGTCACGCCGCTTTTGGCCATCTCCTTGTGGATGTATTCGTAGTCGGGGTATTTCCTTGACGGGGGTGGAGCTGCCTCAGTAAAGAGGCGTTGGCGCATTTCTCCATCGGTCATTTCGTTTTCGGGCGACCACGCCAATCCGATTTCTTCTGCTCGTTGAATAATTTTAGAAATGGTGTTACGCGAGCAGACGCAACTGGCAGCGATGTTACGCTGACTAATCCCTTGGCTATGTAGCCGCAGAATTTCACGGTATGGGGTCATTTGAATGACCTCCTTATGAATGATTTACACTGCTGTGAGACAGTGCATTCGTTCATTCTACAAGGAAGATCGCTTTCTGGCTCTCATCTCCGGAAGGGTGGCTCTATATTACCGGAGAAGTGGCTCTCACTTTCCGGAACAATGGCTCATTTTGCTCCGGAGTATTCAGAAACACTACTTTAGGAGAATTTGCTACTCTAATTGGCGTTAAATAACCGGCGTCGACTATTTTTTGAACGGAATCTGAAATAACACCAATAATTAAACCGACTTCTTTCTTTGATATCAATGATTGCTTATTGCTCAAGTAGTCAGCAAGAGTTGTTTTTTCAACTAAATATCTTTGTTGGCCGTTTGTATATTTCGTTTCAATCTGCAACTCATTAAAATCATTTAACTCATGAAGTTTTTCATAGGCAATACCTGTAATTTGTCTTACTTCCTCCCTTCGAACTTTCCGTCTATCTGCTAGTAAACCTGGGTTCCTTTTAAACACTGAAAAATCTTTCCTTACGTTTCCTTCATCAATTTGTTCAAGAAAATAGTCGTTATATGCCTCCTGAATCCAAGTAAAAACCTGATCATCAAAAATGATTTCGAAGGCTTTAAGACGTCCATATCTCTGGCTTCCATTGTTGCGACGTAGGAAATCCTCCAGTACGATAAAAAAATGTTTTGGAAATTCTAGATACATCCAATAAACATTAGCTAGTGCATTTGCTAAATTGAATCCGCTTTTTTCACCCTTGGAACGATTATAAAAAAATGATAATTTTTCGCTCGTCATCGCGGTATAATCAATTCCACCAATAAGCAAGTAAAAACTTTTGTAAGCTAGTAGGAAAAACTGATCAAAATTACAATTTGCAATCACATAACTCTCTTTATCCCATATGCTATTAATTAATTGTTGCTGGGACTCCTTAAAAATAAAATTCTGATTCACAGCAGACTCTGTACTCTCGTAACTCAATGAACATATTTCACATCTTTGAGTTGTAAATGCTGCCATGTTAATTAAATGGCCGCACTGAGGACATTGATCTACCATCATTACGTTATGCTCAATACATAGATGAAAGGGAGTAATACACCAGACTGTACGATGATAATATTTCCCCCTTATGCACACGGGACAGTATTTCACTTTGTTTTTCATAATAATTTTTGGGTATAGAATAGATCCAAAGAAACCTTTTAAGTTATATCCATTATTTTCGCCAAAAGAATCAACGTCCTTAATTAGAACGTCTCCTGCGTATTCCGGCTGATCCGGACGGCGATTCCGGAAGTATCCGGACACTAAACCGGAAACATCCGGACACTTTGTCGAGTGATTTGATCTTACGATAATGCAGTATTGTTTTCAATAGATTTTATTGTTTTTTCGGCCATCACTTCCCGCATGGATTTCTTTGAATCCAACGATAAGACATATGAGTTGTGGATAATTCGGTCCATTATGGCGTCAGCTGTCGTTGGATCCGGGAATAATTCATACCATTTCGAGTGGGCCATCTGCCCTGCGATCAATGTGGATGCTTTGTTATACCGACTCTCCGTTATTTCCAGGATGTCACGACTTTCTTCCAATGTGTATCCCTTAAGGCCGATGTCATCCAGAATTAGTAGCTTCACACCTTGCAACTGCTTCATAAATGCTGTGTACCGGTGTTCGATTTTAGCCGCTTGGATTTCAAGAAGGAGTTCAGGGATTCTGTAGTATTTGACGGTATACCCTTTTCGGCAAGCGTTATTTCCGAACGCACATGCAAGGTAAGATTTGCCGCTTCCTGTTTTCCCGGTGATCACAATGTTCAGTTTCTGCTCCATAAAAGCACAAGTAGCCAAAGTCTGTATGGTCTTTTTATCGATGGTCCGATCGGTGGCATAATCGATATCCTCCAGGCATGCATTCAACCCTAGAGAAGCACTGTATAATTGCCTTTTAATTCTGGCGTTCTTTCTCGATAGCCATTCTTTTTCCACCATGAGGCCGAGTCGTTCTTCAAAGGAGAGTTCTCTCCAAGAGGCGTCAGATTCGTCCAGCATTTGAGCCATAACCTTGAGTTTCATATCTTTTAACTTTTCAATGGTGGGGTTATTAAGCACGGAAACCACCCCCTGTGTAAGCACTGCTTCCCCGTACATTGTCATGTTGGATGATTTTTTCATCGCTGATGGTTGTAACTCGTACCGTCAATTGTTTGAGGATCATACTGAAATATTTAAAAGAGCAGGTATTCTTATCCAGTGCATCCCGGCTGGCACGTTCCATAATTTCGGCAGAATAGCTTTTGCCGAACCGCATAATTCCCATACAAGCCCTATAGGTCTGCATGGGATATTCCCGGCTCTCCAACAATTGTTTGATCAGCTCACGTGTATGGGGTCCTGTTTTCTCTGCCCATGAAAGGAAACGCTCTGAGCTCCATCCGGATACCGCTTTGTGTTCCTCAGGCATATGTTCCGGTAGCGTTGTATACCTTTTTGATGCGTTATAATTTCTTGGGTAGGCAGCGATCCTTTCATTGCCGACATAGACTTCTACCACTCTGGTAGTCGCTCGTACGGAACAGGATTGGTTGACATAAGCGTAATGAACACTGTAAAAGAAACGGTCATATTCAATATGGTAATTGAACTGAATCTTGCCTTCTCGCCAGTCGGAATATTCGTACTTTGTGGCAGGCAGGGGCTGTAAGCAGGGTTTATCTATCTGTTCAAAGGCTGTCAATCGATTGCCTTGCATCTTCTGAAAGGGCCGAAGGATCAACTTTACTAATTCTTCCGACAGGGCTTGATTGATCTCATAGAGGCTGAAAAACTGCGTGTTTCTCAGGACAGCGATGATTCTTCTTGACACGATGCCTACCATATTCTCATCTGCCGCCTTATCCTTCGGTCTACCTGCCCTTGCAGGAACAAGGGTTGTTCTGTAATGTCGGGCCATTTCGTTGTAGCTCTTGTTTAGGACAGGGTCGACCAGATCGGATTTAATCACAGCCGTCTTGGTGTTGTCGGGAATCGTTACTTTCGGAACGCCACCGAAATATTCAAAGGTCCGCACATGTGCATCGATCCAATTTGGCGTTTTCTGGTCTCCATACGCATAAACAAAAGGATAAGCACTTGCCGGTAGAACGGCCACAAAGAGGTAGGCCTTCTTTATTTCTCCTGTGCCTGGCTCGACGTAGGACATAGTGTCTCCTGCCCAGTCGACCTCGACTTCCTCGCCAGCTTTGTGTTCTTTGTGCATGGAAATCTTATTGTGTTTTTTAAAGTTCCTGTAGCGTTCACAGAATTGGCTATACATGATCCCGGCGGGATTCTTTTTCTTGTACTCTTCCCATAGCAACATTAGCGTGACGTTTTTTTTCTTCATTTCGTTAAATACGTAATCCATATCTGGTTCGAGGGGGAGTGTCTTGCTTTCTACGGGGGGATACAAAGCGGACATCAGTTGCTTATCTGTAAGCTCGATTGGCCATGTAAGTCCTGCTTTTTCAGCCCGGGCTAACGTTTCGGAAACCGAGGACTTTCCGCAGTTGCAGGCTTGTCCTATTTCTCTCAGGGAAAGGCCAATCTCATGTTTTAATCTTAAAATCTCTCTTGCCTTTAACATTTCCATCCTCCTCATCGATTGGCCTCCTTAATCTGTCTGATTAAAGAGTACCTGTTATTTTCATAACTCGACAAGGTGTCCGGATCATTCCGGAATGAGCGTCCGGATGTTACCGGAACGCTGTCCGGATGTTACCGGAATGCTGTCCGGATGTTACCGGAATGCTGTCCGGATGTTGCCGGAATGGGTGTCCGGATGTCACCGGAATACGCACGTCTCCTAACTTCTTTATTGCATTTTGATTAAATTCATTATTTTGAGCTTCATAAAATGATAAGTTCAGATAATCGATAAGGTAAGAAAAACGGTAATTATTCATTTTTGATACACGGTAAAGAAAGCCTGATAAACTTTCATTACACTGGATAAAAGGGCGAATTAATAATTTCTGTGAATTATCATTCCTCATCTTTTCAAGAGCCTTTTCTTACGGTTCTTTAATTGTTCTTTTAATGAACGTATCATTGCTTGATAATTTTCAGCACTTTGATGATCTGCGGCTACATTATTTGAAATGCGGTATGCTATCGTTAAACTTCCATCTTTCAACAAAACCAGAATGTAATCATCATCGTAGTTATCAAAATAAATTGGAATTTTTCTAAATTCTTTTCCATACCACTGTTCACGAATTGCAATGCTGCATGAGTAAAAAAAACCTTTAAAAAGGATCCCTTTCTCATTTACCTCGGCTTGCTCAAGTGGAAATAGATCAATTAATTTTTCCACAGTAGTACACCTCCTATTAATCTATTATTTATATTATTACCAAGCACTAGATTCATCATACATATATATAGCATTTATAAATAAATACTATTTTTCTCCCGTGTTTATCTAGTTACTGGTTGACTACACTTCAATTAGAGGTGTAACTCATGTCTGAATCAACGTTGAAATTAGTTGGTAAGCGAATACGGGACTTGCGGAAAGAAAGAGGATTGTCACAGGAGCAACTAGGAGATTTAGCCAACTTAAACTACACATATATTGGGGGAGTCGAACGGTCGGAAACCAATATATCTGTCCTTAATCTTACAAAAATTGCCCAAGCCTTAAATGTTGGCGTTAATGAATTATTTACTTATACCAGGCTAAGTAACCAAACAAAAGGGAAGTCTCATGATATGGAACAAATAATAGACCTTCTCCTTTCGCTTAATCCAAGAGAAGTAAAAAAAGCGAAAAACATTTTAATGGAAGTTTTCGATAAGAAATAAACGGCGACCCATTAGGTCGCCGTTTATTTCTTATACGTTTAAAGAAGGTTCTTGTGTATCTTTCGATTTCCTTGATCTCTTTCTTTTTATCATCAGCTTTTCTTTGTATCTGTTCATCGCATATGTTTCATTACTGATATCCACTACGGTACTGGTATTGCCATTTTCGTTATTTGCGGCATCTCCGCAGCAAAAGACGATAAAGTTTATGCCACAAACCTTCTGGTAAAGGATCTCCACTACGTTAACCGGACTTGATAAGGCTGCTTTTGGAAAATGGATTTTAGGTTCTTCTTCATCAGGCGTTTTAGATACAGGTCGATATCGTCATGCTATTGAAAATCATCGTCCAGCGCAAAAAGAGATGTTCATTCAGTTCACAGAACGCGGCGTGGTCTGGCAAGACGGCACTCATCAAAAAGTCGATGCTGTTATTTTTGCTACCGGATATAAACCAAACTTTAGCTATTTACACCTGCTTGGTGGCGAACAAAGGAATAAGTCAAACTTTCCCAGGTCTCTTCTTTACAGGAATGTCATGGCAGCGTTCGTTTGCCTCAACTACCCTTTGGGGAGTCGGTGATGATGCAAATTTCGTGGTTAAAAATATTCGAAAATACATTCGATCTCCTTTTAAACAACGATTGGCTGTTATTCAATAACCAAACTAATCCCCAGTTTCAGCGACACATGCACTGTACAGATATCTAACTGTCAGGATAGCTCAAAAACTTGCGACAAAAAATAGAAACGGAAACTTTTTAACTGCCGTTTCTATTTTTATTCTCTTATAGCCGTTAAATCGGGATAACGAAGTTTCTAATTCCTGCGCTACTTCAACAAGACCTACTACCCCCCTTGACCTAGAGCAGCTACATCTTTTAATTTTTCGATGCCTAGAAAACAAGCGGCAGCCAGATGGCTGCCGCTAGTTATTTGTATTGTTGTTGCCATAGAATACGCATCCCGGGCAACGTAATGTAAACGTTGATGCACTAACTTAACTGTTACAACGGAGCTTTATTACCATCACTTCTTGCACAGTTGTGTCAGCTTCTTGCCTTTGCGCTGCGATGCTACATAAAGATCACGCATGCCAATGATTACAAGAAACAGAAAATCTATATCCATTTTCGTGTCGTTTAACATGCCCTTTATAAGTTTGCGATCAACTGATGACGGCGTGGGAGTCGCTTCGGGGTGGGTATGACATTCACCAAGATACCTGATTTCACCTTTCGACTCCTGCCAAGCCTCAGTTACAATTCGCTGTGCCTTTTGCACGCTTCTATCGAAAAAATAACGCCCTGATTTATCCTCGGATGTGGGGGTGCTTATTTGTTCGATGATTATTTTCTCATACTCATAAACACGACCTAACAAAATACCGCCAGCTTCATGTTGCCGAAGCTCAATCTGACGATAGGATTCGAATGTTTTTATGACTTCGGGTGTAAAAATGAGTGATTTATCGCCGAATTTGTATTCCATCACCTATTGCATTCCTCACAGCGCACAAAGTTGGTAAGCGGAAATCTCCGTACTGAATAGTTTTCCACCACAGCCCATCTGCCAGCTACTTTTCTACCTTTTTCTTTTTGTAGCGTTAAATTGCCGAGCCAGGTGAACAAGGTGTTTTCCTGCTCCTTCCCAGACCGAATGTCGTCTAAAAAAAACGTCAAGTCGGAGATAAATCGTTTGACTTCTACATATACCGTCAATTCATAGTACGGTCGAGGTTTATCATAGATCCAAATCGCGAAGTCGATAACGATGTCCAAACTTTCAGTACATTTATTTAACCATTTTCATCTTTAGAGAAAATTCTTGCAATCATTTTTCACACTCTCAGAAAAATGCGTAACCACATTCAATTAATCAGTCACGATTTAACTTCTTCCAAACTCTCGGAAATTGGCTGTTTTCCAAAAGTGGCGAACAAGCATTCTATCACCAAAATTTTTCAATCTTTCGGAATACACCCCAGTACCGACGAGGGTTTGCGGCACTAAAACTTCCAAACCTTATTTCCGTTTTTCCAAACCCAATGGAGCGTTACACTTTTCGAAGGGTTACAGGTGACTGCATAAATATGCAGTGCAGTGCATAGTCTTGATTCTTGAAATATAATTTACAGTTTATTTTGAAATATTTACAGACAATGCTGAAAAATCACAGTCGTGTATAAAGAATTGATTCTAATGAATTCTGCAACAACTCTAACGAATTATGGAATTTCACAAAAAAAAGCCACCCTCCCGGGTGGCCTTCATTGTTTAGCTACACTTGCTGAAACCGCAGTTCGCGCAGGTCTTGCAGCCTTCGCTGTTGACCAGGGACGCTGAGCCGCAGGATGGGCACAGGTCCTTCGAGTTCAAGCCGACCGGCTTGAACTGGCCGTGACCGCCGTAACCGCTGCTGGTTACAGCTCCAGCGGGTGTTTCAAGAATTTCGCTGGTCGCGGTAATGAAATCTTCCACATCGTCGCGGTCGTTCATCACTTCGTCGTGCTGCTCGAGTGCTTTGGCAACGGCGTCGGCAATGGACTCGACGCGGTTGTTGCCAAACCCGATGGCGCCGGAGCCGCCGATGCCCTTCAAGTGCTTGACCAGCAGGCGAACCTTGTCGCCGTGGTCGCCGTAGCGAAGGAACAGGGAGCACACGCGGCCGAGAGCTTCGGACATTGCGAAGACATCGGAACCGGCTTTGCCCACGTTCAGGAAGATCTCGCTCGGTGAGCCGTTCATATCGTTGATGGTGATGTAAGCCATACCGAAAGGTGTATTCACTTTGTAAGTCGCACCGCGCAGAATCTGTGGACGGCGTTTGTACTGCTTATCGAAGCCTTGCTCCGTCTTGGCATCAACATTTACAGAGAGATGATTCGAAAGGCTGGCAAAAGTATGCGCCTCGTCTTGCACATCAGCTTTAAATTCCACTTCAGGAGCAGCAACTGCTGCAGGAGCTTCGGCTTTCTTGTCTTCCTTCTTCTCAGTGCTCAGGACTTGCACGTCACGGCTGCCGTCACGGTAGATCGTAACGCCTTTGCAGCCTAGGTCAAACGCAAGCTCATACAATCTCTTGGTCTCTTCAACCGTAAAGTCCGCGGGACAGTTCGCTGTTTTGGAGATGGAGCTGTCTACCCAGGTTTGGATAGCTGCCTGAGCACGGATGTGGTCTTCAGCGCTAAGGGACATCGAGGTAACGAAATAATCCGGAAGCTCCTCGTCAGGATGCTGGTCCTTATACTCTTGTGCAATGGGCACATACTGCTTATCGAAGCCGAGACGGCTTTGGCGGAAATATTCAAAAGCAAAATACGGCTCAATTCCTGTGGATGTGCCAACCATGGTTCCAGTGCTTCCAGTAGGAGCTTGAGTAATGACGGTTACGTTGCGCATACCTTTCTTCTTGATAGCTGCGCCAACCTCAGGGAATACCATGGTCATTTTCTTCATGAATCCGCTTTGCAGGAATTTGTCCTCGATAAAATGCGTGAAAGAACCTTTTTCTTCGGCGATGTCAGCGGAGGCCAGATAAGCTTCTTTTGCCATAAAGCCATAGATCTTATCCAAAAACACCAGAGATTCCGGGCTGCCGTATCGGATCTTAAGTTTAATCATCAGTTCGGCAAGACCCATTGTTCCAAGTCCTACACGGCGCTCACCCTGTTGATTGATACGGTTCTCCTCGAAATGATAAGGTGTCTTATCAATAACGTTATCCAGGAAACGGGTGGAGTAACGAACGACTTTCCCAAGATCGTCCCAATCCACATCGTGTTTATCAACATCGTAGAATTTGGACAGGTTGACAGCAGAAAGGTTACATACGCCCCAAGCCGGAAGACCTTGCTCACCGCAAGGATTCGTACAAATGATCGGGTTGAAGTACCAGCTGTTGGACATTTGGTTATAGTATTCCATGAACACAACGCCCGGCTCGGCGGATTTCCAAGCACTTTCAATAATCATATGCCATACTTCACGGGCCTTAACCGTTTTGTAAGGCTTGACGGCTTTGCCCATCTGCTTCCAGGAATCCAGGTTGCCGTCCCATTTCTCGTTATATTCAGGGTCCGTCGTATCCGGGAATACAAGCTCCCATTCCAGATCTTCCTTGACCGCTTTCATAAAGCCGTTGCTTACGCATACGGACAAATTCGCGTTCGTAATTTGGCCCATCGTGGATTTCACGGTGATGAAATCAACCAGGTCCGGATGCCAATCGTTAATCATCAGCATCAATGCGCCGCGGCGGGAACCGCCTTGCTCAATCAGGCCAGTCGTGTAGCTGAACAGTCCGCCCCAGGATACAGCACCGCTGGATGATCCGTTAACGCCCTTCACGACAGACCGGCGAGGACGAAGCGAGGACAGGTTAATGCCTACACCGCCGCCGCGTGACATGATTTCGGTCATTTCGCTTAAGGTCGCCATGATGCCGCCGCGACTGTCATGAGGGGAGGGAATCACATAACAGTTGAACAGCGTCAATTCATCGCTCGCATCAGCGCCGGCCGCAATACGCCCACCGGGAACAAGCTTCCAATCCTCCAATATGTACTTGAATTTGTCGGTCCATTCTTTTTGCTTCTCAGGCGAGGCTTCAACAGAAGCCATAGCTTTGGCAAGACGATTCCAGAGCTGTTCGGGCGTTTTTTCTATATTAAGCGTAAGTTTCTCCACGGAAGATTCCACAACTTCTCCGCTGCGGGTTTTGACCGTTACCTTATTGCCTGTTCGGGTGATGATTTCGCCTACTTCTTTGGCCGGGAATTTAGGGTCGTCCTTGGTTAAAACGAGTACGGTATCGCCCACCTTCGCTTGACTGGTGTCTGCGTTTTTAAGAGCATACCGATCCAAAAATATTTTCTCGCTTAATCCATCCAATGTCCGTTTAATCTGTACAGTTTCCACCTATAACACCCTCCAGTAGGCTTTATAATATTCACAATATTGTGACGTTGATGCTCTTTTAAGTTTTGGTAAAGCACAATATATTGTGTGCGAGTTTCATTATACAACACTATATGTTGTGCATCTAATGAATGACAGACCGAATATGGCAAATAATACAAGCCTACGTCCAAATATCTTTTATTTTCTTCGATTTGCTATCTTTTTCAAAACGCGTAATCTGATGAATTCCGATAACAATCGACAAATATGTCCAAAGTCCCTGGTCGAAATAGTTCGAAATTTGTATATAAGCGAGCGTTCCTGAACAAAAGAAATTGCCCCCTTGGAGCCATCTTTTGACAGCATGTCCATATACCTGTTACGATAATTATAGTATACCACATTTTAGATTTATTTAGAACATATGTTTGTATGTAAAATGGAGGAAATCCCGATGATGTATTATAAAAACCAATTCCTGGACAAAAGCGAGGTTGGCATTTCCCCAGATGATCGCGGCTATTACTTTGGGGACGGTGTGTACGAGGTTTTTCGGATTTATAAGGGACAGGCGTATGAAAAAGAAGCACATTTTCAGCGATTAGTCCGAAGTGCCAAGGAAGTCAGTATTCCATTGCCTGATACGATCGAAAACATCGATAAAATTATAGGAAAATTGATCGAAATGGAGAAAATTTCCGATGGAACGCTATATTTGCAAATCACCAGAGGAGAGTCGCCGCGTTCGCATCCATTCCCCCCATCCGAAACAACACCCGTGATGATGGCTTACTGCACAGAGGTCCAAAGACCTATTGCTTCCATGCAAAAAGGCATCACTGCCATCACCATGGATGACATCCGCTGGCTCCGCTGCGACATCAAAACCTTGAATCTGCTGCCCAACATACTCGTTAAGCAAACGGCCATAGAACGAGGAATCGGCGAAGCTATTCTCCATCGAAATGGAACCGTAACAGAATGCAGCGCCTCTAATATCATGATGGTTAAAGCAGGTGTAGTTCTAACGCATCCAGCCAACAATCTGATCCTTCACGGCATCACCCGGGCGGTTGCTTTGAGGCTTGCTCGAGAACTTGGCATTGAAGCTAAAGAGGATGCATTTACGGTACAGCAGCTGATGGAAGCGGACGAAGCCTTTCTCACAGGCACAACCGTGGAGATAACACCCATCATTGAAATCGACGGCAAAAAAGTGGGCAGCGGCATCCTTGGACCGATCACTCAAAAGCTGCAGCAGGAATTTGAACGAACCATTTCTGTTTAAAAGGATATGAAACCAAACAAGCTTCAAGGCTCTGCGTGTTTTGCAGGCTTCGAAGCTTGTTTTAGTTGAATCGAGTGTATTCATTGATATTATGCACTTCATTCACCTGCGGAAATTCCAATTCTCCGCTGCGTACTTCTCCTGAACAAGCTGTCGAGTCAGCTCCTGCTCATAAGCAGTCAGCTCCCCATCCTCCAGTACGATTCCCAAACCTTTGGCAATTCCCCGCCGAAAAGCATCTTCCACCTCACGAAGGTGGATTGGCGGTTTATTTTGCGCACGAAGCAGATCGTTGATCGTAACCGCTTTTTTCGCGAAGCTCAGCTTCATTCGCTCCGCGACTTTTTCATTCGAAAATTTCAGCAGCCGAAACAGCTGGTCCGTATCCATATCCAGCAAAATGGAACCGTGCTGAAGCACTACATCCTTCTGCCGAACCTGTGCGCTGCCCGCAATTTTACGGCCCTCCACAACAAGCTCGTACCAGGACGGCGAATCGAAGCACGCCGATGAGCCCGCGACGGAAGCATACTTCTCCTTCTCTTCCTCCGAAGCCAACTGTACCATCTCCGCGTTCAGCCCCAAGCCCCGAAAACCCTGCAGCAGCCCTTCGCTCAGCACCCGATAAGCTTCCGTAACATTCCGCGGGATTCCCGGATACGTTTCGGAAACGATGATGCTGTAGGTTAGCTCGCGATCATGCAGCACCGCTCTTCCGCCGGTAGGCCTCCGCACGAAGCCAATACCTTCGCTTTCCACGGCTTCCATATCAACTTCCTGCGCTTTTTGGAAATAACCTATAGACAGCGTCGCCGGATTCCACCCATAGAAACGAACCGTCGGCGGCGACTTCTCCTCACTGTGAGCAGTCAGAATTGCTTCGTCAATTGCCATATTTTCAGCGGGAGAACGATCTCCCGTATGTAGAAAACGCCATGCTTTCATTGAAGGCTCCCCATCCTTTCAAGCTCTTGCATTTTGCGGTATCAAACCAGTTTAACATACCCTCCTCCACAACAAAAGTTATGAAAAAGGCCGATTAGGTTCATACTAGGAATCTATTCCTATCGATTAACAGGAGGCCTCATGCAGCAGAATCAACAGCAAGAATTCATTCGCCCGATTCATGATCAGCTTCATATGCATATAGATAGAGCCTGGCTGCCTTCCTTCGAGGATCGTGTACAAGGAGGCGGGCCCTGGGACGATTGGACGCTTTATCAACTGGCCTATGAGGCAGAAGAATCACGGTTGATTTCCAGCTTTGAGGAGCTGCAGTGCTTAAGCCGGCTGGAGCATCTCAAGCCGATGACGCATCAGATCGATACAGCCATGAAAGTGCTCAATGAAATGCGCGGACGTGCGATTTTGGCGGACGAGGTTGGTCTAGGCAAAACGATTGAAGCCGGCTTGGTCCTCAAGGAATATATGGTGCGAGGTCTGGTTCGCAAAACCCTTATTCTGGTGCCAGCTTCTTTAGTCTTACAATGGGTGCGGGAGCTCAATCAGAAGTTCGGCATTCAAGCGTCTGCCCAGAAAAAGGCGTACATGTGGAAAACCTGCGATGTGATCGTAGCGTCCATGGATACTGCCAAACGCGAGCCGCACCGCGAAATCGTGATGGGTCTCGAATACGACATGCTCATAGTGGACGAAGCTCACAAGCTCAAGAACAAGAAGACGACGAATTACCAATTCGTAAATGAGCTGCGCAAAAAGTACTGTCTCTTGCTTACCGCAACTCCCATTCAAAACGATCTCAAGGAGCTTTACAACCTGATTACTTTACTGAAGCCAGGGCAGCTCGGCGCCCAAACCAATTTTAAATCGAATTTTGTCGTGGGTAAAAGAACACCGAAAAACGAGGGCAAGCTTCAGCAGGAGCTGTCCAAGGTCATGATTCGCAATCGGCGCAGTGACGGGGCACTGGAATATACAAAGAGGGTTGTGAAAAACATTCCTCTCACTCTATCGCCGGAGGAGCAGGCGCTTTATGATGGCGTCACTCAATTCGTGCGCACCCGGTATGAAGAAAGCAAGGGCAATCTCACCAGCATACTTTCCATGATCACCCTGCAGCGGGAGGTTTGCAGCTCTCGCGACGCTGTTTTTCTGACATTGGTTAATTTATTCAAAAAGACGGCAGAGGATTCTCCAGTGAGACCGCGTATTTGGGAGCTGGTTGAGCTGATCCGCAGCATCAAGGCCAATACCAAGGCCGACAAGGCCATAGAGTTGGTTCAAAGCTTAGGAGAGAAGGTAATTATTTTTACAGAATATCGAGCCTCCCAGGAGTATCTGCTCTCGCATTTGAAGCTGCACAATATCAGTGCTGTTCCTTATCGCGGAGGGATGAATCGCGGCAAGAAGGACTGGATGATGGACCTTTTCCGCAATCGGGCCCAGGTGCTTGTTGCGACGGAAGCCGGCGGCGAAGGCATTAATCTGCAATTTTGCCACAACATGATTAACTTTGACCTGCCGTGGAATCCCATGCGAGTAGAGCAGAGAATCGGACGGATTCACCGCCTAGGTCAGACGCAGGATGTGAATATTTACAACCTGTCGACCCGAAATACGATTGAAGAGTACATCCTTTCCCTATTGCATGAAAAAATCAATATGTTCGAGAAAGTCATTGGCCAGCTGGATACGATACTCGAACGATTTGAGAAAAAGAAATCTCTTGAATCCTCGCTATTCCGATTGGTGATGGAATCCCGTTCTGAAGAAGAAATCCGCAGCAAGCTGGATGAATTCGGCAATGCCTTCACCGAGATCCAAACGGAGATGGAGGCATCCGACGACCCGCTGAGCTCAATCCTGAATGCAGTAGACGGGCAACGAGTTGAGGTAGGACCATGAATAAACGGCATATTCAGACCTTCGTAATGCGCTATCTGGAAGCGTTCGGCTGCAATATTATTGAGAAAACGCCGGAGTATGTCACGGTTAAGCTCTCGCCGGAAGCCGATAAGGAAATGACCGGCCGCTCTTATTATTGGAGCTTTGTTGAACGTACAGGAGCTCCTGCTGAAACAATGACCTATACCTTCATGTTTGAATCGGAGAGGATCAAAGAATTGCCTCAGCCCGCTACAATGCCAAGCAGCACTCCTCCAGGCGGAGAAAGCGCTCAGGCAGCTGCTGGAGCAGGAAACACTGCAGCAGCTGCCGTTGCACCAGCAAGCAGCAATGATAACAGCATCCTCGGGCGTTATTTTGGTTTTGTTCCGACGACGGTTATCGCGCGGGTGCCTCGTGATGAGGTTACGTTTGGCAGCCGCAGGCTGGAGCAGCTTTTTAACATCGTAGGCTCCAAAGGGAGATTTGTTCAGCTGTTTGAGGTGCCTTTTACCTTGCAGCCCTCGCCTTCTATGAGACGGGTCTATGAGACGTGGCTCAATATCAACTATAAATTAGAGCTGACCTGCGATATGAAGCGCAGCGAGATACATTCCATTGCGATTCAGCTGAACAACGGCGAAATACGCGAGAATTTTCATAAACAGCTTCTTACCAAAAATCTAACGCCCGGCCTTCCGGCCAATGCTTTTATCCTCCCCCATAGTCTTACCCTGCCGAAAGCTGTAAATGCGTTGGAGCTTGTCCTAGAGCGCACCGTCAGCAATTACGATCACAAATGGGCAGATCAAGCCAATGAAAGACACCAGGATGAGGTACTCCGCATTGATTCCTATTATCGAAGTTTGATTGAGGGAGCCGAATTGGAGCAGAGGGAGGAAATAGAAACTCAGTATTTGAACCGCAGAGCGGAAATCGATTGGCAGTACAAGCCCCGCGTCCTCGTTTCCGTCATCAATTGCGGATTGTTCCATCTGAACTCGGGAGATAGGGCAAGAAACTGACTTCATTCGTGAAAAGATAGCAAATTTACCGCTGCATGATCCAACATTCTTTGCATGCCATCAAGCTTAGAATGTAGGAATAGCATAGACAATTGAAAAAAATGGGCAGGTGACAAGAATTTGAACAAATGGATTATCCTATTGCTGTCGGCAAGCGTATTTCTCGGCGCTTATCGGACCTCTCCACATCAACCATTGATCATTACAGGACAAGCTGTACCTGCTGCCGTAGCTTTGAATAGCAGTGCTCCTGAGCCTCCTGTTAAGCCTTCTGATAAGCCTTCTGTTAAAGCTTCGGACAAGCCCGCTTCCATTTTGGATGATACCGTGAACCGGTGGAAGCTTGCTTTAGCGAAGGAGCATGGCTTTGAGAGCTGGGAGAAAGCCACCTGGAGCAGCTACACACTAGGACCCGGCAATCATGGGTGGGCCGTAATCCTGGTCAACGAAGGAAAAGAAATTGGATATATGATCATTCATGCCGCCGAAAATGGCGAGTTGCGCCTAACGGAATATGGTACTGGAAGCAGCCCTTTATTTAGCCTTACAACCCTGTATCGTTCGTTGATACAGCTTGGACTCATTCCTGAATCTACTAAAGCGGATCGCTTGTATTTAGGCCCACTGCAAGGTGTATGGACCCTTACAGCGGATCAAAAGACATATGTGCTCGATGCCAAGACGGGGGAGACTTTGCCTTTTGACAACCTGTCGGTGATGGACAACGTAACCATCCCTCTTCCTTCAAACACAACCTTTAGCGGGAAGCTGGAAGAAAAGCTGCTGCCTTCCTTTGACCCCTACGAACGACTGCCATGGGTACAGGGTAACCCGGTCGCTATTTCTGGACTGGATGAGCTGCGAATCACCCTGCAGAACAATCCAAAGCTAACTTATGTTTCAGAGCCTTATGCAGGAAAAGTAACTTATGCTCTTGCTGTGCTTGGTTATCGTAAATGGGAGAAGGATGATCCCTATCTGATTCTGGATCATGAAGGACCCTGCTATCTGCCGCTTCTTTCTGCATTATCTCGCGGCAAGCTTTATCCCTGATCGTCTATTTAAAATGAAAAAGAACAACCTCCGCTTGGCTGATGAATCAGCCTTGGGGAGGTGTTCTTTTGTTTTTTCGGAATTGCTGCGCTATCATTCCAATCGCCATAGGCAGCATGCCAAACCAGCGGGATTGCCAGCTTTCCATGTTAGTCTTGTCGATTTGCTTGGCATGCTTGCGCACTTCTTTAGGTGTGTGGACGTATGTGACGACCTGCTCCGCGAGAAACTTGAGCAGTTCTTCTCTTTCTTTTTTTTCAGCCAAAGTACCACCGCCTTCCATCCACAGTGTATCCCGTATTCAGCAGTGTCATACCTGATTATGGCTGGGTCATCCCACCCTGCCGCCGCTTTCTATAATAATTTTATCGGCAAAGGATTTTATGGTCCCGCATCCGATCAGCATCGGCTTGGATTCGCATTGCAGCAGCATGGTGCTGCTCCTTACATCCCAAGCGTATTTAAAGCCTACTTTAAATCCGGTAACCGTAAGCGTAAACTTCCCCGAGGGTGTATTGGGAATCGATGAACTGTGCTTTCTGCCCGCATTTTGCAATGCTTTAAATACGGCAGGTGTTACATTCCTATAAGTCCAAGTTGGACAAACTGCCATGATGTATCCCTCCTTCTACCTACATTTGTATGTGGTGGAAGGAGAGTGGGTTCCGGTTTCAATCGTGGAATAATTTCGGTTAAAGCCGAAATCCGATAGATAGAATAATTAAAATAACGAGAAATAAGATCAGGTACCAACGCTTTTTGAAAAATTTAATCAAAGCGAAACGCAGCTTGGCCGGAAGCTTAAGCTTTAAATTCGTCCCCCAGCCATCGTACACGCCTCCCGCTTTATCCGTCAGTGCGAACAGCTCCTTCGTCACCGCATTGATGGTGGGCAAGTCAAGCGCGTGCCTTTTGCTCAGCTGCAGAACATAGGGATACTTGGTTTTGGATGTATCCTTTTCCGCATTCACAACCTGGTACCCCAGCTCACGGGCTTTGCTTTTAACCTCATCCATTCCGATTTTACTTGCAAAATGCAGCCAATGCTCCACCACTCTGACCATCTCGGCTCGATCCCCATGCTGAATCAGCGCGTATGAGATTTTGGCATTGCGCATCCACTGCTCTTCCAGCGGCCTCGGATACATCACTTCCCGATAGAAGGACCAGTCGGCATCCTCCTTAACCGATGAATAATAGCGAAAAGACGGAAAGTCGACCATGATCTCACGAAGCTTCGGCTCCCAGTCCTCGGATTCATCCGCATAAAAATACAGCTCCATCTTGTTTTGCACAGAGATTCTGCCGACATAAACCGCGAGCTCAGCATCCTGCATCCGCCGCATCAGCCTATCCTCCAGGGAATAAAATAAATCCTGCGCGCCCTTGCTGGAATTACCGGCTGCATCCCATAAACTGTACATATTGAAAATGACAGCAATCAAACGAGAGAACCCTGCCACTGGCGCCGTTTCCTTGAGGCCTGTGTTCATGAATATCATCATGGGCTCAATGCCGTCATTGCGTTCAAATAAATTCCAATCCTCAGTCATTCGTTAAAATCTCCTTCTCATTTCCGCAGGTCCTTAGCATTAACTGACTCATTGCGAAGAGATTGCTCGAGATCAGCTATTGTTTTATTTAACAGTTCACCCTTGTTTTTGGAAAACAGGCTTCGCTTCTCTTTTAGCAGTACATTCAAGATCAATTGCTTTTGCTTATTCGTCAACAGCATTATAAACCCCTCCTGTTGATGGTTACTTAGGCCCTGCCATCTCAGGCATTCCCTCCAGAATCAACCTTTTTCCGAATGAAGTCCGGTAAAATCCCCGTTCCATCAAAGCAAAAAGTGAACTAGTTGCCGAATACAGACAGACGGCTACAGGTGACCACCACATCACCGCTCCAAATATACCTACCATCAACAGCGGCAAGCCTGCTCTTTGAAGTAATGAACCGGCAATTGCCATCTCTGAGGTTAGCGGGATGAGCATACTGATAAAAGTAATCACTGCGCCGGAAATCGGTACGATATGCATCGGATCAAGCTGGCCTAACGAGGCTACCCATGGGATGATTTCTGAAGTCATGGTGGAGCCATGTGAAATGAATAATTGATACAAGCTTAAGAAAATCGGCGCTTGAATAAGGCTGACCACAATGGTGGAGAGCGGTTTAATGCCATAGCGATTATATAGCTTCATCATTTCTTCACTGAGCTTTGACGTATCCGATGCATACTTTTTACGCAATTGGGCTAACTGCGGCTGAATGCGAGCCTGCCTGACTTGCTGCTTGGCCATTCTCAAATTTAACAAGAATAATGAAGCTCGAATGAGTAACGTTAACAATATGACCGCTATGCCCCAATCATGTGTAAACCCCTGTAGAGCGGATAACAGCATATTCAAAATATGAATCACGGGTTGAAGTAATGTCGACATCTCTCTATTCCTCCTTATATCATGAAAAATTATGATTACTCATGATAAAAAGAGAGTCTTCTTCTCCACTCGGCAGACTTCGTCCGCTTCTACTTCCAGGTACTTTCCTGCGGATCCAGTGCAGCCTATCCAATCCGCTAGAAAGTTTCTGTCCGACTTTCTTTACGAGGCTGCTTCCATTAATAAAATCAGGCTCAGCGTGCTGCAGCTGGAGAGGACAGGCATAGAAAAAATAACCGGCCAGCAAACCAGTTAGACCGAGCAATAAAATAATGAAGGAAACATCTGCGGTTATCTCCATGCCTTCCCCTCCTTTTTTCAGCAAACCTGTATGATCAGTTTCTACGCAAAGCAAACAAAAAAGGTTTCATGTTTCATCCATCTCTATGATATCTTTACTATAGATAAGGAGGTGAAAAAATGGCAGAAACCAAAATTACAGCTAACGATAACGGTCCATTAGTTATTAATGGTGAAATTGAACTTATTGATGGTGCAGGAAACCGAATCGAAACCAAACAAGCTACATACTTGTGCCGATGCGGTCAATCTAGCAATAAACCATTTTGTAACGGCGCTCATAGAACAGCAAACTTTGAAAGTGCAGTTCGTGCATAATAACGCCACATGCAAAACAGAGGCAGCCTCAGCTGCCCCTGTTTTTAATAATGACTAGTTATGAAAGTCCAGTCCTGAATGAACCTCTTTGACATAACCCGTACGGATTACAAAATCCCCGAAGTGTTCACCTTCCTGCCGTTCCTGCGCATACCGATGAATAATCGGTTTAAGTGAGTCCAAGATCTCTTTTTCGTCGATATTTTCCCGGTAAAGCTTGTTCAGCCGATCTCCGGCAAAGCCGGCACCCATATACAGATTATATCGGCCAGGAGCCTTGCCGATAAATGCGATTTCACCCAGGGCAGGACGTGCGCAGCCGTTAGGGCAGCCGGTCATACGAATAACAATCTCCTCTTCTCGCAAGCCTGCATCCTCAAGGATCAACTCGAGCTTTTCCAATAGTGAGGGGAGGTAGCGTTCCGATTCAGCCATAGCCAGCCCACAAGTAGGGAGGGCCACACAGGCCATGGAATTTCTCCGCAGCGCTGATTGCTGTATCCCATCCTTGAGTCTATAGGCCTTGACCATTTCCTCAATTTTACGCTTCTTCTGGCTGCTTACGTTGCCGATGATCAGGTTTTGGTTGGCAGTGAGCCGGAAATCACCGGTATGCATTTTGGCAATTTCCCGCAAGCCTGTCTTTAAAGGATACCCCTCCTGATCGGCAACCCGACCGTTCTGGATAAACAGGGTCAAATGCCATTTGCCGTTGCTCCCTTTCACCCAGCCATAGCGATCACCGTTATTTTGAAATTGGAAGGGACGGGCTTCCTCAAGATTCCAACCTAATCTTTTGGTGAGTTCGTTAATGAACCACTCTATTCCGCGATCATCGATGGTGTACTTGAATCTAGCGTGCTTGCGCACAGAGCGATCTCCGTAATCCCTTTGAATCATCACTGTTTTTTCCGCCACGTCAATGATCTGTTCAGGTGAGCAGAACCCGATCACGCGAGCCAGTTGAGGATATGTCTTCGGGTCACCGTAACTCATCCCCATACCCCCACCGACAGATACGTTGAATCCTTGAAGCTGTCCATTTTCATAAATGGCGATGAAACCCAGATCCTGAGAATAAACGTCTACATCGTTAGAAGGAGGCACGGCTACACCGATCTTGAATTTGCGCGGAAGATACACAGGCCCATATATGGGTTCTTCCCCGCCCTCTTGACTATCGATCACTTTCTCACCGTCAAGCCAGATCTCATGATAGGCATTGGTCCGTGGAGAAAGATGGTCGCTAAGGCGCTGAGACCACTCGTAAACTTCAGAATGAACCTCAGACTGGTAAGGGTTGGGATTACACATGACATTCCGATTCACATCTCCGCAAGCGGCTAGTGTAGTGAGCAATGTATCATTAATGGTCTTGATGGTACTCTTCAATTTCCACTTTATGACTCCATGCAGCTGAAAGGACTGCCTTGTTGTCAGCCGTATCGAACCATTCGCGTATTGATCGGCAATACGGTCCATCATCAACCACTGTTCGGGTGTAACGATACCTCCAGGCGCCCGAACTCGCAGCATGAACTGGTAAGCTGGTTCCAGCTTCTGCTTATGGCGTTCATTACGCAGATCCCGGTCATCCTGCATATAGCTTCCATGAAACTTCATTAATCGATTATCGTCCTCAGGTATGGACCCGCTAATTAAATCTTCAAGTGTACTTGTAAGGCTTCCCCTCAGGTAATTGCTCGAGCGCTTAATATGCTCGACTTCACTGTGCGGAGCCTTGGACGGAGCAAATGGATCATGACTCATTTTGCAGTCTCCTCGCTTTCGTTCTTTGATCTATTTTTCAATACACATCACGCTGGTAGCGCTTCTGCTGCTGCAATTCAGTCAAGTAGGCTGAGGCCTCCTCGGGACTCATGCTGCCTTCACGCTCGAGGATCGTGAGTAAAGTATTATGGACATCATGAGCCATATTCTTCTCATCGCCGCAGACATATACGCATGCCCCTTCCTCTAACCATTGGAAAACATCACGGCTCTTTTCCATCATGCGATGCTGGACGTAAATTTTCTTGTCGGTATCACGGGAAAAGGCGACATCCATGCGCGTCAGCAAGCCTTCCTTGAGCCAACGCTGCCAGTCAATCTGGTAAAGAAAGTCCGTGCTGAAGTGCTGATCTCCGTAGAACAACCACGTTTTTCCCCCTGCACCGACTTCCTCCCGTTCAGCCAGGAATGACCGAAATGGAGCTACACCCGTGCCTGGTCCGATCATTATGATTGGCGTATCCGCATTGGCAGGCAGCTTGAAGTTAGGATTGTCATGTACGTAAACCGGCAAGCTGGCACCCGGCTGCAGCCGTTCTGCACATTGTATGGAGCAGACACCGTACCGATCGCGTCCGTGCGCTTCGTAACGAACGGTTCGAATGGTCAGGTGCACCTCATCCGGGTTGGCTTTGGAGCTGCTGGCTATCGAGTACAGCCGGGCCGGCATTTTTCGAAGGATGGATACGAATTCTCGTGCAGGTGTCCCCTTAAGGGAGAAATCCTGTACTAGGTCCAAAAGATCCCGGTTGATCAGATAAGCCCGGAGTTCTTCCTCATGTCCTGGTGTAACAAGCTCTTGCAGACCCTTGTTGGACGAAAGCTGTGCAGCTTGCTCCAGTAATGGCTTTGTCAGCACAGTGATCTCATAGCTGCGGAGTAATGCCTCTCTTAAAGGCAATTCATCACCCTTCTTACTCGCAGGAACGATGTCTTCAGGCTTCCAGCCCATCTCTTCGATCAGAGTGTCAACCAAGTCTGGATGATTTTCCGGGTAGATTCCCAAGCAATCTCCGGGTTCATATTGTAGATTGGATCCCTCAAGGGACAGCTCCAAATGGCGGGTTTCGAGCTTAGATCCACGCCCGTTGAGATTCAAATTCTCAAGGAGCTCAGCAGCAAAAGGACTCGTCCTTGAATATGCTTGTTGATCCGTATTTAGCGCTTTTTCAACTGCCTCATTGGTTTCAACGGGGATAACCGAGACCCCAGTCTTCTCATTTAAGGAGCCTAAAACATGCTTAATCCACTCTGCCGCGGGTTCGTCAAAATCCAAATCGCAATCCACTCGCGGGGAAAGCCGCTTGCCGCCTAATTCCTCCAGACGACGGTCGAAGTCTTTGCCGGTTTGGCAGTAAAACTCGTAGGAGCTGTCTCCCAAGGCGAGCACGGAATACTGCAGGTCATCCAATTGAGGCGCTCTTTTGCTGTTAAGGAATTCATAGAAGGGCAATGCATTGTCCGGTGGATCCCCTTCTCCATGGGTGCTCACAAGAATCAATAAATTGCGTATTTTCTTTAAGTTATTAGACTTGAACTCAATCATTGAGGACAGAGATACTTGAAAGCCTCGCTCTTCCAACTGTTTAGTTAGGCCTTTAGCCAACCTTTGGCAGTTACCGGTCTGGGATCCGAAAAGCACGGTTACTTCCTGGGAAACCGGGCTGGCTGCCGGGACAGGTTGGACGCTAGTGTTAACTATCACAGGGGATGCCGTTTTAGGGAGAGCGGCAAGATAACCGCTAAGCCATATCAATTGTGTCTCCGTTAGTGAAGGAAGGAGGCGATTGAGGAGTTCTGCCTGATCTTGATTAAAAGGACTGTTTGTTACTTGAAGTTCCAACGATATCCACCTCTCAAATAGGTTAAAGCCTGATTCAAAGTATCTTTATAGGAATTACTTATTTTTAGCTCTTTTTGAACCTATCATACTAGCTCAAAATGGTCAACGATAATGGAAATAACTGTCGAAAAATTTGCAAAAAAAATAGCCGGAGTCCTTATCCAGCTTGGGTTTTACAGCATTATCATTTAATTTGATAAATTCAATTTTATATGCTTATAATTGGTACGATCACTTCAATTCCATCCTTTAGCGATAACCGTTTTCTTTTTGTTTTTAAAAATCCTGTCTAACAAACCCATTTTCTGTTTGCGTTTGAGAGTGAGTTTAACACCGTCGATCAGTAGTCTGGATCTAAGTTCATCGCGACGATTTAGCGTATGTAACCTTTTTATGAATTGCTCGTCCATGTGACCATCCTCCCAAGTGTCAGATTAAATAGGCAAGTTGGATCTCT
Organism: Paenibacillus sp. GP183; assembly: GCF_900104695.1. Classification (NCBI taxonomy): domain Bacteria; kingdom Bacillati; phylum Bacillota; class Bacilli; order Caryophanales; family Paenibacillaceae; genus Paenibacillus; species Paenibacillus sp. GP183. The sequence goes on from NZ_FNSW01000001.1 coordinate 1,732,601, forward strand.
GACATATCTACATTATAAGATCACTTAGGAAAAATGTTTGTCATACTATGTGGCGAGTACAACACTTATTATGTCGACAATTAGGTTTTTAGCAGGAATAAAGCTTTTACCTGGTTTTGGGGTGTGCCCACAGCCAATTCAAAATATCATCCAGCGTATGAACAGGCACTATTTGCAGGTCGGGAGCTCCTCTTTTCGCATCTGCCTCATTTTCGAAAGGAACGAAGAATACATCCACACCTGCCCTGTTAACGGTATAGGCTTTCTGCTCCACTCCCCCGACCGGACCGATTGAACCATCTTGTCCTATGGTTCCTGTGCCTGCAACACGATTTCCATTTGTTACACCGTATGGTGTGAGCTGATCAATCAGAACGAGCGCAAGCATCGCTCCATGCGACGGACCTCCTTCATGAACTAAATAGTTATGATAGGTCACCGTACCAGGAATGTCGTACTGTAATTCATCGCTTACTTGGATCCCAAAGGCAGCCCGTTTTGGATCGTCCGGGTTTGCACGAGTCTCAATCGTGAACGGTATTCGTTTACCGCCGCGAAGGACTAAAACCTTCACTTGTTGACCAGGTGAGACCTTTGACATGCGCTCCGTCAAATCTTGTACCTTTGAAACCTTCATGCTATTTATTTCCTCAATTATATCGCCACCTTGCATAATGCCTTCAGCAGGACTGCTTTTGATGACTGCCGTGATGAGGACACCATGTGAAGTGATACCTTTGCCATTTCCAAGCTTTTGAAAAGCAATCGCACTTCCCGCGGCGTTCGCATCCTCCTTCATACTCCGTGAAAGCTGATCGTAAGCTCCTAAAGACATTCCAAGCTTCTCAATGTGTTGGAACGTATAGTGGGGAAATAGCTTTGCGTAAATCCAATCTACCGGGAAAGCGGGCCGCTCAAAAACGAGAAGGCCAGAGATTTCTCCATGCACATTCCCGCCCTTAGCCTGTGCGTAACGGTTCATGTTCATAGTCAAACCCGGGTATGTCACCATATAAGAGGTTGGCCAGAACAAAAAAGACAATACACAAATCGTCAAAATAAAAACAGATACACTCTGGACCGGAAACTTGCGCCGATTACGTTCATTGAAGAACAGATCGACAAATACTAGCAGCCATGCTACTCCTAAAGCTCCCACCGAGTATACAAGCTGCTTGGGAACAGTCAGAATCGCAATGGCAGCCACTGCTCCGGCAATGAACACAGCCCAGCTTCGGAATTGAACCCACCGGATATGACTGGCGGCAGGTCTCGCAGCAATAATATTTAGTAAAGCCACTATCATCCAGATCAGGGGAATTAGAACGAACGCATAAATAAACTGATCTAGGACGTCAATCCAGTAAAAATTTGTTCCGAATCGTAAAGGATCAGGCAGCCATATTAATTCGCCTGTTACAAGCAGCACCATAGCCAAAGCCATGCCAAAGAAGTATGCTTTCTGCCAATGTCCCAATGTAATCAACAACCCTTTCAAAACCCTAAATTTTCACATGTGTGTTTAAACGCACTAAGGGTCCCAGCCAATAAGCTGGAACCCTTGCACTACTTGATGCGCTCGAGAGGACTCGAACCTCCACGGCTGTTACACCACTAGAACCTGAATCTAGCGCGTCTGCCAATTCCGCCACGAACGCATATTAGGCGACAAAATTTAATATACCATGGTCGATAAACGAAGTCAAACGCTTTTCACCAGGCATTTTTCTCCAGACTGCATAAGCATGGCTATGAAAGCGAAACCTAGGAAAAAAGGAGGTTTGGAACAATGGATCAAGAGGAAATAGATGCCTTGGAGCCCAAATATACCGGCAATCAACGTGACTTAACGGAAGGTGAAGCGGCTGGCATTAAAGCCGATCCGGCGAACGACACTGATGATGATTCGGTGTTAACCGGTGCTGGAAATCAACAGATTGCAAATGCTTTTGGTTTGTTTAGAAGACCTTAAACAACCCCTGAACCTCAATTTGTTGCTTTTGCATACTTTTTGCCGGAAACCATAATGGACTCATACACGGCTCGGCCAATGCAATAACCGAGCTGGGTAGCTGTGCCTGCATACGAATGGAAGCTTCCCCTATTATTTGCGGCGATGAGTACGGCATCTGTAGTTGTACCGGTAGCCGGACGACCGCCGTCGGATGTGTTCATGCAGATCCCCAGATCAGCCAATGCCGCAGTTTTGGCTTCTGTAGCTGTAATAACAGCATTAACCATTGCTGCATCTGTCAGTGTTCCATGAATCAACACGATGGTGTTGATGGTTCCAGGATACAAGGCTGTCGCTAGTAATGGGTTCCCTGCTCTCGCCTTATTGCTGAGCCCAACCGTTACATAGGTGCACACTTTCAGCTGTTCTTGCTCGGCTTTTCCTTCATCTGCCCATAACTCCGTGTGGATGCCTGCATCTCTTACCCAAGCTGCGGTAAGCATGCCCGCTGTTTCATCAGGACGCAGTCCTTCGCTCTGCAAGAAGCAGTTCATCTCTTCAATGGGATCTACTGCCTGGTAATTTTTATCGACCTGACGATTGATCAGACAAGTGTGATGTCCGAAACCACCGCCCCAAGGGGATGAGTTTAACGTGCGGAGCGGTTGAAGGCTTTTCCACAGCAAGTACGGCCCTTGCTCTGAATGGATCAGTTCAAAAGTGATCCCCTCCAATGGGCTTGTCCCATTTTTCAATCGTTTGATATTCATTTCTAAGATGATCCCCTTTCGATTACTATTCCAACTCATGAGGCAATTCGAATTCTGGGGGACGTTCGTCTGTGAACGGTTGAAACACATAATTGCGGTCAAGAGTGACCACCCGGCGATTTTGTTTGCGGATCAAGACGCTTGTCTCGTTCCAGGCCACTACAATACCTTTTACATCATTTGCGGGATTAACATCACGGACAACTCGCACTTTCGTACCTTGTTCCCGATACTGGTCTAATTGATCATCAGATATCATTGTTTACCTCCTAAGAGTTTTGCTTTAGCAAAACTGACTTCGTAAGCATAAGCTTTGAGTTTTGCTTTAGCAAAACTGACTTCGTAAGCATAAGCTTTGAGTTTTGCTTTAGCAAAACTGACTTCGTAAGCATAAGCTTTGAGTTTTGCTTTAGCAAAACTGACTTCGTAAGCATAAGCTTTGAGTTTTGCTTTAGCAAAACTGACTTCGTAAGCATAAGCTTTGAGTTTTGCTTTAGCAAAACTGACTTCGTAAGCATAAGCTTTGAGTTTTGCTTTAGCAAAACTGACTTCGTAAGCATAAGCTTTGAGTTTTGCTTTAGCAAAACTGACTTCGTAAGCATAAGCTTTGAGTTTTGCTTTAGCAAAACTGACTTCGTAAGCATAAGCTTTGAGTTTTGCTTTAGCAAAACTGACTTCGTAAGCATAAGCTTTGAGTTTTGCTTTAGCAAAACTGGCATCGTAAGCATAAGCTTAGCATATTCGTTCCTGCTTAGTCCTATTTTACATAAATATCTCATTCCGGGAAAAAGTAATCAAGAAGCAGTTGAATGAAACGTTGAAGAGGGGAGACATGATTGCAGCGTGGAAAAGAAAAAATACTATATAGCTGTTGGACCCGGCGAGGTCATGGAGAATCAAGGCGATGCCAGCTTTGAATTCGAAATTGAAGCGACGGAAGAGGATATCGACAGGCTGCAGGAGCTTTTTGAAGAAGCGGATAATTCAGATCAAAGAGGTTATGCCCGATCTTTTATCCCTTTGAAGGATTACTACTTTAATGAATCGAATCAAGATTACGATTACTATCTTCACGAGGTATACCGCATGCTGTATGATCTAGGAACCGAGCAGACCAAGCAACATATTGAAAAGATGAACATTCTGAATTAAAAAAAAGACCTGCGATATAAACTTCGTAGGTCTTTCGTATATTAGCTGATGTCAGCTCACATGTTCTTTGGAATCGTTTGTTTCAAACCATAAATCGAGAACTTTGCTCGACATCACGCGGCTCTTTATATATTCAATCTGCTGTTGGGAAAACTGCGGCTCCCAATCGATCGACAATTCCGTGGAAAGCTTAACGACAGTTAACAGCTCTGACCAGGCGACATATCTTTTGTACCAGAAAAATTGCGGGTGTTCAATCATATAGGGATACAGATCATCAAACTCTGTATGTTTACAATCGAGAGCACGTTCAAAATGATTCTTAGCCTCGGATAACTTGGTCATAAAATAATCTGCAGAAACAATCTCGTTTCCCATTGGTTCAGCCTCCTCTCACAACCCTATTATAATGGAAAAATCGCTTACAGGGAAGGCAAAATTCTGATAAATCATAGAGTCTTCATTCGAATTCAATGCGTCCATTTGCCAGTGAGGCGATTTTGGCCAAGGATTCCAGCCGAATCCCCCGTTCTCTGATTGAGGATCCTCCGGCTTGAAAACTCTTCTCTACCACGATCCCTACACCTACGAGCTCCGCTTCCGCTCTCTCGATAATCCGGATCAATCCGCGTGCGGCATCGCCATTTGCAATAAAATCGTCAATGAGCAGTATACGTTCATCTTTTTTCAAAAGGTGGGAGGATACCATAATGTCGGTTACGATGCCTTTGGTGAAGGAAGGCACTCTTTCGCTGTAAGTATCCTGGTCCATGGTCAATGTTTTTTTGCGTCTGGCAAAAACCATGGGTACTTTAAGCTCATAGGCAACAGCCAGAGCAATCGGGATTCCCGAGGATTCCACAGTGAGCACCTTTTCCGGCAGCTCGTCAGCAAACAATCTGGCAAATTCCTTGCCCATTTCCATGATCAGCATCGGATCCACTTGGTGATTCAAGATGGCGTCCAGCTTCAAAACCTGATCGGATACGACGACACCCACTTCCAAGATCCTTTGCTTTAACAAATCCATGTGATACCTCCGTCCGATATAATTTGAATAACTCCATATTTTTACTTTGTAGTATCTCATATTTTTTTAATTTTACATAGTCCATTCTAAAATTTAGCAACTTTTTGGGCTCAAACAGTGTCTAATATATATAGGACAAAGACCGGAAAGGAATTACCCCCAAATGAATAAATCGTGGAAGCTCATAAGCTCCCTTAGTATATCGTTATTAACCGTGTCTTTGCTGACTGCCGGCTGTGAAAAGCCATTGGATCGCACTGCTCAGCCTCCTGCTGTGAGTAACTATCCTTCACGGGAGCCTATCTCCACCAGCGGCAATGAAATTGACCCGTCCAGTTCTATTCGGGGAGGCGGCATTACGCCTGTGTCTACCCCATATGCAACCTCGGATCATGAAGCTCAAGTTTCGGCGAACCGGGCATCAACCGTTGATCCAAATGCACCTATTCCTGATCGACCTCCGGCCAAATCCACGCCAAAACCAAAGGTAGACCCGAGCGATGCCTATAATCAGGCAAAGCCGACATTAATGGGGCTAAAGCTGGGAACGGACAAAGACTCGGTGCTGGGCCGCTTCAGCAAAGCCAAAGATCAGTTCGTCATGGATGAAGATACGGATCCGGTAACCGTCTATGATTACACGGATTTCTCCATAGGATTCAACAAACAAAACAAGCTGGAGTTCGTTAATGTACATACGGCGGATATCGATCCTGGGCTAAGAGGCTTACGCCTCGGTGAAAAATCAGGGGATGCGATTGCCGCCCTTGGAAAGCCGAATTCGAATACCTCCTACGTACTTGCTTACAAAGCTCAAGGCACCATTCTCAAACTGGATATCGATCCAACCAATGATACCATTCAATCTATTAAACTATTTGCAGATAACTAAAAAGTAAAAGCAGAACCTATTCTATTGGAAGGGTCCTGCTTTTTTTATGTCTTCCTGCTTTTTCCTTTTACGCATTCTTACTAAGACAAGGATAGCAATCAGCATGATCATTATAATTCCAGTCACGCTAAAACCAACATATTTGTGTATGATTTGAAGCAGTTCTTCCCAGTTTCTACCGATAAAATGACCGAGTGTCAAGAAAGTGATACACCAGACCAAGGCTCCGGATGCCGCATAAAGCAAATATCTCAGTAAACCCACACCGCTTACACCCGCTAAATAACAAGTAAAATGCCTCACGCCCGGAACAAAATACCCGAAAAACACAGCCCACATGCCATAGCGTTTGAACCAGCCTTCCGTTTTCTCAAGCCTTTCCGGCGTTAGCTTAATCCATTTGCCATATCGGTGTAAGAATGGCTTGCCTATTCGATGTCCCAACGAATAGCTGACTATCATTCCTGTCATGGTTCCTGCATAAATGACCATCAAAGTTGTTGTATATAAGAACGGGCCTCCTGGTGCTGTCAAAGATCCAGCAAAGGTCATAAGTGTTTCATCCGGCACGGGTAATCCGATGATTCCAGCCGAGAGAAGCAAATATAAGGCCGGATATCCAAAGCTGTAGATGAAACTGTAAAGTTCATGATGCACGAATATCCTCCCCCTATCGGTTTATTTCGCTGGAATTCTTGCTCATTTTAACAGAAATCCAAATAACTTGTCATGCTGTTTCATGCAGAAACATAACTTGTACTAAATATACAGGAACTCAGAAGGGTTAGGAAGGAGCAGTCCGGGATGCGATCAGGCTCACAAATCGTCCGTATTGCATTTACCTATATCGGCACAGTCGTCGGTGCAGGTTTTGCTTCCGGACAGGAAATCCTGCAATTTTTCACTCGCTATGGCGCTGTTGCCACTCTAACGATTGCGCTGTCCACTTTTTTATTCATTTGGTTCGGTATTAAGCTGATGCTGATGGCACATGATCTCAAAGCGAAATCCTATGAGGATTTGAACAAGGCTTTGTTCGGTGATTTCATGGGCAATGTGATCAGTCTTTTTACCATGCTTGTCTTGTTCTGTATTACAACCGTTATGCTGGCTGGCGGCGGAACGATATTTGAAGAGCAGCTCCATCTTTCCTATCAGACAGGATTGCTGGTAACCCTTGTTCTGGCTTATTACGTACTTTCTCGAGGTATTCAGGCGATCATGACGGTTAACTCCATCGTGGTTCCTATCATGATCCTCTTCAGTATAATCATTGTAATTTATACTTGGAATTCTCCAGGCAGTAACGGTTGGCTAACCCATACCTCCGACTATTCCTTGGGGCGTGTGTGGCTGGCTCCCTTTCTGTACACGGCCTTTAATTTGGCTATGTCACAAGCCGTATTGGTCCCGATGGGAGCTGCTGTCGAGAATCGTTCCGTGCTGTATACCGGAGGTTTATTGGGCGGCCTTGGCATTGGCTTGCTGCTGTTGGCTGCACATTTTGCTCTATCCGCACAAATGCCAGGTATATCTCAATTCGAGATCCCGATGGGCAATATCATCAGCCGCCTTGGACCCTGGATACAAACGGCTTACCTGCTTATCATTTATGGCGAAATCTTCACCACTTATATCGCGGATGCTTACGGAGTATGCCTGCAGCTTCAGCAAAGGACCAAGCTGCCGCTCAAAATGATTATTTTCGCCATCCTCATCCTTACCTATGGCTTCAGCCAAATTGGTTTCAAGGTGCTGCTCAGTGCGATGTATCCCTTATTTGGCATGGTCAGTATCATTTGGCTGGTCATGATGGTTTGGAGAAATCGGGCTTTGTGAAGCTTCGGCAGGCGGTCTATTTATGCCGATCACCACGAACAGACGGACAATTAACAATAAAACACCCATCATTGAAAAAATCAGCCCGCACAGCAGATAAAAAATATGATAGGGCGGAAACGAGGCTCTGTCCCGCATGACAGCAAATAGATCAGCAGCGAGAAGCAAGATTCCTATTGCGGAAATCCCTAATATGGCAAAGTCCATCACCGTCCATTGAGACAGGTAAAGAGCTGCGATCTCTGCGGAGCTGAACGCCCGAGGAGAAGCAGCCTGCTGCTTCCAAAGCTGGTGAATGATCCAGGCGGTATAAAGGGCAATCCCTGTAATCACGAGCCCTAAGAACCCGCCAAAAATCGCTAGACTCATATTCAATGACAAACCTGCCCCTCCTTCAATTCCCTGTGTTATTGATGGCTTAGTTGGTAAACAAGAACGAAAGTAAGCAAAAAGACCAAAGCTGGAAGCAAATAGAGAAGCGGAAACAGCCAGGATTCGGGTGCAGCTGGTGTGACACGCCAAATGAAACGCTCATGCAAACGAAACAGGATGTTTTGGGTCAGCTTGCTGCTCTCATCGCTTTCAACCCTGTCACTCTGAGCTTGCAATTGAATTTTACCTTTTTTCCAGCCGATTTGATATGTAATTTCCCGCTGTTTACCCGACTTATCATTCGTATCCATAGCTCAGCCTCCTTTTAAAGCACTATCAGCCTATGATCGGAGATCATCCGCTTGGCTGCATCCCTTACGTGAGTATGGCAGGTAAATAAAAGAATCTGGTGTCGCTGGCTCAGTTCATTTATCACCTGCAGACAGCTCTCCATTCGCTGCTCGTCGAAATTCACGAGGATATCGTCCATAATTAGAGGCAGTACGGCCCTGCCGGCATATTCCTCTGCCAGCGCAAAGCGCATGGACAGATACAGCTGCTCCGCTGTGCCTCTGCTAAGATAGCCCGTATCGAGCGTTCGCCCGCTGTGATGCATCGCGACCAGCTTCTGCTCACCAAATGGAGCTTTGATTCCGGTATAATTTCCCTGCGTCATTTGTTCAAAATAGGCGGATGCCCGTATGAGTACACCCGGCTGCCGATCCCGTTCATAAATGTCTCTGGCTTTCTTCAGCAATAAAGAAGCAAAGGAGACAGCTGCATATTGATCAACCAACTGCTGGATAGAAGCTCTGTATTCTTCAAGCTTTTGCAGCTTATCCGTATGCTCGGTGCCCAGCTCCAGCTTCTCAATCTCACTGGCAAGTCTCCCGGATTGTTCGCGACATTCATTCGTTTTGTCTTCCAATACCTCGATTTGAATGGTTATTTCAGCTTTTAAGCGTTCCAGCTCCTCATCGCCCTTTTCCTCCAGCAATGCCTTCAGCTTGGGCAAAAAAGTGCTGCCAGCCAAAGCTTCCATCGCAGCGCTTAAATGTCTTTGCTCCTCCAAAAGCTTGAGGCGCCGCTCTGCTTTGCTTTGATTCTGACGAAGCTGTTCACCGTGATCAGCTGATGCTTCTTTAAGCAGATCCACCAGCTTACTGGAAACACGTTGATTGCGACCAACCATCAGCTGCTGCTCATGCTCAATTTGAGCAAGTTGATGATGGAGATTTTCCTGTTCGGAAAGGAGGCGTAGCTGCTCTTGTTCCTGTTCTTTCCAGCGCTTTATTGCAAGGACAGGCTCTTTGGTATCAGTCCCAAGATAAGTCGCAATATCCAACTCAAATCGATGCATGAATTGCCGGTGAGCCGTTATTTTTGCTTCTAGCTGCACTTGTCGGCGCAGAAGGTCATGACCCCGTTCCACCAGCTGCAAGCTTTCAAATAAGGCATCAGGCGATAATTGTCCAGTAAATCCTAATGACTGTGTCCATTCGTTCCATTCTGTTTGCAGACGGTCCAATTGCCCTGCCTGCTCATGCATTTCTGCTGCATGCTGATCATCCTGCTTCTTTAATGTTTGCAATTGAGTTCGCGAATCGCGCAGCTTGTCCTGCTTACGTTCAAGCTCACCGCTTTGATGCCTGTGTTGCTCCGCTTCCTGCCTCAGGTCTTCAAGCGAAGTTTCCAGCCATTGGAGCACCAGGGACCAATGATCGTTTGGAGATGACGGGGCAGCTGCTGGGGAAGATGTTTGAAAAGCGGACCGGAATGTTCCGTTTTCCTTGGTTGCAGCGGCTTCCTGTACCCCTAGCCATATACCTGCTTGCTGCTGCAGATTATTCTCGTAAGCTTTCAACTTCTGCTCGAGTGCAAGGATTTTATCATTTTCGGATGTTGATGATTTATCTGAATAATCCTGGCTTTTACGCTGGGAATTGTCATGGGCTCTATGCGGATTGGACAGATATAGATAAATGAAAATGCCCGCTCCGATCGCTAAAACCATACCTGCCAGCAAACCTTGGCCATTCCAGCCTAAAGCTGCGGAAAGAAGGATGACCGCCCCTAATGTAAAGAAAGCAAGCATTCGCTGCCTCTGAGCGGCTTGCCGACCAGCTCTTGCAGAGGACTCAAGCAGCTCTTCCCGATATCGCTCACGATCTGCAATGCGTTCAAGCAGATGCTCGCGTTCGGTGCGAAGCAACCGCCACTGGGCAAAATCTCGGGCGATCCGATTCAAAGCCCGTGCGGGATCTTCCTCGATCTCTGAACGCGATCCTGCTAATGCATTAAACAAAGTGGAATTCGAGTGCTGTAGTTCTCTTTCCTGCCCCGCCACGGATTCCTGCACACGGTCTATTTGCAAGCCGAGACTTGCCTGCTCTCCGTAAAGCCGTCTCATTCTCTCCTGAAGCTCGGCAAACTGGTCTCGATAGCTGCGAATCCGTTCCCGCAGCGAGATTGAAACAGGAAAGGCGGCAAGCGTGCCGGTTTCCCATTGCTCATCCAACTGTTTGAGCAGTCTAGCGACTTCAAGCATCAGGTTTGAAAGCTCAGCCTCCAGCTCGGTGATGGATCTATCGCTTTCATGGTAAAGGGGTGCTTCTTCCAGAAGCGTGTTTAATTCACTTTTATAGACTAGCAGCTCATCAATTATCACAAGAGCCTGAAGCTCGGATCTATATCCCTGCTGTTTCAGATAAAGCCGTGTTTCCTCTTCCTTGCATAGAGCCAGCTCATTCTCCAAAGCCTCCAACCGGGCGGTCGCATTCTCCGGGAAGGCTTCCATCTCCGGAAGCTCCTTCAGATCCTCGGAAATCTGCTTCAGACGAATCCAGGAGCTTCTGGCTTTGCTCCCCACAGTGAGCTCATCGAGCTCATTGCGGAGCGATTGCTTGCGCAGCTCTTGCTCCGCAATGAGCTGCTCCGTGGAGCGCCTCTCTTCGAGCAAGCGGTCGTATTCGCCGATTCGCTCTTTGCTGCGGCGAATTTGCCCATCCAGCTCCTCCAGCTCCTTCAGCAGGAGGTTGATCTCTTGATTGCGGCCTCGCGGCTTGTACAAGCTGTCCGCTTGCGCGGCCAATTTGCGCTGGGCTTCCATAATCGTGGAGCCGCTGACTCCGAGACCGGCGCTGTACAGGTAGCCGCTGATCTCGTCGCTCTGCAGGGTGCGCAGCTCCTGCAGCTCGCTTAACCCAAAAGCGAACAAGCTGCGAAACAAGTCGGCCGACAGGCCGCCCAGCAGCTTGTGCAGCAGTTCCTCGCCGCCGGTGGTGCCGTCACCGAGAGTCACCGTGACGATCCCTGCGGAGGATCGTCGACCGCCGGTCGAGCCGTCGTAGCGCTCGACTCGAATGAGATGACCCTGCTCGCCTTGCAGGGTCAAAGCCCCTCCATGGGCACCGCCCATCGGCGGTTCGTATCGGTCCGCCCGGCTCTGCCGGGTCGGAAAGCCGAACAGCACCGCACGGACGAAGCCCATGAGCGTGCTCTTGCCCGCTTCGTTAGCGCCGTAAAACAGCGCGAGCGGGCTGTCCGTATCGAGTGTCCTCTCCTGGAGGACACCGAAGCCCTTGACCTGGATGGATATGATCCTCATCCATCCCACCCCCCATCCGCGGCCAGCAGGTCCGCGGTCAGCTCTTCAGCGGCGCGCAGCCACTGCTGCAGCCGCTCGGGCGCAAGCGCAGGCGGGCCGCCGGCCGCTTGCGGCAGGGTTTGCAGCGCGGCGAGCGCCTCGCCCGCGAAAGCGCGCAGCGCGGGTTCGTCGCGCAGCAGCGAGTGCGAGAAACGCAGCAGGTCGCCGATGAAGCTCTTCTGCTGCAGCAGAAGCTCGCGGTCGAGCTCGCTGCCGGTTCGGTCCTCGAGGGTCTCGATCCAGACAAAGCCGCTTGGGCCTCCGTTATTGGATTTAAGATCCTCGCTTGGACCGGCTCGCAAAAATTCCTGATCGCGAAGATCGGTGAGCAGCTCACTAAGAGCTCGTCCTTTGCTGAGCAATCTATGCAGCGCTCCTCTGCCTTCGAGGACGATGCGGATTATACAATCCCGCCCCTCTGCAGTTTGACGGATGCTTTCTTTATGCGCCTCCAACATGTCCCGGAGCTCTTGCTCCGACTGTAAGCCTTGTATCGACAGCTTGTCATAGTACCAGCGCAAGCTGTCCAAGGCATGGAAGGTAAGCTCTGCCCTTCCCTCTTCGTTGACTTCCACCACATAACAGCCTCTAGGACCGGTCTCTCTTATGCTTCTTCCCTGCAGATTTCCGGGGTACACGATGGCCGGGCATGTATGCAGAACTTTTCGCGTATGTACATGACCCAGCGCCCAATAATGGATTCCGCTGTTTAATAAATCATCCTTGGAGCAGGGAGCATAATTATCGTGAGCAGGATCGCCGTCCACATTCGTGTGCAGAAGGCCAATTTGATAAATAGACTGATCGCCGCTTCTGTATTGTAAGGCAAGATTCTCCGTTGTCGCTGCGGTTTTATAGGAAATGCCGTGAATTTGTGCAATAACACCACGGCCTTGTTTTTCCACAGCAACCGTTTCCACCCGGTCAGAAGCAAAAAAATGAACCCCAGCGGGCCAGGCCAGCTTCGCTGCGCGTCCATCCTCCGGGTCGTGGTTTCCATGGATGATATAAGCTTGTATATCGTGTTCAGCCAGCTGCCGCAATGCTTGTTGAAAGCGGATTTGCGCTCGCAGTGAACGATCTGCCAGATCGTAGACATCTCCGCTGATCACAATGAAGTCCACTCTCTCGTGTATGGCCAGCTTTACAAGCCGATTTAGCGACTGGAAAGTTGACTCTCTGACTCGTTCACGCAGCTGCTGCGGCATTACCGACATGCCTTTAAAGGGACTATCCAGATGCAAGTCAGCTGCATGGATAAATCGCAATCTCTTCATGCCTTCACCTGGAACCTCTCATATACGCTCTTCAATTGCTGAATAACCCGATTCAGCGAATAGGTATTCTTTGCCTTTTCAGAGGCGCTTCTTGCGAGTACATGGCGGAAGTCGGGATCGATTATGACTTTCTCCAGCGCTTGGCTGAGAGCGTGATGATCGCCCACAGGAACGAGCAAACCATTGCTGCCATGCTCGATTTGTTCGGCGATTCCGCCTACATCGGTTCCTACCAATGCCAGATAGCATAGGGCGGCTTCGGCAAATACCGAGCCGAAGGCTTCAGCTCGGGAAGGCAGGACAAACACATCAAAAAATGGCATGAACTCCTCCGGGTGCAGCATGTACCCATAAAAAATCGTATCTTCATATATATTTTGTTCGATGGCCAGCTGCTCCAGCTCTTCGCGGCTTGGACCGTCTCCGATAATATGCAGCACGAAGGATTGTCCGCGTTTCTTCAGCTCGCCGCAGGCAAGCAGCAGCGTATCCAGTCCCTTGGCCGGAACCAGCCGGCACACTGTGATCAATTGAGTAACCTGATTATCATGGGAAACGGGACGGAAGCGTTTCTCGTCAAATCCGTTCGGAATGACTCCGATTCGCTCCACATCCTGAACATATTCACCGATATAATGTTTAAAGGAGTTCGAAACCGTGATGATTTGATCGACCTTGGCTTCCAGCTCCCCGTAGAGTGAAGTGAGGAACAAATGCTCAATGCCGTTTTCCTGAATACGGCCATTTAAAATAAGCTCACGTTCATAACTGGAATGAACGGTCATGATCACAGGTGTGTCCGGATAAATCTGTCTCATGGCCAAAGCGGCAATCGGATGGTGCGCATGGATGATATCGAACGTTTTGTTAAGCCTGAGCTTGGTCCACCATACATAATCCTTGTATGTTTGAATGTATCGGTCAACGGTCGGGTTCCCTGCATATTGACGCCAATCGAAGGTTGAAAATTCGAATTCTTCGATTCCTTTACCGCGAATTCGCTTAGGCAAGGAAAAGAGCTCCATTTCCCAGCCTCTTTTATTAAAACGTTCCAAAATATAGGGAACCATGGACGAAACCCCACCCGGCTGTTCCGGTGGAAAAAACAATGCTTGCAATATTTTCATGTCTTAGTCCCTCCCCCGGTGAGTTCTTATTTCTATTACTATTGTAACTGCTGGGCATGGAATAGAAAAGAAAAAACGATGATACCCCTATTCCAAATTTTCCTATATAATAAAATCGATTGTCGTACATTCGGAGGAAACCATGAAGCTCAAAGATCTATTTATCGGCCCCTATGCTCCTGTTTTTTCACATGTGATTGTTCTTGTTATTCTGGTATTAATGTTTGTTGTTTCCCTTCGCCTGTATGTGGATCGCCGCAAAAAGGGTTATTTATCGATGACGATCTCGCTGACGATCCTGATCGTTCATTACCTGTTAATGATTTATTTCGATTTTGGCAACAAGCGTGAAGGAATCGACAATTATATTTCTATGCTCCTTGGCATGGTGTCTTTTGTGCTTGTAAATATGGGGTTTTTCCAGATTTATAATCGTGCTAAAAGAAAGCATTATCTGTTTTTTTACGGATTGATTGCAGGCGGCTTTCTGGTATCACTCCTGTTTTTTTATGTGCCCGTATTTTATCATGCCGGAGAACGCCAGGTTTATCTTTTACAGGGAGTAGGCATGGAGTTTTATATGTTTGTGCTGATCTTTCTATACTTCTATCTGATCCCTCCGGCAATCGGCCAACAGGTTAAATATCAATTCGCATTATCGGTCTATTTTACGAATCAAATTACTCATATTCTGAATGCTTATATGTTTGATGCTTCACAGCCCTTTTTATCCATAGTCGAAAATATGCTACCCATCGTCTTTTATTTTCTGCTCTTTTTGATGCTGTTTGAGCGGGTGGTCGAGTTGATTCAGGCGATTTATAATTCCTCGATTACCGATGGCTTGACTCATTTGTTTAACCGTAAATATTTCAGCAACCGGGTTTCCCAATACATAGAAAGAAATCTGCCTATCTCGATTTTGTTCAGTGATATCGATAATTTCAAGAAGCTCAACGATACAAAGGGGCATCAAATGGGTGACCATGTTCTCAAGCAAGTGGCAGCTATTATGAAAGAGGAAAGTGAGGATTTCGGAATTGCCGGCCGTTATGGCGGTGAAGAAATTGTCTTGATGATCACGGATCATTCCGTTAATATGGATGCTTTTGCCGAGCGTGTTCGTCAGCGTGTGGAGGATGAAACCCTCGTTACCGTTAGTTTGGGCTATAGCAAATACGACAGAGGGGTGACGGCTGAGCAGCTTATCAAGCAAGCGGATGAAGCGATGTACAAAGCCAAAACAAGCGGCAAAAACAAGGTGGTCAGATATGGTTAAAATCAATTATGGATGGAAGTATGAGGCAGCCATTTGGCTGGTGTTTCCTATTGTTGGATTTTTTATTTCTTTACTGATTTATCCTTATGCGATGGAGCGTAATGCTGTGCCCCATGCTTACACATTTTCCAAGGTAAATGCCTCTAATGGTGTCAAGCTTTATACCTTGCGAACGGATCCTGAACATGTTGAGCTAAAAGCGATTGATACCAATCTGCTGAATACCGGATTGTATGGAATAAATGGCGGCTTTTTTTATAATGGGGATTTATTAAGCATTGCGGTTATGGATGATTGGCCGGTTAAGGCGGCTCCCAATGATTATGGAAGTGGTTGGTACAACACGGGTCTTGCTCGCGGAACACTCGTATGGGATAAGGTGCTGAAGCATTTCTCCGTACAAGTTGTCGATAGCGCAGATCAGCTTCAGGTTACGAATCGACTGGCTTACTGGGCACAAGGCGGAGTCAGCATGGGGTTGTCCGAAGGCAGCTCCTGGGAACGGCTCATGCCGGAACAACGGATGCCTGCGTATGATGAACAGCGGCTTCGATCCGGTGCAGCTTTCGACAGTGAAGGGAAGCTGTGGCTGATTGTCACCCCAACACTTTGCACTGTGGAGCAATTTCGCAGCGCCATCCTTGAACGAATCATTCCCGGGAAGCTGATTGACGGCATATTCCTTGACGGCGACGGCTCCTCCCAGTTCGCAAGTCGAACAGCCAAGCTGGGTGGAGACGGGCGTGAAGTTTATCAAATGCTGCAAATTGCCAAATAATTTGGCTTTTACTCTAGCTGGTAACGATCGAAATGAAACAATTCCTTTGAAGAAGTCATACCCCATACCCTCTCAATAAACTTATCTGCTGATAAAGGTTTGCTCATCAAATATCCTTGAACTCCGTCACAATCTTGTTCACGCAAGTAAGAAAGCTGTTGATTCGATTCGACTCCTTCGGCAATTACTTTTATATTTAAACTGTGTGCCAATTTTATTATTCCGCTTATGATCAATTCATCTTTTGGAGACGTATTTAGGTTATTGATAAATGATTGATCCATTTTTAAGTAGTCAAATGAAAAATGCTTTAAATAGCTAAGCGAAGAGTAACCCACTCCAAAATCATCGATGGAAATAGATAAGCCGAGCTCTTTTAATTCCTTTAATACCTTCATCGTATGCTTGGTGTTATGCAGTAAAATGCTCTCTGTAATCTCAATTTCAAGCCACTGGGGATCTAACTTCGTTTCTTGTAAAATATGCTGAATCGTACTTACTAAACTGTCATTTTGCAATTGGGTAGATGAAAGATTAACAGAGATAACCATTGGGGAAAACCCGTCATTTTGCCATGATTTATTTTGTGCGCAAGCAGATCTTAATACCCATTCTCCAATTGACAGGATCAATCCACTCTCTTCAGCAACTGGAATGAACTGTGCGGGAGACATGCTGCCCAATTCTGGATTTTCCCAACGAATTAGGGCCTCCATCCCATTAATTCTGCCACTGGCCAAATCTAACTTAGGTTGAAAGTTCAAATAAAATTCTTCTCGCTCAATAGCTTTATGCAAATTAGAATATATTCTGTGCTTGGCATCATTTACCTCTTGTATGTCGTGGGAATATACGTGGTAGGTGTTTCCTCCTGATTCTTTGGCACGATACATGGATGCATCCGCATTTTTGATCAATGTTCCCACTTCTGCTCCATGATGAGGATAAATACAAATTCCTATACTTGTCGTTATGTATATTTCCTTATTTTGCAGATAAAAAGGTTCGGCTAATGCTTTCAAGATCGCTTCGGCTGTTTGTATCGCCTCTTCCGTACTGCTCAGATTCGGGAGAATAATTGTAAATTCATCGCCTCCAAGTCTGGATACGATGGAACCTTCTGCAACTGATTGAATAATTCGTTTGGAGACATCAACTAATAAAAGATCGCCTGTATGATGGCCCAACGTATCATTTACTTGTTTGAACTGATCCAAATCAAGAAACATTAGGCCGGCTAATGAATGGTTACGAACAATTTCTAAAGTTTCAACCATGTATTCTTGAAATTTGCTTCGATTTGGCAACCCTGTAATGGCATCAAAGTAAGCCATTTTATGAATTAACCGTTCCGCTTCCTTTTGCGCTGTTATATCCTTAAAAATACCATAGATCCCAACAATTTGGTCATTCACAACAGTTGGACCGCATGTTGCGAACAGCTCACGTATAGTACCATCTTTAGCAGAAACACTTAAAGAAAATTGCTGTGGAATCCCCAGCAGCGCTTGTTTGATATGAAGTACAGCTTCTTCCTTCTCTTCTGACTTCAAATATTCTAACAAATTAACATCTAGTACACTTTCTTGGGAATAGCCGAGTAATTTCTCGAACATCGGGTTGACACTCGTAAATTTACCGGAAAGATCCAATGTGAAGACTATATCTGGATTATGGTCAAAAAGAGACTTATATCGTTGTTTGCTTTCTTCAATTTTATAGATATGTTTGTTAAAGGCTGTGATTAGGAAGTTAATCAGCAGCATAAGAAAGGCTGCAATAATAACCTCAGTAAGGAAATCCATCGGATTTGTTTGTTTCAATAGATGATACATAAAAATTGGTACTACTAAAAAAGAAACATGTACTTTAATAATCTCCAATAATGTTGTTTTACTAAAAAAAGGAATTTTATTTACAAATTTCATGATTCCTGCACGTATTATTAAGTTTACGTACTCAAAAACAAATGTAATACAAAGAATTTGAACGATAAGTGGTAGTTGACTCGTAAATTCTAAAATAGTCGCCGCACACACCATACTAATAAAATACATACCTAAAGTTGAAAATAAGCGGTACCAGTTAATTCGATAGAAAGGTTTTGAAGCTAACAAAAAAAACGTTAGCGTACTGACTATAATCGGTACCGTGCTTGCAGAAATCCCCTTAGAATACATCAGAAAAAGAATAGCCAGTGTTGCTCCATTGTACCAAAGTCCATTCGGCGATTTAGTTGGAGCTATATCGACAATGCATATTAAGGCACATATAAGAAATACCGATTCCCAATTCCTATTGGATTGAAGAAATCCCATACAGATGTACGTTGTGTAAATACCAGTTAAAAATAATACCATTGTGTACAGATTTTTATCCTTCATGTTTATCCCTCTTTAAAGTGATTCCTAATAGAAACAGAATAAACCCGAAGCCTACAGAAACATCCCCTATACTTATTACATGTCGGATAAAGGGAATCCAATCTCCCAACCACCAAAAATTGGATGTATTCATTAATTGATGTCGAGGTGCATCAAGATGAGAAGCATTAATACCAGAAATAATCATAGCTTTTTCAGAAACCGGCATTAAACCACCGTGTACGATAATTGATATTAGATTAAGCAGAGCCCCAAAACATATAAAAATAATTCCTGGTAAATGCCTGTTCATCCATAAACCTAAGATCATAACAGCAAACGAAAGTTCAAGTAGAATAGGGTAACTACGTTGTGTTCTATTGCTTAACCAATAGATGAGGATTTGAAAAGTAAAAGTACTGATCAGTAAATAAGGCATTTTAAATGTTGTAACGGAATTAACAATTGTCAATAAATTGCGTTTCAAGATCAGGCAAAGTATAACACCTGCAATAATAAAGTAGATCATATTTGTTCATTCCTTCATAAAAAAATGAAAGGAACTAGGATTTGCCTAGCTCCTTTTCGTCGTTATGGACCCCATGGACCTGCTAACACAGTTGCATACACCATTGATGCTACAAGCAAGATGGCAAATATCCAATTTTTCATTGCAGTTTCCCCCCTTAGAAGAAATGAATTTCTAGTATGTACGATGGAAAGATCAACCAATGAAATTATACCTTCAATACATTTTTTATACAATATTATTATTCAAAATATATAAAAATTCGACAAAAAATGATATCATTCTCTCCACGATTCTCATCCCTCTTGCTGTTAACGCTCGAAATGGAACAATTCCTCCATTTCCTTGCCGAGCAGATCGCTCAGCTTCCTGGCGGTGCCTGGACCCACAGGCTTCACAGACCGCTCAAGCAGGCTGATAAAGGAATGACTCAGACCTGAATGCTTAGCCAATTCTCGCTGCGAGTAGCCTTTGATTATTCTTGCTCGAATGAACACATCGGATCTCGCCACGATTCTCATCTAAACCCCGCCCTTGTTCTCATACTGTTCCCCTTAAACTATTATATCATTTTATTTTACTACCGCAACTATTTTTGTTTACTTTAGTTTCTGTAAAAAGTCCCTGACATTGCTTGGTTAAGCAGCGTCAGGGACATCTGGATGAACTGATATGTATCATGTATCATTCTTCGGTAAACTGAATCTCATTAAAATCCGTAATCAGCACCCAATCATGCTGTATCGTTGATCCGGTTGATGCAACCAGCTGCTGAAAAGGCGTGTCCGTAAAACCAACTCTATTGTCCCTTTTCTTCCAATGCTCATAAACTTCTTTTGTTATTTCAAACGGCAGCAGCGGCTTAAGTGTCCGTTTGCTATGCACTACAATAAAACGGTCTCCATCTCTTGCGACAACTGCATTCTTATAAATCATGTGCAATTGCTGCTCTTTGGATATTTGAAATACGCTCATATGTTCCCCTCCTCTGATATCAATTATATCGATTGAAGCGAATAAAGCAAATAAATGAACAATAGACACCTAACGTTGCAGGTGCCTTCATGGGATGAAGCTAATCTTCCTTCTTTTCATTATCCCCATCAAAGGTGTGCTGAATCTTATCGACCATTTCTTCCACTGCTTCACTGATTACATCCGTAGGTGCTTTGGATTCTTCAGGAAGAGTCGGAATTGTGTTCGGAGTAGCGTTCTTAAAATATTTATCTTCCTGCATATCTCTGACCTCCTTTTTTTTCTAGAATCATCATGGTCATAAACAGACCCTACTAATCATTTAACCCAATGAACCCAATGTTTAAACATTTGCAAGAAGGAATTCTAAACCTTTGATTGTCATCACTATTGTAAACTGATAATATAACATTGTTAACTAATGTTTACTTTTTATGACGTGAGGGAGAATTACTATGTATTTTTACGATAAATTGAGGGACTTGCGCAAGCTCAAAGGCTTCACGATTCGCGAATTGGCAGATCGTTCGGGTGTTTCGGCTGCTTACATATCACAGCTTGAGAATGGCAATCGCGGGATTCCATCGCCTGAGGTGCTGATGAAATTTTCCGAGGGCCTCAATGTGTCCTACTCAGAGCTGATGGAAATTGCCGGTTATTTGGAGTCGCAGGGAGTGCAGTGTGAAGTACAGAGCAATCCGGTTAACCTGCGAAGATTTCTCCGCGAAAATAATTTGATGTTCGACGGAATTGTGCTGACCGACGATGACAAGGAATGGGTAGAGCGCATGCTCACCACTTTATTCTGGAAGGAAAGGCACAAACAAGAGGAAGCCTAGGTGATAAGCTCACAAGGGCTTCTTTTTTTGTCAGTGTCTGTTGTCCATGCCGCATCTTTATTTTATGATGGAAGAAGTTAGGTTATCGAAAAAAAGGGCAAAGGCGGGATTATATTATGATCAAGGGAATAACAAGAGCAGGGATCGGCCAGGCTGGAGATTTCGAAAATTTGGTGAAGCTGGCGGCAGAATATGGATTTGGAGCGGTTGATGCAAGCGGAGCTGAGCTGGAAGGTCTTATTGCGAAATTCGGAAAAGAGGGGGCCATTGCTTTTCTAAGCGAGAAGAAGGTTGTCATAGGAACCATGGGATTACCTGTGGAATGGAGACAAACCGAGGAAAAATTTCGCAGTGATTTAAGCCGATTTGCCCTGCATGCGGAAGTAGCATCAGCTCTGGGCTGTAAAACTTGCTGTACCTATGTTCTCCCTTCTACGGATCACAATGCCGCACATTTTATGGTACTAGCGACTCGCAGATTGCGTGTATGTGCCCAGATTCTTGATGCTTATGGCATGAAGCTGGGGGTTGAATTTGTCGGACCGCACCATCTCCGAACTGCATGGAAGCACCCATTTATCTGGGATCTGGACAGCACACTCGACTGGATAGATACGATCGGTCAGCGGAATGTAGGACTCCTCTTCGATGCTTATCATTGGTATACGAATGAACATACTATTGAAGATATTTTAAAGCTTTCGGCAGCGGAGATTGTCCACGTTCACATCAATGATGCACGGGATATTCCCGTTTCCGAGGTTTTGGATAATGATCGCCTTTTCCCCGGTGAAGGCGTCATTGATCTTGGCGGTTTTCTTCGCGCCCTGAAGCAAATCGGCTATAAGGGTGTGGTCGCCCAAGAAATTTTAACGAATAATCCGCCTTCTGATTCCGTAGAAAAACTGCTCGAGCGCTCAAAAAATGCTTTTGATCGCGTTTACCGTTCAGCAGGACTGGAGTAACCCTATAAAGGAGTTTGGTCATCACTGTGAAGCTGCCCGCAGATTACATTGAGCGCATGCGCTTACTTTTAGGTGAAGATTCGGAGAAATTTCTTTCAAGCTATGAAGCTGCAAGAACACATGGGCTTAGATTCAACATGGGGAAAATAAATGCGGGTTGTTCAGCAGCTGAAGAAATCATTGAACAGTTTGGTTTGGAGCCTATTCCATGGTGTGAACCCGGCTATTATTATGACGAAAGCGCTCGTCCCGGCAAACACCCCTATCATGCTGCAGGACTTTACTATATTCAAGAACCGTCAGCGATGTCAGTCGTTGAACTGCTTGATCCTAAACCTGGAGATGTTGTTCTTGACCTCGCTGCCGCTCCTGGAGGCAAATCCACTCATATCGCCGACAAGCTTCAGGGGGAAGGCTTATTAATTGCCAATGAAATCCATCTGGCCCGAGCGAAAATTTTATCGGAAAATATCGAACGCATGGGCATCGCCAATTGTGTAGTTATGAATGCTTCACCTGACCGGCTTGCGGAACGATTTCCAGGCTTTTTTGACAAAATCATGCTGGATGCGCCATGCTCCGGTGAAGGCATGATTCGTAAAGATCCGAACGCGGCGGCGGAATGGTCAGTGGATCTTGTGAGGAAGTGCGCTACTAGGCAAATGGATATTTTACCGGATGCTGTCCGCATGTTGAAGCCCGGGGGTATCCTGGCCTATTCAACATGCACCTTCAATCGCGAGGAAAACGAAGACACCATTCAAGCTTTGATAGAGCGATTTCCAGAGCTGGAGTTGCTTCAGACCGAGCGAATCTGGCCTCATTTGCATAAAGGTGAAGGACATTTCGCTGCCATATTAAAGAAAAATGCTGAGTATACAGAGGATTTGCGCGAGAAAATTAAACCGGGCCAGAAATCGGATAAAACAAATAAACTTATGTCGGAAGCCATAAGCCTGTTCGAAGATTTTCAAAAGCAAGTCCTTCCCGGTTTCCGGCTTGGACCTGGTGAGCCGCTTTTATTTGGCAATCAACTTTATCATTTGCCGTATGCCGCGGGCTGTTCATTTGGAGATCAGACCTTGCAAAGCCTCAAGGTGGTGCGACCGGGACTACATCTGGGTGAAGTGAAGAAAACCCGATTTATACCGGCACATTCACTGGCTTTGGCAGTAAATAAGAGATCGGCGAAACCATCTCACACCTACTCCCTTGCTGCCGATTCCAGAGAAATCTTGGCCTACTTACACGGTGAAGCCTTGATTACCAAGAGGTCTGTCCAAGGGTGGGTTATCGTCCTTATCGAAGATCACCCTGTAGGCTGGGGCAAAGAAAGTGAAGGTCAACTCAAAAACCATTACCCCAAAGGACTGCGTTGGCTTTTTTGAGATCCCTTCAATCGGCCGTGAATATCCTGCATCCGTTCGTTCTCACTGCGTAAATCCACTTCAATCATGGCCGTCAATCGCTCGATTTGATCAACCACCGAATCCGGGAGTTCTACCTCCTCCAAGGATTTTACAATATACAATAAACATTGCAGGGTCTCATCCATGAGGCCTCTTTTTTTGCCCTCAATCACCACTTCAGACAAAAAAATGAGATGATTCAACTCTTTCTGCGTAAATTTCACTTGTTCGTTCATCCCCTTTCCCCAATTATCCAACATTTTCTTGGTATAGGAAAGAAATTTTATTGTAAAAAATCGAAAGAAGGCAAGAACTCCTAATGGTGAGAGTTCATGCCTTCTTTGTGGGGGGATTCGAACTTATTTGTCAGTGAAGCTGCTCTGTTTCAAACAAGATCTCATCAATGAGCTGATTCTGATGCAGCATCGACAAGTTTACTGAATCGAATTCCTTTTCTTTGTCCAACTCCTCAAGAAGTAGTGCAGCTATGAGCTCTCGATCATCCGAGCTTCCCGGCTCCCTGAAATCGATAAATCCCGTGATTTGGCGCTGGCTGATATCCATGGTTGCCGTTCCCATCGGGAGTCTGCCTTCGGATGGCTTATAAATTTCATAGGTCAGAGCGTCATCGTCATCCCTGGCCAGAACGATGGTATAGTCACTGTGATCCGCCTTTCCTTCGGCATGGGGAACATCCATCTCTGCCTCATAAAGGTCATTGTGCAGTAAATCAAAAGTCTCTATCACTTGTCCGTCAAAAGTCATAGTCAAAAAGTAAGAATCAATCTCATCTTCGTTAAAATCCGCAACAATCAGCTCCGCAGCTTGCTCCATTTCCTCATCCAGCGGATAAGATTTCCATTCGACCTTACCGGTCACATCCGTTCCAACCATATGAATGTCAGCTTCTGCGACTAACTCCATCTCCGGATCGAAGATGTGATATTCAATTGCATTTCTTTTTTCGGAAATAGTGACTAATTCATATCCTAAATCATGCTCATTCTCCTCAGGTTCCAAATCCGCATATAGGGAGTCTTCTTCTTTCCCATCCGGAGACGCTTCTATGGCGGCTTGTTCATCCGTTACAATCAAAAGTTCATAGGGGCTGTAAGTCACGAAGACTTCACAAGTTTTCACTTGCAAAGCGCTGACCAGCAGCTGCACATAATTTTGTAAAAAAGCGATCGTTTCACGTTTAGCAGATTCTGACAGCGAGTGCTCTTCCAATTGGATGGAGCCGCTTAATCGATCCGATTCTCTGTACACCAAGGTTAACGTACCGACAAATTCATTATCAAGCACAATATCACAAACTTCACCGCCTGCCGTTTTCAGATCAGGTCTTAGCATCAAACCGGTCATCCGTCAATCGCCTCCTTGGCATATAATTCAAGTGGTAGAATGTCCAAAATTCGCCCAAATTATTAACCCTTGAGGCTAATATCCATACGGCTATTCATCTAGGAACATAATTTGTAGGAACCCGACAAATGCTTCACATTGTCGGAATCAAACCGCCAAGGGGAGGGATTCCATTGTCTGCGTGCTGTTCGTTTTATTAGTTATCATTACGCGTTCTATATTTGTGTATTAGCTCATTACACCCAAGACTAAGGGAAATTATACGAAGGGATGTCCTCGGACATCCCCTTTCTCATATGTATTACCTGACTCGATGCACCCCGAAGGATTGATTCACATTTCCGATGATATTTATCGGGATATTCTCTGTTTTCACGGTCCCGTTTGTATATCGAATTTCAAAATGAATCGTTTGGAGGCCTTCGGGCAACCCGTCTGTCATGGATTGAAGCACCGGATCAAACAATTCTCCATGAAACAGATTGGGATCGCTTGTAGACTGCAATATTTCAGTTATGAATATGTCATTGCCAGCTAATCCAGTTGTATCTATCCAAGTTTTTGCTTCCGCTACAGGAGCTAAAGCGCTTCGCGTTTCAACGATAAAGATTTCACCGGAGTAAAAATCTCTGGGTCTGAGTGTAGTCTGGTGACCTTTGTTTTGATGATGCTCTAACCATTGTTGCGTATAGGCAACTTCAGATTGGATCGTCAATGGCAGCACAGTGACTGTTTTCGTTATACTAGCCGTGGCTTTTCCATCAGATACATCCAAGGTGACAACATAATTGCCTGCCATATTTAACAATTGGCTAAATTGGCTTTGAACAATCCCAAATGTGGACTGATCCGGTCGATGAACAATCCAGGAAAAAGTCAATGCATCCCCATCCGGATCCGTGGATTTATTGACAAAAGAAGCTGTATCCCCTTCATATAGGGGCTTAGGACTCCAATCAAAATCCGCAATAGGCGCCCGATTCAGGTACATCCAGGTTTGAGCCGAATAGCTGGACCAAACATATCCATCATAGACTCTTACCCAGACTCTTAGCTTCTGTCCTGAAGGAAGGTTGCTCGTGACTGTCCAGCTGCCAGTACCTGTTGATGTGTTCTGAGCTACTTGTCCGGAATCCAAAATCATGAGATTATTCGCTTCATTAGTAATCTGGATGTGAAAGGCTTTGAATATCGTCCCAGCATCCAGATCGGTTTGACTCCATTGCAGCGTCGGACGAAGCGAGTTAAAGATGGTCGGAGCTACTTGTGTACCAATTGGTATGGTCATCGTGGCCGTTGGCGGCCGGTTCGTGATTAGCCATCCGATGTTGGACCAATTGGATTGCATAGTTTTATCTGAAACTCTGACTTTGACTTGATACAAAGTGCCTGGATTAAGATCCATCGTCACGGTCCAACTTGCGCTGCTATTAGGCGCTGCATTCTGCGACATTGCCCCGCTGCTAATCACAAGGTTGCCGATTGAATCCGAAATCTGCACCTCATAGCCGGTTAGATTGTACCCGTTCGGATCGAACTGATTCCAGGTGATCGTCGGCCTCATAGTTCCTATCATTGTCGGATTCGCCTGTGTTCCTGTTGGGAACGTCAACGTTGATGTCGGCTTTTGGAGCGGTGGGCCTTGTCCCAATGTTACCGGATAGTAAGCCGGATTAGACTTCGCTCCGTATTCATCGATAGACTGTACGTAGAACGTGTATGTCCCCGGTATCGGTGGCGATCCGAGCTTGTCGCTCACATTAGTTCCATTCGGATCTACATAGCCCCAAATCCGAGAAATAACGCCGTGATTCTGACAGTAATTATAACCTGTTGTATCGGGTGGCGAACAATTTCCGTTACTCGAATCATAGCGATCCGGATCATAATCGTTGATGTTATGATTGAGCGTTCCGTCTTTATTTTGCGTCACCGAGTAGGAAATAACGATTGGCCTCCGGTGAACTATTATCGTACTTTTGAATGGATTCGACCATTTTCGGTAATTATCGAACAGCACGCTCGGCCAGCGGTAGAAAGGATTAGGATCATCCTCTGCTCTCAAAGTGATGTTGTAAACACCAACCTTATCAAGCTTTGTCTGTGGGGTTGTCAAATCAGTATTGTTGTAAATCGAATAGCCACCATTGTTCAAGAATTTGGGGGTGTGCGCTATGTGCCATTGGAAGGTTCCAGCCATCGGGTCATTTTCAGGGTCAGTAAAGGTAAGTCCGTTATATTGTACGCTTGCTCCTGCTGCTGGATCATCCAAGATAGCGTACCCTGTCAGCCATTGATTGCTGGACACATTTATCTGACTACTCATGCCAGTGAAACTTACGAAAGATTTAACTGTAAATGGTCCAATCTTACCTTTCGTAAATGTGCTGTCTTGAACTCCGATGAAAATTGGAACACCGTCCATGTAAACGTTGAACATATCCCCGCTCATCGTGATTTTGAAACCGTACTCGGTGTTATCGTAAAACGGCCAAGTAATACTTTTAATTACCAATCTAGCTCCACCCACGTACTTGCTAAGGAAAAGCGTCGTTCCATCCGTCTCTACCGCGTAACGATTCTTCGGATCAACCATTCGGAAGCTAAAACCTGCAAAACTGGTATCCTCGGTCGCGTGACGCATGTTCATTTTGAATAGGATGTCTGTGTTATCGTAGTCGGTTGGCGAAACGAATTGCCCGAGCTTAAAGCCCTTGTAAGCAACCGTGTTGTTCACCGTGCCAACATCGAGGAACATCCACTTGTCATATGTCGGATAGCCTTGAGAATAGCCCATTCCGCTACTAGCGGTAGCACCACTGTAGACGGAAAGGAACATGCCATCGCCAACATATTGACCAAAATTAATGTTAGTTGCCGTTTGCTCATTGTAGTTATAATTACTAAAATTCTTATATACCTTTTGTGAAGAATGCCAATTGAACATATCACACGTTCCACTTGCACTTACCGAACACCAACCGCCAGCCGTTGAGCCGTCAGCGTTGATGTGGAAAGGGCTATAAGCGAAGTTTTTTGACCATTCTTGAATTTTAGGGCCGCCCCACTTCGCCCCGGTGTTTAGATCGACTGTCTCATAAAATTCGTTTAAGCCTGTATAGTAGCTGCCGTTTATATAATAAGTCTGGAACGTACGGGTATATGCTACCCCGGCAGTCGAGTTGATTACGAGTATCGGATCGTTTTCTTCGGGTTCATTGTATGGACCGAGTGATCCATACGAAATCTTGTCGCCAGCCATTCTCCCTAAATTGGTATAACCATTAAAATCAGCGTTAATTTTGATCAGATAGTTACCAGTCGGAGATTCCGGGTTGTCATACTGATTAAGTGAATAGTAACTGCCAGAATGATTCACCGTGCCTGTACACGCTAACGATGCATAAGTGTACATATTCCCTTTGTCGTCCTTCCAAAACTTCGTTGTACCGTTTTGCGTAGGGGACCATCCGCAGTTGTACCATTCGGCAGGATCAGTCATTTGTTGCCCGTAGTAGTTCTTCCATTTCCGAGAATAGGTGCCTCCCTGCCCCGGAATGTCTAAACTTCCCGTTTTCACAAGCGTACCCGTACGATCATATTCCGCATACTTAATTGACGGGGCCTTGTTTTGCACGACAATTAAATGATCATTTTGAGTGAAAAATTTGAAACCAGCATAAGAATCATACGTCAATGCTGTGTCAGTTCGATTGAGCATGTCAGTCCTGCCGATCAAGGCTCCCGTGTACGCATCATATGTCCATACACCAAGAGAAGTCTTTTCCGATCCGCAACCTGAACTGGTTTGAGGGTTATCATTACTATCAGTGTAATTGTACGTGAAGCAATAATCCGGTATTAAATAGTTGTACAAGACGTAGATCACGTCACCTGCAACCTCTTGCCCTATCGCTGCACTACCAGTTGTCATAGCCGCTTTGGTCGATGACGCCTCATTGTACCGTTTATTCCAGTAATATCTTCCAGCATAGTAGTCCGCATTTGTATAATACGGAACGATCTTGTCCGGAGCTGCTGGTAAGTCAGGCATTTTATAGCTATATCCATAGCCATTGTAATAGCTATCACCAAGTTTAATAGCAAAATCATAAGGATTTACACCATTGCTCCATTTATGTTCCATGATACCGGTACAGTATCCATATTGTGAACATGTGGTTTTATCGGGCGCAGCGTAAGTTGGGACACGGCTTTTGTTATAAGCCCATAGATAGTTGGAAGAATCAAAGTACAGGTACTTCTTATTCGTCCGGAACATACTCCCGAATTGAGTAGGCTGCAGCTTATCATAAGCTGCTGTCGGATTGGTGACAGGATTACCATTGATGTCTACCGGAATCAGGATTGGCTGAGATCGGGTTGAGTCTTGGCTTGCCATCGCTTTATACGGCGTAATGTTATCTGGACCATGACCCGCATCTCCGATTGCTCCTAAAAATGCGTAACTCTGCGAAGGATTCCCCGGCCCGCCCCAATGAACCTTTGAGAAGGTTTCTTGCTGCTCCATCCCTTTCCCTAGCCCAGCTACAATTTTATTACCTTCTAAGCTCCAATTTGACTTAGACACCGCTTGAAGGCTATTAACGTCGTATAGATTCCATTTGTCTAGGATGGTACTTGCACCCATGATGATAGGAGGATTAATTCCAGGTTGGTTATTTTCACCTTCTATCGTAAAGGAAACTGTCGGCGCATTGTTTATAACATCGTACGTTAGCTCCGTTAAGGGTTGTGTAGTAGAAGCATAAGCTTGTTTTCCATAATCTTCAGTCACAAGAACATCAAACATATATTTCCCTACAAGGTTTCCCTTAAAAACTAACTTATTGTTATCATAGGAAATTACTTTTACGTCCATTGCACTTATGTTTACCCAAGGATCATCGCTGAAGCCATTATTATTGCTGTCGTACTTATATCGCCATTTAACAGATACAATTTGATCGTTATCCGGGGAGTACGATAGGTTCTTAATCGTTACATTCTGTCCACGAATACCGAGTGGCGGCACTTGTAGCTTGCCAACAGGCGGAAAATCTGGAGTAACTGTTATGCTGCATGAAGAAGCCTGGGAAACG
This sequence comes from Paenibacillus sp. GP183, assembly GCF_900104695.1. Classification (NCBI taxonomy): domain Bacteria; kingdom Bacillati; phylum Bacillota; class Bacilli; order Caryophanales; family Paenibacillaceae; genus Paenibacillus; species Paenibacillus sp. GP183. Next base: position 1,762,264 of record NZ_FNSW01000001.1, read on the forward strand.
AAGGCACCCGTTTCTGGATTAGTATAATCACTCACTAATCCAGTATTATCGTAAACTCGGTTAAGCGTTACAGTAGTCGAAATGTTGGACAATGTTCCGTTGTAGTAAGAACCTAACTTATTGGTCCACTCATCTCTAGTATGATCGATAGCGGAACCTCTAGGGGAATAACTCTTATCCGCATTAATATCGGTCGCACCCAAAGGTCTGTACTCTTTAACAAGTGCAGGACAACTTACAATTGGAACCGGATTAGGCATGACAACATCGATTGTAGCTGTAAGACTTGAACTAGCACCAAACTGGTCAGCTGCAACAGCTTTTACTGTGTGACTGCCTAACTTTGTCGCTTTAAGATTTTGGAATGCTTCATTGTGCACATCTAATCCGTAATTGCTCGGCAGTCCTTTGACCCAAGTGCTATTACTGGCGTCAAACTGCCATGTGTAATAAATGGAATCACCATCAGGGTCATATGGAGTCTTAGGAGTAACGGTGTTATCATGTATGACTCGCAAGTTGAGATAATCGTTCAGAACGGCTTGATAAATGGGTACATATCCTTGCGCGTCACCCTGATGAAACCAACCTATATCGAATACTGGAGGCCGGTCGTTAATTGGAGCAGATACGTCTAAATTGTGGGATGTTATAAAATTCGTCGATGCACAATCAGCAACAACATTTATGTAAATAGTGTTGCTGCCTACCGCTAAGTTAGTAGGGTAGTTAGCATAACTGAACACACTGTCTGCCGTTCGACTCGTCACGAGCGGTGAATCCCAGAAATACCCACTTGCAGAAAACCTATACTGATGATACTTATATGTACAACCAGCCGGAATACTAAATGGTAGAGGGTGTAGCGTAAAAGAATCCCGGAATTTAATAGCCGAAGGATTAACAGTAAAATCGCCTGTTATAACGATCGGCGGCGTTGGGGTTGGTGTTGATGTTGGTGAGGTAACTGGGTCATAGTAAACATCAATAGTTGGAAAAGGTCCGGTGTATTTATAGGTTATTCCTTTCCACGCAATATCCACCGCCATAAAGTACTTACGACCTTCAGCATTCCCAACTAACCCAGGCGTTCCCATGGCAACATTTCCAATAATTGAATACCCAAAAGGTGAGCCAGTCTGGTATACCTGATTATTGAAAACCATTGACACAGCTACGAATTGTTTGCTGTTTATAGTGCCTGACTGTATTACTTGGCAAGTTGGCTGAGTTAAAATGTCAGAGCATTTGGTAGCTACAGGATCTAAGTCTATCCCCGATATGGCTGAGGATGGTACAATAGTGCCAGAAGCATCTTTAAAGCTATTAGCATCCGGTACTATTGAATGATCGTCTGCAACACCACCATTATTACTAGGCTCGTACAAAGCACCACCCGATCCTCCTGTAGATGCAAATGTTGGCATCGAAGCATTTGTGCCACTAGTGACATCATACGCAACACTCGGAAACGGTCCAGGACAATCAGATACCCCACCTGAAATACAACCCCCAGAAAATTCATACTTATGGCCAGTATCCTGAGTATTCCATTTGTCGCCTGCACTATTACGCCAAATAACATGCAGAAATGGATGTTTGTTTTCTGTGTAGCTAACAGGTGTGGGCGTGCCATTAATTCCAGACCACTTAACAGTTTCAGTTGCGGTGTCCAACGTTATAGCTCCAGAACTAGGTGGGCCAGTAACCACAATTTTGGATACTTTGAAACCTGCTTTATTCACTGGCATATTCACGTATGGTAAGCCCTGCGTTGAAAAGTAACCAGTTGGCGGAACTAAGGTCTTTGGATCTATAACTTGAGCGCTTGCAGACTGTAACTGCAATATAAGCGGTACAATTATTATAAGGCTGACAATAATAGCGATCACGGAAATCCTTTTCCTATTTTTCATATGACACCCTTTTGCTGTAGTGTGGTTGTGCAAACCATCTACCCCAATAAACTATTGCGCTTTGGCAAACTCAACGGATACTCTGTTATACTTATTAATTAAATAAACCTTACCGAAATTGCGTATATCTCCTTTTTTAGCATACGTCACAATCCAACCTGAATTTGAAAACACCTTGTTCAAGTTTTCATCCTTTGGCCATCCGAATGGTGCGTCCTTGACCAAGAAAAATATACCATCATACGGTGAACCAATCCCCAATGATAAACCAAGAGTAAACCAATTACTTTCTTGTGCTATTTTGTTATCCACAGTTATGTGGTAAACAAAAATATAGCTGTCATCAAGAGACTCGTGCAGACTAGTCTTAACCTTCAATAGTTCCCAGAAAGGGTCTGACTTATCATCACCATCAACAACGTGAACCTTATTAAATGTTGCAGTGACACCGCTTTGTACATCTATGGTTGCTGGAAGCTGTATAAGCTTATAACCACTACCAACAATGGTTTCGAAATTAGTGCCATGGAAAGCAATTTCAGCATTACTTACAGCAAGCTTATCCACTCCCAGCTTGCCTCCCCCATTTATCGTTAAGATCCGCTCGATGATCGTAACCGATTGGGCGCGAGTTGTAGACTTATCAGGAGCAAGCTCTCCATTGGACAACCCTTGAATAAGGCCCGCTTTAGCAGCATTGTACATGAGCAATTTATCCTCGATCTGAGCGGCTTTGTCTTGGAGTTTGGCGTCTGTGGATCTAACTGATATCCGTGCCATTTCGAGTCGGGTTATGGGTTGATTGATTTCTCCCAAAGAAAAATCCGACTCCCTCAAGATCCCCTTTGCTTCAGCAGCCTCCACATAAGGCTTGTACCATTCCATTCCCCCTGCAACATTATTCAAAGGAAACTTCATAGCTGTTACCGCCATTTTCAAAAACTCAGCGCGGCTTACATTCAACTCAGGACGAAACGTTCCATCCTCATAGCCATCTACATAATCTTTATCTACTGCTTTCATAATGCTTTCTTTTGCCCAATGTGCCGCGATATCAGTTAACTGCACCTTCGGTTTAACATTCGGCGTGGATTCCATTGCGGAAGCTTCTGAGGTTGACGATTTACAACCAATGGAGTGAGCAAAAATGAAAATGCAGATGACAACTAATAATTTTTTCAAGGGGGTCACTCCTATTAATGAATTGGTCATTTTTACCATTAAAAAACCGCCCTTATATCGCTTTTGACAACGATACAGGGCGGTTCTTCCGCACAATGCTTGCTTTTCTTTTATAAATTAACATAAACTAGCAAATTATTCAATATCTATCATGAAATTTTGCAGGGAATTCAACTCAGTCTCGGTCAATTCTCTAACCGCACCAAGGGCCAGAGCTGGATCAAGCTGGAGAGGTCCCATTGATATTCGCTTCAAATAAACAACTTGCTGCCCAACCGCTTGCAGCATTCTTTTTACCTGATGAAATTTTCCTTCCATTATGGTCAACTCGATTACGGACAGCTTACCCTCAGAAGCATTCCCTGCCTCCATCACGACAAGCTTGGCTGGCAGAGTCACATATCCATCTTCCAATGTAACCCCTTGCTTAAAGGCTTCAATCACAGATTCGCCCACTTCCCATTCTACCTTGGCGAAATAGGTTTTGGGAACATGCTTGCGCGGTGACAGCAGGTTATGTGCCAGCTTGCCATCATTCGTCAGCAACAAAAGTCCCTCTGTATCCTTATCCAAGCGACCCACCGGGAATACATCAAAAGGCTGATAGATTGGGTCCAAAAGATCAACAACCGTTCGATCCCGGTTATCTTCCGTAGCTGAAACTACTCCCTGTGGCTTGTTCATCATCAAGTAGACAAATTCCCGATAATGAACGGTGTCGCCGTCCACGGTTATTTGATCTTTATTCGGATCTACTTGGATGCCGCTGTCCTTGACCTTTTGACCGTTTACCAAAATAACGCCGGCTTTGGTGAGCCGTCTCAGCTCGGAACGAGTTCCGTAGCCCATGTGCGCCAGAATTTTATCGAGACGCTGCGTGGTTTTCATTGATTCAGGTCCACCTCCAACCAGGCGGGTACTCGTTTTTGAGCATGCCCTCGTGCCATTTGCCCCAGCCGACGGAAAACCCGTCGACGCACACGAGGCAGTACCCCTTCAACGCGATCCCAGGTTCATCGCGCCTAACTTCCTCGGGCGAGACCTCCAGCGTCTCGCCCTTCAAATAACGGATGACGCGCGCATCCGTCACAGCCAAGTTCACCACGCGCCGCGCGTCCTCCATCCGGAGGCCCATCGCCAGCGCGTGTGAAGGCTCAAAGCGGCCGCGGTGCAGCGCGCCCAGGTACCACCCGGGCCGCACGATCTTCACGCCGCTCAGCTCGGGCAGCCCCTCCGGCGCCGCATACGCGTGCTCGCCGAAGCAAACGAGCCGCCCGGCGGCTTCGGGCACCACGCCGCTGCGCAGCAGCTCGCGCCCGAACGCCTGCAGCGGCTCCAGGCTCACGCCCGCGCTAGGCACCGCCGCGCGGGTCCAACCCTTCCGCAACGGTGCGCCTTCGCGCCCGCTGAGCGCAGCCCCAACCGCCGCGTTCTCCGTCGCGGCGAAACCCTGCCGCCGCAGCACGGCGGCAAAGTGGCCCTCGCCCTTCAGGCGATGGGGCCACAGCCGCGCCGTGCCGGCGACAGCTGCGATGGCGCGCGCCGAGTAAGCGCCATCGCCCCAAGGCGCCCTCAGCCAGTCCGGGCGCCCCGGGCTAAAGTCCGCATAGCCTCGGACGTCCACAACATCAAAATCGACGTGTTCATCCAAAAACGCGGCGATATGCACTTCATTCTCCTCCGGCGAGAACGTACACGTCGAATAAACCATCGTGCCGCCCGGAGCCAGCATGCTGGCCGCTTGTTCAAGCAGTTCGCGCTGCATCCTTGAATATTCTAGGACAGCTGCCGGCTTCCACTGCGAGATCATATCGTCTTCCTTGCGAAACATCCCTTCACCCGAGCAGGGGGCATCAATCAGAATTTTATCGAAATAGGCAGCAAAAGGCTTCATCAATCGTTCTGGCTTTTCATTCAGGACAACTGAATTACGGATACCGAAGAGCTCAAGATTTTTGACGAGTGCCTTGACCCTGTCCGAGTGGATGTCATTCACAGCCAACATGCCCGTACCTTGAAGCTTTGCAGCGATTTGTGTAGATTTTCCTCCAGGAGCGGCACATAGATCGAGCACCCGATCCCCGGGTTTCACATCCAGAAGTTCGACAGGCGCCATCGCGCTGGGTTCTTGGATATAATAAAGGCCAGCATGATAATAAGGATGCTTTCCCGGACGCTCCCCCTCTTCATAATAATAGCCTTCATTCGACCATGAGACCTTGCTAAGCGTTAAAGGTGACTTTTCAAAAAAAGCATCTCCACTTAACTTGAGCGTATTCACTCTTAGGCCATAGGCTCTTGGCTGCTCGTAGCTTTCAGCAAAAGCTGCATATTCGCTGCCCAGTAATTCCTTCATTTTTTCAACAAATACCGCAGGCAGCTTACTGGTGCTCAAGTTCATCTTTCCTTTTCCGGTTTTCTCGCTAGCTATCGGTATTATAGCCGACTTGTTATCAAACAGCCAATCTTTTTAAGATGCAAGGCAGGATTTGCGCATCATTTCCTAGAAGAAATGAACACAATATAAAACGAGGTGAAATATGAAGAAGCTGCTCGTTTATTTATCCATAGTCGTTGTTTTATTTGGTGCCATATATGTAATGAACAATCAGTCCAAAAAAACCGACGATCAGAAGTACGCAGCGAATCCATACGGCGTTCCTGCCTCCAAACTGAATCCGGCCACCATACCGCTTTTAAGCGATCCCAATTACCAAAACGTTATTCTCCCCAAGGAGCTTGATCAAAAGCTTGCAAAAAAGCTAAGCTTTTTCGTCTACTATTTTAAATCGGATTGCCCGCACTGCAAAGTAACGACTCCGGTCATTGTTCCCATTCAAAAAGAAGTCGGTGTCGATGTAAAGCAGTTAAATCTCTTGGAATATAATGAAGGATGGCAGAAATATAACATCCAGGCAACACCGACTCTAATCTACTACAAAAATGGTGTAGAGGCTGATCGCCTCACTGGCGGGATTCCCGAGACGGCAGGCGGAGCTGGCAATAAACCCGAGTTGTTCAAGCAATTTTTTCAAAAATATAAAAGTTAACTACGATTCCTTATCATGGGCTGCGGGCGGGTTCAGCTTCAATTGCTCCACCAAATGTACAAGTTGTTCGTCTTGAATCACAATATGGAGATCATAAGGCTCGAACGGACTTTGCTCAAATTGGCTTAGCTGCTCCACGTACAGACGACTGTCCTGAACCAGCTTCGCCAGATCAATCCCCAGAGCTTCAGGGGGATAATGCGACAGCTTATCCAGCGCCGCTGTAAAAAGCTTGATCGAACCGCTCACATTGCCGTTAAAATGATGATAAAGGCCTACTGCAACCTGCAGCAGACCTTGATATAAATGATTTCGCCCTTCCTCCATCCAAAGCTCTTCCATCACTTCATGGCATTCAAAGTAATCTCGGGCTTCGTTAAAATAATACAGAAACTCCACATATAAACGGTCATAAGTAAGCATAGGCTTAAGCATGTTCCCCTTTTTTGGCTCTCACAATCGCCGTTTCAAGATCTTGGATGAGTTCAGTCAACGCCCTTACGTCGTCCTTTTCCCAAATCTCATTAAAGCGCAGCTGGAACTGTGCCGCTTCCCGGAAACGATGGAAAAAATAAAGCTCCTGAATGTAATTGAGCACTTTGTTTACTAGATTGGAGTTATCCTCAAACAGCTTTTGAGCTTCCATAATCTCATCACGGATACTGGACATTTCCTGATCCAATAAATAAGCAGCTTCAGCCGCTTTACTGAGCCTCGTCCTCACTTCATCGGGTAAGGTTTCCTTATATTTATAGTTCAAAGAATGCTCGATCGTTGCCCAGAAATTCATAGCCAATGTACGGATCTGGATCTCGGCGAGAACATGCTTCATGCCAAGTGCCGTTTGCACAGGATACTCGATAATCAAGTGATAGCTGCGATAGCCGCTTTCTTTTTTGTTTTCGATATAGTCCTTTTCATAGACGACTTTCATATCCTGTCTGGCATGTATCAATTCAGCCAGCCACTGAATATCCTCGACAAACTGGCACATGATTCGGATACCCGCTATGTCTTCGATCCCGGTTTCCAGTTGGTCAACAGGAACATTCAGTCTCTTAGCTTTGTCCAGTATGCTTGAGATTTTCTTTACCCGGCCTGTTACGAATTCTATGGGTGAATATTCTTCGCGGCTTTTCAGCTCACCTCGCAGCGTTTTGAACTTCACCTTCAATTCCTCTATGGTCTGCTCATAGGGAAGGAGAAACTTTTTCCAATCGCGTCCATCCATCTGACTTCCTCCATTTCAACCCAATCACCGATGATCGGCTCCAATTGCTTCCGATATATGGGTAAATCCATCCTTTTTCAATAATGTCTTCAGCCCTTGACTCAGTCTGCCAAGCAGCTCCGGACCCTCATAAATTAGCGCAGAGTAGACCTCAATCAGACTCGCTCCCGCTCGCAATTTGTCATACGCATCCTGTGCCGAGAAAATGCCGCCTGATCCTATGATCGGCAGCTTCCCTTCCGTTAATTGATACACACGCCTGATGACTTCTGTCGAACGCCGGGTTAACGGTTTGCCGCTAAGCCCGCCTGTTTGTTCTTTATTCGGATGCTGCAGCCCTTCCCTGCCTAAGGTCGTATTGGTCGCAATGATCCCGGAAACACCGCTGTCCATGATCGAGCGAACCGTCTGTTCCAGTTCGTCATCCGTAAGGTCGGGGGCAATCTTGACCAACACCGGTTTACCTGAATGTCGATGCTTTTCCTTCTGTTGCTCCATCTCATCCTTGACGGCATCCAGAAGCCTGTTTAAATCATTCCCATGCTGCAGATTACGCAAATCCGGCGTATTTGGTGAACTGATATTCACGACAAAGAAATCACCCAATTCGTAAAGCCCGCGAAGACAATTGCGGTAATCGTCCTCTGCAGATTCATTCGGAGTCGTTTTATTTTTCCCAATGTTGATCGCGATGGGGATGTCCCGGCGTTTCATTCTTCGCAAGTTTTGTGCCATCGCTTCAATACCTATATTATTAAAGCCCATTCGATTGATTAAAGCCCCATCCTCAGGAAGGCGAAAAAGCCTAGGCTGCTCATTACCCTGCTGCGGCTTAGGTGTAATCGTTCCAACCTCCATAAAGCCAAAACCAAGCTGTGAGAAACCCTCAACTGCATAAGCATTCTTATCCAGACCCGCTGCAAGTCCAATTGGATTGGCAAATTCAATCCCCCAAAGTGTCTGTGCCAAAGCAGGTGAATAAGGTACTCCGTAAAGCGAGTTCAGCAGTTTTTTGCCCCCTGGTAAAGCTACAGCCATATGAAGGCCGTTAATAGTAAGATGATGCGCCTTTTCCGGATCCATGGAAAATAGTATCGGCTTACCCAGCTTTTTGTACAGCATTCTCATGCACTCCGTTCTCTAAATGACTCTAAGAGTCAGTTTATCCGAGTCCGTGAAAATATGCAATCACGAGATGTGCCACAGTTTGAAAGCGCTCTATAAATTTATACATACCTTGACAGCAAATATGATAAGATGAAAATAGTACTCTACTATACATAGAAAAGGTGAATAACGTGCCTAAAAAGAAACCTGCTTATATGCAACACAAAGGTAAGGAAGAGGTAAATAAAAAGGCTCTGATCTGGACAGGCGCTATTATATTGGGAGTTATCTTGCTTATGGCCACCCTGCTCATCTTGAATAGATAGCGGTTAATCCAACCATTTGTAAGTTTTCTTTGGATTGCTGTCTTCCGTCTGCAGCGGAGCTTTAAAAGGCGTAGCCGGCTTGCCGGTTCCATTCCCTTCACCTGGTTTTCCGTCGCCAGAGTCAGGTATAATGCCTTTTCCTATTTTCACCTTGGTCTGCTGAGGTACCATATCATACAGCTCTTCAATGTCTGCTTGCAGCATCCGAATACAGCCCAGCGATTCGTCCTTACCGATGCTCGCAGGTTTGTTTGTGCCATGAATCGCATAGAGCGTATCAGATAAAGTCATCCCCCGGCTTCCAAAATCCCCATTCGATTTGCCATTAGGATTTCGCACTTTTTCCGTGATCACAAAATCTCCCTCGGGTGTCTTTGTACCACCCAAGCCAACCGGATAGTTGCGAATCACAAAGTTGCCGCTGACTAGCACTAAACGATGCTTATCTTTATCCACGAGAATCGAAAGAGGCTCTTGTAATGGGGATGAGAGAGATGCTCCCGCTTCGCCTGGACTGCTTGCAATAGCCTCCTGTTGACCGGGATTCTGCTTTTGTGCTCCTGCAGGATTAGAAGCTGTATCCGGCATGGTGGAAGCTCCCGATTGAGAATCCTTTCCTGGAAGTCCTTCCTTTTTCTCTATCAGCATTTTCGGAAACATGGCTTCCATCTGTGGGGTCAAACCAGGCAGCAAATTCTGGGGGTATGGTTCACGCAGCTGCTCTGCTCTCTCTGGTAGTGTTCCCGTTTTTTGTTGGAAGGCGTCCATCGCTGAGCTCAGCACAACCGCTTCTTCTCGCTCTTGCCTCCAATTTTCAACGATGACAGCCACCTTGCTATTATCTGCCGGCTCGCAATGACATGTTTTGGGGTCATAGTATTGAACCTGGGATTGTCCTTTATTGGTATCACTGCGCTCCACACCAAGCAAAATTCGCAGTGATGTATACCACTCTATCCATTTACCATCTGGTGTTGTATGGCCTTCGACCAAGAGAGAGCTTGTCCATAAGCTATTGTTTGGAACAATCATTTGGGCCAAGTCCTGATTCAAATTGCCTCGCCCATAATAAATTCTAGTTCCACTTTGAAGAGGTAATGGACTCACGGCTTCTTTTACTGCGATTGCTTCGATTTTCACTTCCGAAGGCACTGTTGCTGTTGCAGCTGCAAAGTCGGAAGCATTGGGCTTATTACTAACATTATCCACCGAAGTCGGGATATAAGCAAACAGCAAAAAGGCTGCAAGAACTCCCCATTTCCATCTGGCTGTTTTTTTGTTCCTGTTTTTATGATCCGATGATGGTTTCACCTGCAAAATTTTATCCAAATCTTCCTTTTCGACCACCGCCTTCTGCCTTTCAAAAGCCTCATAAATTTCACCGGCTTCTGCAAAACAATAGGCAGCTTTAGCTTGTTTTCCATTCGCAGCATATTCTCGGCCCAGCAAATACCAAGCCATTTTATGATCGGGATGATCTTTCACATATTTTTTTAGATAAAGAGGATCCTCAAAAGGATTGTGCTGAAAAAAACGCTCCACCTGCTCTTGATTTTTTTTATCGTTCAATGGAGCTCCTCCTCATCTTAAAGGCTTCCTTAATAACACTGTTGCTGTGTACTTCCTCTGTTTTTTATCGGCAAACTCGAGAGAATTATTGAGAAAAATTCCCTATATTTACCCGTTTCCGCAAAAAAAACACCTGCACGGCATATTGCCGTTCAGGTGCTTCCTGATTGATGAAAGAAGTGATGCAATAGGCTGGATTAACGAATAATCGCCGTTTGGGTTGTTTGATCCCACTGAACATCCAAACCAACTTGTTCCGCAAAGAATCGAACCGGCACATAAGTCAGATCTGATTTTACATATGGTGAAACATCTGTATTCATGGCAATATCTGCCTTGCCTTTCTCCACGCGTTTGATCCCTGTTTTACCGATGTACAGCTCAATGGTGATATTTCCATTAATGAGTTGTATCGTTTTCAGGCCAGCCAGCTCCGTATATTTCACTGTGTATCCAAGTGCTTCACTAATCGCTCTTACCGGAACCATTGTACGCTCATTCGTGAACTCAGGTTGGGCTTCAAAGCTGATAACCTGGTCAGCATATACAACTTTGATATTGTTATCCTTCGGCAAAGCTGCAGGCAGCTTATAAGGAGTGATCTTACGGATTTTGTTGTTATAAACGTCAGCAACAATAATACTTCCGTCTTTCGCAACAGCTACATCCGTAGGATTGTAAAGAGTAGCTTTTGATTCTATGCCATTAGTTTCACCTGTAACTGTATTGCCTGCAATGGTGGACACTTTACCATTCAATAAATAACGAACGGAATGATTCAAAGAATCTGCAATCAGCAAGCCTCCCTCGGAGGTTACAGTGATTCCCTTAGGGAAATCGAAGGAAGCTTTTAAAGCATCTCCATCTGCAAAATTCCCAGCCGCATACAATGCACCCTTCTCGGTTACCCCTGATCCAGCAACTGTGGAAACTACACCTGCGCTAAGATCAATGTAACGAATGCGTTGATTGCCTGTGTCACTCACATAAAGATTCCCTTTAGCATCTAATGTAAGGCCTGATGGCTCGTTAAACTTGGCATCCTTCAAATTGCCGTCCTTGAAATCTCCTGCAATGGCGGCTTCACCCGGTCTAACTTCTATCCCGCGATCAGAACCTGCGTTTAAAGTAGTAACAATACCTGCAGCTGTAATTTTACGGATGACATGGTTCAAAGTATCTGCTACATAAACAGTACCGTCCGCTGCAGCGGCCACATCTGTGGGATGATTAAAGCGCGCATCGCCGCCTGAACCATCAATGTTGCCAACTACCCCGTTACCCGCTAGAGTAGTAACTTGTCCAGAAGCATTAATTTTACGCACTGCATGATTGCTTGAATCGGCTGCATAAACATTGCCCTGAGCATCAACCGCAAGTCCTACTGGTTCATTAAAGAACGCTTCCGAAGCTTTTCCATTCAAGAGGCCACCGATGGGAAAACCTTGGGCATTCAAGTTGACCGCCAAATCGGGACCGGCATACGTTGTCACCTGACCAGCCGAGACTTTCCGAACCAGATGATCGCGTGAATCTGCGACAAGTAAAGATCCATCTGACAAGGTCAAAACTCCCGAAGGTGAGCGAAAAGCAGAACTTAAGGCAGCGCCATTTACATCCTTGAAATCTCCAGTACCAGCAAGCGTGGACACATCAGCCATAATTTGGCCATTACTTGTGAACAGCGCATCAGCTGATAATCCGGCCGCTGATACTGAGGATCCACCTAGAAGCGTTGCTGCTATGAGTGAAGATAGTAGAACTTTATTGATTGGTATCATAGGTCTCTCCTTTAATTAATTGTTAATCCATATCAATGAGCAATAAATATGTCTTGAATGGATCCTAGCATCATTGAAGTTAGATATCTTTCAAAATAACTTCCATTCGTCTGACTTGTAAACGTAACTAAGTCACGTATATCTAACTTTGTTGCGGGGTCCTTTATTACAACATTTGTGTTAATCTGAAACTCACGTTTCACTGAAGGTTTAACATCCACTCTAGAACCAAAAGTGAAAGAAGATTTATCAACGGGTTTTTTGTAAATATCCGGAAAAAACCAATAATCCCCTAAATCCAAATCGTTAATAGTAACACTATTCCCTGACACAACTCCATATTCTGGTGGAGTATAAGGCATTGACATCTTTTCAAGAGGACTAGTTGAATAACGACCAAAACCAAAGTAATCTAAATTAAAATAAAAGACTTTTTGACCATCTGGAATTGGTTTATTAAGATTAAGTGTTACTTTCCTAGCTGTATAAATATTTATTGTATTGATATGGCCCTGCATAATTGTTGTACTAGGTATCGTCACTGAGACCAGACTAGAAGTCACTGCATACTTGGATAATTTTTTATAATAATAATATGGTTCAATATAAACACTACCGCTTACAGTTGTATTAGGTATCAGATAGAATTCTACTAAACTACCATAATTTGTATCTATTCTGGTAGCGCCTGATAAGTTTTTTGCTCCTAATTCATTCTTCAATTTGTACCCATTGAGATTAAGGGGAGAATTAATTAGCTGAATCTTTGCAATTCCTACATTGGAAGGAATATTTCCAATGTAATAGACTGCCTGCTCATCTAAATAATAATTTGCGATATTTAGAAGAAAGGCTTCATCTAAATTACTAGGATTAAGATAAATTTTCGTAAAAACCAATTTTTCTAATGAAATTTCTGTAGCTTCGACGTTTACCCCTTTTTGAGTTAGTTCTACATAATAATTATGAAGGTCACCTGTAACCTCCACCCTTATTTCAATAATTATCAAAATTGAAACTTTTTTCAATATTGTTAATTGTAACTGGTTTGTAGACACTTCCTGAAACGGTATAAACTGCAATGGTCACTGCAGGCGTGGGAGAGGACTCTTCTGCTCGGACTGTTGATGGACTGCTGATCAAAGGGACAAGCCCTAAGATCAGCGCCATGATTAATATAATTGATAGCTTTTGCATGTGGTTCACCTTTTATTAAATAGAATGGATGATTTTGAAATGGTTAAACTGATAGTGTTGGCGTCACTATGGCTTTACCGCTTATGCTGATGGTGCTGGTGATGGTGAAGTTGTTATTTTATTGCTGTGGTGTTTTGACATCAAAAATGGCTGATTCTTGGATTATTGGAGTAATAGAATTACCTGATTTATTTACCAAGATAATTCCACCTTTTGGTATAGATATTTTACCTGGTCCACTCACCAGAAAATCTATATCAATCAAAGGTTGTCCTGAACTATCAACAGATACAGGCAGTGTATCTTTCCCGTACTTGGTTACAACAAAAACTAATTCATTTTGGGTACTGCCTAAGACTTCTCTAACGTTATATACACCATGATCATTCTGTGTTGATGTTGGCGCTGGTGATGATGTAGACATTACAAGATCCGGTTTGAAAACAGAATTACTCGGAAAATGAACATTATTATCAAATGAGATGTTCTTATCATATACCAAATGAATTTCAGCACCATATAAACCGACAAAATCTTTTAGAGATATTAAATATTTAACTTTATTACCAACTTGTTCTGGTGCAATAATAACCTTCGGCGTCACAACAGGATCCGGATTTGAATCTGGTATTGTTGATGGTGTTGGTGTCAGAGTAGGCGCAGGAGTAGGAGTAGGCGCCTTCGTACTATTCAATTGATTATCTTTAAATTTAGCTTTTTCTGCATCACTCAAATTCTTCAATAACTCAGCCTCGGCCTTAGCCTTTTCTGCTGCTCTAGCCTTCAGATTAGCTTCTTCCAAAGCCTTTTTGGTGTTTTCTAGAGCTTTCAAAACTTCATCCAAGGCTTTCTTAAGCTCATCTTGCTTCTTTTTCTCTTCTTGCAGCTTAAGAGCTTTATCAGCTTCCAGTTTTTGCTGCAGCTCAATTCTTAGCTTTTCCGCTTCTGGATCAACACCCGCGGTTTTATCGAATGGCTTAACATTGTTCAGATCAAGCTTCTGATTCGGATCCACGATGTCTTTGTTGGCCAATTCGATTAATTTATCCATGGAGGCTTTATCCACTTTATTGGTATCTAGCGCGCTTTTGGCAATGTTACCTATCAAGTTGTTCAAATTTATAACAACTTTATTAAGTTCTTCGATGTTCTTGATAACAAATGTACTGTTAACACCGGCAGCGCTTGTTCCGCTAGCGATTTCTTGCTTTTTGCGATCGATAAACTCCGCATTTTCTTTATCGATGGATGCTTTATTTTGAATAATAGCTTTAATGACATTAGCCGAAGCAGATTTCACGATGGCCCCAATATCCAGAGGCTCAATCTTGATTGCCAGGTTTTTGCTTTCTTCACGGGAATCTACCGTCAGCTGCTGAGTCGGGTATACTATTGCTTCTGTTTTTTGTTCTTCGGGCGGCGGTGGAGCTATACCGAAGGTACTCGCTGTTTTCGTGCCTTGCGCTCCCGGGGAAGTGGATACCGTTGCTGCGACAACACCAGCACCTACTGCAAGCTTGCTTTTGCCTGATTCCGGATCTACACCGACGAAAAATTGCGTTCCGCGAACACCCATGACAGCAGTGGGAGTTTCCACCTCAAACTGGTCATTGGAGCCTGCCAGAGACTTTACCTTTACCCACATGGAGCCTGCCCACATTTTGAGCTTTGACTTTTTGCCGCTTCCGCTGTTAGCCAAGTCTGAGATATTAAATTCCGAAGCCTCGCCAAGCGTGATTTCGGAATCTCCATTACTGACATTTAAGATTACCGATGCTCCTGAACCTGTAAACAAGGTATCCCCTTGATTTAAGCTCATACCTTCATAAGCATCATAGGATTTGGATCCTCCGCCCTTTTTGACAGTGACATCTCCACTGAGGGATGCAATAACCGCCAAACGGGATGTCTTGGCTTCTGCCTGCTTAACCAAAACGAGGGATAACATACTGAAAACTAATGAGAAAATAAGCAGCACAGCTACAAATGGTCTCATCTTGAAACGATTGTTTAGTAATGCAAAATCCACAAAAACTCCTCCTCTTGTTCCTTTTCCTCATGCTTCGCAGAGTCAAAATCGAGCATTTATATATGTATAACTACTGAAATCTTGTTGCTTGGCAATTTAGATTATCGTATGTTATAACACTAGATTCATTGTAAGATTTATAGCAAGAAATGGCAATAAATATATACATTTTTCTACAAAATGCATCATATTTTTTCCCATTTATCCCCTCATTCATTGAGTTTTGTAATCTATATTACAAATCTAAGTTATTAATTGGAAAGAGGGCTTTTCAGCTCGGTGACCTCGAATAATTTGAGTGCAACCGTCTTGCCCTTCATCATTTTTTCACCGGCAAAATTGTACTCAAAGTGTTCCTTGGTCCGATCATAAGTAGATTCCGATACAAGAATTTGGTGAGCTGTCGTATTCGACTCAATTCTCGCCGCAATGTTCACATTATCTCCGATAGCTGTATAGTCCACACGAAGGTAGGAACCAATGTTTCCTACAACTACTTCCCCCGTATTGATCCCAATACCGACACTGACAACCACATTATATTTTTCTTTGATTCTATTTCTTACATCTTCCATGCCGCGCTGAATATCATAGGCAGTTTTAACCGCGTAGTATTCATGATTGGGTACATCAAGTGGAGCATTGAACAGAATCATGGCAGCGTCACCGATAAATTTATCAATAGTTCCATGGTTCTCCAAAGCTTTTTCAGTGATCAAGTTGAACATCGTATTTAAGAAATCTACGACTTCTGCGGGCTGTAATTTTTCCGACAAGGTTGTGAATCCGCGAATATCCAGGAACAGAATGGAGAGCTCCTTGTTGATCCCGCCCAGCTCAATTTCCCGGTCGTTGCTTGCGATCTCTTTAACAAGCTCTGGAGAGATGTATCTTCCGAACTGCTTGGTGATAAAGTTTTTATTCTTCGTCTCAAAATAAGTCTTGATCGCGATATTCACCAAGTAAGCAAGAATAACAGCCGTCAAAGGATAAGTCGCATCAAAAATAAGGGTATTGTTCACATATAAGTAATATTGGGCTACAAGAAGAACGATGACTATCAAGAAGACCAATACAACACTCCATATAGAAGACTTAAGCCGCCAAGTAAAGTATCCTGCTATAAGGGCCAGCAAGATCATGATCAAGAACAGCCACATATCGGAAGTAAAGGTAATGAGTTCACCTGCCAGGATCTGATTTAAAATATTGGCATGGGCATAAACCAGATTCATGTGATTTTCAATTGGAGTGATACCCTGGTCCGATCCTGGGGCTGTATACCCAACTAACACAATCCGATCTTTAAATATTTTTGAAGGAACGGTGCCTTCAAGGACCTTATGATAGGAAACATTCTCAAAATCCTTTTGTACCGCGTCATATTTGATCAGCGTTTCAGTTTTGGGCCTGTCCCCCGTGGGCTGAGCATTGAGAAAAGGCTTAATATCCGCACCTGCCATTTCAGCCAGCTTCAAGGCAAAGGATGAATAAACGCCTTGCGGAGTGTCGATTTGCAGCCATGTTCTTCGAATCACACCATCCGGATCAAATACTGCGTTGATGTGTGCCGGTACAGTTTTGAAGTCAGCTAAAGGGGTAACTATTTTATCTGTATGTATGAGCTTGCCTTTCTGAACAATGGTTGAGCGACTTATGGTCCCCTCCAAATCTGCATGGGAAGGAAAAATTATGTTGTTGTATTTTTTTGAAATCGCCGAAACTAAAGCATCACTGGCCGGATTGTTACTCTGGGTATATAATTCAATATCAAAAGCTATCGCTTTTGCTCCGCCGTCCTCGAGCTTTTGAATAAGATCACTGTACAGTTTTCGATCCCAGGGGTAGGGCCCCAGCTTTTGCAGGGATTCCGTATCGATCGTAACCAGGAGAATATCCCCGGCAGGTGCATGGGACATCCCGTTCTTCATATTAAAATCAAAAAGCGAATTGCTTATGGTACTAAGCGCCCCCGAGAGAAATAGAAGGGAACATAGCAGCACCAAGCAAATATTTCCTACTAGCAAAGTCATCGTTTTTTCCGATAGTTTCTTCATACTAAACAAGACCCACCCTTATCATTATTTAAAAACATCTGAAGCTTATATGTATGAGTAAAATACCTGCATGTTTGTCGAATAATGTCCGAAAACCTAGGTACATTAGCATAATATCATAGGTCCAGCTTTTAAAGAAGATAATTTAAATAAGCCTTTGTAAATTTTGTAAATGAAAAAGAGACCGTCCAAAGGACAGCCTCTTAACTGTTTATCTTTATTTAGCTAAACGGTGAGTCTGCTACTTTAATGGAGTCCGTAGGGCAGCCGTCTTGAGCATCCTGAAGATCATCATACAAGTCTTCAGGGATTTCGGTTACCCCTTTGTTGCCGTCACCGTCAAAAATAACTTCGGCCAAGCCTTCATCATCATAATCATAAATGTCAGGAGCAGTCGCGCCGCATGCACCGCAAGCTATGCAGGTGTCTTTATCCACATAAGTATATTTAGCCAATTTCTTTTCCTCCTCAAAAATATCCCTCAATGTAAAATATAATATAAATGATTGTAAAGTTCAAATCAAAAAATTTTGGGGTTAGGGGTTAAGGGCCAAAATAAAATCTACAATTAACTGCGGATTGTTCAAATTCAGCACAGGGATAGACTTATGTGAAAAGTCCATATCGGTGGCTATCGCGATCGGCTGCACTTCAAGCTCTTCAAGATGAGCTAGGATGTCGCGTTGACCTTCGGTCCGAAAGACAATGATCTTGGGATGTCCAGCCATTTTGAAGCCTTCAATAAGTATATAATCCATCGACTCTAATGAAGCAATCAGCTTTTCAATTTTGAAATCGGCTTGTTTTTCAAAGGTGTGAAGTCCATCGGGTGAAACCGTTATAACAGAATCAGCGCCTTTTTGAATGAACAATGTGGAATCGGCACCAGTCTCTTCTTTATAGTGTCCATGTGCGTCATGTTTAATAACGGCAACCTGATAATCCTTCATCTTAAGGAGATGCAGCACACTGGAAATGATGGTTGTCTTGCCGCTGCCCGAATATCCCGCAAAACCAATTACTTTGGTCATTGGCATTCACTGCTCCTTGTCTTCTGCATCCAGTGGGTTGTTCTTTAGATGATCCATCTGCAAAGAGGTGCCTCTCGCTTTATGATTCCTCAGCATGGTCGAGGGATCATCACCCATCATCCCGGCGGTAAGGATCGCATTTTCACCATATTTATCGCGAAGCGAGTCCATGATTTGGTTCAAACGGTCTTTTTTAGGGTCTTTCTCATAGTCAAACAAATCAAGCTGAATAGCTGAATCTTCCTTCGCTGTTAAATTCTGCAGTGTCACACCCAATAGCCGAATCGGCTTGCCTTTAGCCCAATGCTGGTCAAACAGCTTACAGGCGGTCCGGTAAATCTCATCCATATGCTCGGTTGGAGTCGGCAATGTCTGCGAACGAGTTATCGTTTTCATATCTGGATCTCTTACCGTAATTTGAACGGTAGCTGCAACCAGCTTTTGCTTGCGAAGCCTCCTCGCCACTTGGTCGGATATATTGAGAAATACACGGTTCACTTCATCTTGTTCCCTATAATCATACGGAAGAGTTGTGGTATGCCCAATGGATTTACTTTGTTCATGCTCCGGATTTACAGAGGAACCATCATGGCCATTCGCCGATTGCTTCAGCCAACTGCCAACTATCCCAAAATGCTTGGTGAGCTTCTCTTCATCAGTATGAGCCAGCTGCCCGATTGTATTAATCCCCAGCTTCGTCAGCTTTTCCGCAGTCTTTTTGCCGATTCCATATAAATAGCCGCATGGCTTGTCCCACAGCACAAAGGGAACATCGCGCAGGCGCAATACAAAAATCCCATTAGGCTTCTTCATATCGGATGCCATCTTGGCGAGCAGTTTGTTTGGAGCAATACCTATCGAGCAGGGAAGAGATATTTCTTCATATATCCGGCGCTGAATCAAGTTTGCAATTTCAAGTGGAGATCCAAACTGTTTGGATCCTGTAATATCTACAAAACATTCATCTATGGACATGGATTCTACTAATGGAGAATAGCTGTACACGATTTGCATAAAACGGCGGGAAAATTGGCGATAGAGATCAAAGTCGGGTTTAATGAGGATTAAATCCGGACATAACTGCAGCGCCTGCCTCACTTGCATGCCGGTTTTGACACCTTTTACCCTTGCAGCATAGGACGATGTCACGATAATCCCTCTGCGCAGCTCCACGCTTCCTGCAACGGCTATCGGCTTGCCGCTGTATAGACCAGGCTCTACCGCCTCATGGACGGAACAATAAAAGGCGTTCATATCAATATGCAGAACAACCTTGCCCTGTTTGGGATAAAACTCGTTTTCCTGCTTCATTGTTCAGGTCCCCAAGGAGAAACAGAATAAAAAGACACTTCAAGCATACAATTTGAGTAACTTGAAATCAAGGCAGCCAATACACCCATTTTTTGAAAATAACAACTATCTGCTCTTCAAATATGATATAATCACTAATTATAATTTGATGCTTTCATTGCAATGAAGGAGGACAAACATGGAAAATTCCGTCAAAATCTTCGATACCACACTCAGGGACGGCACACAAGGTGAAGGCATTAGTTTATCAGTCGAGGATAAAATCAAAATTGCCCGCAAGCTGGACGAGCTTGGGGTTCATTATATTGAAGGCGGTTGGCCGGGAAGCAACAGCAAGGATATTGAGTTTTTCGATAGAGTTCGCGGCATGACCTTCCGCAATGCGAAGATTACCGCATTCGGCAGCACCAGACGCAAGGATTCCCGGGCAGAGGATGACATTAATTTGAATCGTCTGATCGAATCCGGAGTTACGGTGGCTACCATCTTCGGCAAGTCATGGGATTTCCATGTTCACACTGCCATTCAGACAACATTGGAAGAAAACCTGGCCATGATTTACGACTCCATCCGCTATTTAAAGAGCAAGGGTTTGGAAGTCATCTACGATGCCGAGCATTTCTTTGACGGGTATAAAAATAATCCCGCTTACGCATTGCAGACTATCCAAAAAGCTCAGGATGCAGGAGCAGATTGGATTGCTTTGTGCGATACAAACGGAGGATCCTTGCCTGGAGAAATCACGGCGATCGTGACTGATATTCAGCAATACATCCAGACCCCTCTTGGCATCCATGCCCACAATGATTGTGAGCTGGGAGTGGCTAACAGTCTTGCTGCTGTGTCGGCAGGGGCAAGACAGGTACAAGGTACCATCAACGGGTATGGAGAGCGCTGCGGCAATGCAAACCTGAGCTCGATCATTCCGAATCTGCAAATTAAGCTGAGCTATGATGTCATTAGTGAGGAACAATTGAAGTCGCTCACGCTCGTTTCCCGATATGTGAGTGAAATTGCCAACATGCATATGCCCGTCAATCAGCCTTATGTCGGCAACGCAGCATTTGCCCACAAAGGCGGCATTCATGTTTCAGCCATTTTGAAATCAGCCAGCACCTATGAACATATTGTTCCGGAACTAGTAGGTAACAAACAACGTGTGCTTGTCTCTGAATTAGCTGGACAAAGCAATGTACTTGTGAAGGCACAGGAAATGCATCTGGATTTTAACAACGAAACTCAGAAAACCAAAGAAGTCATAGAGCGCATCAAAAATCTAGAGCACCAAGGATATCAATTTGAAGGAGCCGACGCTTCTTTGGAACTGCTGCTTCGTGATGCTTTCGAGGGCTTGGAAGAGATTTTCACCTTGGAGTCGTTTAAAATGATCATGGAAAAAACGGCAAATCAATCCGTGTCTGCCGAAGCGATCGTGAAGGTCCGTGTACATGGACAAACCATTTATACCGCGGCCGAAGGAAATGGTCCAGTCAATGCCCTGGACAATGCGCTTCGCAAAGCGCTGATCCAGCATTATCCGGATATTGAAAACGTTCATTTATCCGATTATAAGGTCCGTGTGCTTGATGAAAAGGATGCTACCGCAGGGAAAGTCCGTGTGTTAATGGAATCAACGGATTTCAACACCACATGGAGTACATTAGGTGTTTCCAGCAATATTATTGAGGCGAGCTGGTATGCTCTGGTCGACAGCTTGCGTTATGCGCTCATCGGCAGGAAACATGTTGCGCCACTCAACAATGAGCACCAGGAGCGACTCGGATTGGTTAATCATTAATGACTGCGGAAACAAAGCAAGAAGCTCCCCTCTAACGAACTGCGGGGGAGCTTCTTGCTTTTTAAAACTACGATAGCACAATTAACAAACAGGATTTTCCTTTCTTTTGTCGAATACATAAGGGACAACAATTTCTCTAGGAGTTGACCCTTTTGCTTTCGAAAAATCGCCTCGGCGCCGCGCCGAAAATTTACTTCAGACCCGAAATGAAAAACTGCCCGCATTGCGGGATCAGATTAAAGCGTTCCCACACTGCATGGAACAAGAAAATTTCAACACTCAGCGGCGTCATTCACGCTTGGAGCATGGCTTATGCCTGTCCCAACATAGACTGTCCGCACGCTGGTGTCACGTACAAATCGGCTGAAGCGGAAGCGCTGAGTATGAAGCACTCCTCATACAGTTACGATGTGCTCTGTCTCGTCGGCGAACTGCGCTTCAAACAGCATCGCACCTGCAAGGAGATTGCGGATACGCTAAATGAGCGCGGTATAGTGACGAGTGAAAGATACGCACAAACCTTATATGAACGGTATCAAACACTGCTAGCTGCAAGCCTTGACGATTACGTCAAACAAATCTTGGCGGAAACCACAGCACAGAATGGCGGCATCATCCTTTCCATGGATGGCGTCCAACCCGAAAAAGGAAACGAGATGTTATACGTCATCCGAGAAGTATTTAGCGGCACGATTCTAGCGGCTCAGAACATGAAGAGCGGAGCCGCCGCCGAATTACGGACACTTATCGATCCGATTATTGAACTGGGTTATCCCATCGTAGGGATTGTCAGCGACGGGCAGGTTTCCATCCGGCAGGCTTTCGAATCGCTCTTGCCTGATGTACCGTATCAGTACTGCCAATACCATTATCTGAAAGACATCGCAAAGCCTGTTGTGGATGCCGATCGCAAACTCAAAATGGAACTGAAAAAGAGCATGCGCGGCCTGCGGGATATAGAGCGAAAAATCGAGCAAGCCGAGAAAAAAGCAATCACGGAAGCACAGGCAAGCGCAAAAGCGAGTCCCCTTGCATTGAGCGATGCACCAGAAGCGCCCTCGTACAAGGAGGCCCAGGTGGCAAAGGGTTATGCCGCTGCAGTGCGCGCTTTACTCCTGGAAGATGGCGAACCACCACTTGATTTGCCCGGTATGCTGATCTATGAACGAGCCCAGGCCATACAGGCGTCGCTACAGCGATGCTTGACTAAAAAAAGAGCCTCATCTTCTTCAGGGTATGGTCAGAATTTTCAGTAAACTAGACGAACTTGGGGTCCTTTATGAAACCGTATGTCGCTGGGCAAAGCCGATTTCACATATAGCGGCGGCGTTGGAGCCGGAAGTAGACAAGACCAGCGAAACGGCTGAATGGGAAATGACTCATGTGCTGAACTGGCTCAAACAGACGTATTCCGACGAGACCGATGCTCCCATGGTCGACAATGTGATCCGCTACTCTCGCGGGTTCTGGAAAGGGTTGTTTACCTGCTACGACCACTATTACCTCCCGCGAACGAACAACGATCTGGAGCAATTTTTTCGGCGGACGAAATCTTGCCATCGTCGGATCACAGGTCTTCGGAATTGGAATAGTTACATCATACGTAACGGAGAAATGATTGTACTTGTTGATGATGCGCTTCGTCAGAAGCACGTCGTCGCCCGTTTACGAACCGTGAGCTATGAAACCTATACAATGCGCAAAGCACAATGGAGCGAACGACTATCCGAAAGCGTTCAACGAAGACGGTTTAATCGCAATCCCCACAATTTTCTGCAACAACTGGAGAATCAATGGGATCAAGTGGTAGTTTGTTGATTGTGCCGTCGTAGTTTAAAAAGGCATTTATCTTCAGCCATTAATTAAATGCTTGATCTTTTTATCAAGTTCATCACGAGGGAGGACGTTGATGACCTCTTGAATCACTCCGTTTTTATCAATCAAATAGCTCGTGGGAATGAACAGAAATCTGTACGTTTCGGCAGTCTTGCCATCTGGATCGAGGAGCACCGGAAAAGGATAGCCCTGATCTTTGGCAAATTTTTTCACATCTGCGAGCTTGTCGCTCTGAGTCACGTTGACGGCATACAGATCAAATTTGCCCTCGTACTTCTTATAGACATAGTTCAAATCTGGAGCTTCCTCTGCACAAGGACCACACCAGGACGCCCAAAAGTTAATCACCAAGGGCTTGTCTCTCGCACCGCCAACTTTATATTCAAGCCCATCCAAGCCCTTTACTGTAAAAAACGGAGCCAAATAATTTACTTTGGGAGCTTGCTCTGTCGGTAGAATGGTTTCTTTATGTTTATTTTCTATATTTGTATAAACGGTAAAACCCACAAGAAATATCGCAATAGTTAAGACCAGAATGCTTCGTTTCAACCTGTCCGCCTCCTTCCTCTATATTATCTCCAAATCCGGATAAATTCCAACATCTTGATTATGAACAATGTATGGTTCCGTTCCCCATAGGAAAAAGTAAACTTACATCATGTTCGCAAAGGAGCTTATCATGGAAAAAACCAAATCAAAAAAGCTTCTGATCGGTTTTGAAAGCGACATTCCCGACTCCGGCACAAAGGAACCAAAAGGTCAAAAAAAAGCCTCGGGCAAGGCAGACCAAGCAAAAGGGCATATTTGGGAGTTCATTGCCATCGCAACGATTCCCATGGTTTTGGTTTTGGGCAATTCCATGCTTGTGCCGATTTTGCCGCAGCTGCAAAGCCAGCTTGGAATCAGCCGGTTTCAAAGCAGCCTTGTCATCACCTTGTTTTCCATTACAGCTGGTCTCATTATTCCGATCTCGGGCTATATGTCTGACCGATTCTCCAGAAAGTCGGTTATTATCCCTTCATTAATTGTCTATGGTGCGGCAGGAGTTCTTGCTGGATTCGGGGCCATATGGAAATCTTATACGATTGTCGTCATTGCCCGTACAATACAAGGTATTGGCGCGGCTGGAACGGCTTCAATCGCTATGGCGCTCGTAGGGGACCTGTACAAGGGTGCAACCGAAAGCAAAGCATTAGGGCTGACGGAAGCATCGAATGGCGCGGGGAAGGTGGTCAGCCCCATACTGGGCTCCTTATTGGCTTTATGGGTTTGGTTTGCTCCTTTTTTTGCCTTTCCCGTCTTTTGTCTTTTATCTTTATTAGCTGTAATTTTCATTCTAAAAGAGCCCAAGAAAAGTAATGAACCTCCAAAGCTCAGAGCCTATATTCAGCAAATTGGCAGCATCCTAAAAGAGAAGGGAAAGTGGTTGATTCCTTCCTTTTTCGCCGGATCCCTCGCGCTATTTATATTATTCGGTGTGCTCTTTTATTTATCCGATACCCTCGAGAAACCCCCTTATAATATTGACGGAGTCAAAAAGGGATTTGTGCTTGCCATTCCATTACTGTGCATGGTGGCCACATCCTATACCACAGGCGCACTTATCAAAAAGAACGGCACTTTGATGCGCTGGTTAATGAATATAGGTCTTGGCATCATGACCGTTTCCCTGGCTTTAAGCATTTTCTTTTTCAATAATTTATATATCTTCATTGGTTTATTGTCTTTAAGCGGAATTGGCACCGGCCTTCTTCTCCCCTGTTTAAATACGATGATCACCGGTTCAGTGGAAAGAGAACAGCGCGGCATGATCACCTCGATATACAGCAGCCTGCGCTTTATTGGGGTTGCCTTTGGTCCTCCTATTTTTGAATGGATGATGAAAATTTCGAATCAAATCGTCTTTATTACCGTCTCATCGCTTGCTTTTATCACATTGGGGCTGGTTTTTTTTCTAATTAAGCCAAAGGGGAAAATTGCATAGCTGAAATCCATGGCAAAATCTTGTATAATGACATCACTTTATCCATGTTAAGAGGAAGGTGATGGAATGATCATTAGGATGAGCAGCGGGTTATATGAAGAACTGATCCGATATTGCCGGAGTAAGCTGCCTGAAGAAGCATGCGGCTTCATTCAAGGCTGCTCTGTTGAAGGTGGATTTAACGCCACCCAGTTTATTCCGATGACGAATAATGCTTTAAACCCGTTTGAGCATTTTGCAATGAACCCCGCGGAAATAGTGCCGATTTTATATAAAAAGGAACCTCAGATGATTGGAATATTTCATTCGCACCCTTCAACTGAAGCTGATCTTTCTCAGGAAGATGGATTTACGGAGTGGCACACCCTTCCTACCTATTGGATCTTTTCTTTTCAGCACCCATCCGCTCCTGTGTTGCAAATTTTCAACATAAAAAAAGCCGATCAGACCCGATTTAACAAACTTTCGTTTGTCATCGATCAATGATGGCTTAATAATGTATATAAATCACCGAGAGTATCAACACGTCTCGATTTAATCTCTTCCATAAATCGCGACCACAGCTTGGCTGTCATCAAGGAATCTTCCAGCGCATGGTGGCGAAGCGTAATATCAATATCAAACGCATCAAGCAATGAGTCCAGGCTATAAGTTTTATGTCTTGGCATCAGCCATTTAGCAATCATCATAGTATCAAGCACCCGATGGGATAGGCTGACCTTGGAAGTTTTCCATAAAGCAGCATTGAGAAAATTTTTATCATGCGCGGTTCCGTGTGCAACCAACACCTTTTGCTGTACAAATTCCAGAAACTCTTGCAGCACTTGCATTAAATCCGGAGCATCCGCGACCATATCATTCGTAATCCCTGTCAACTGCTCGATTTCGTCAGGTATTTTACGTTTTGGATTCACGACGCTGTAATAAGTCTGATCATGCAATACTTCACCGCCAACCACAGATACTGCTCCGAAAGAAATAATTTCATCTCCGTTGTACGGAGAAAACCCGGTAGTCTCCAAATCAAACACTACCAGCTCCATGTTATGCAGCGGGATTTCATATAAGGAATTTTTGCGCTGCTCTTTCAGCATGGAACGAATAAAAGCCATTTGCTGAGCAGTTTGCGCATTAAACATTGAAGTAATCGCTGGAGTGATTCCTCCCATTTTGTAGAGATGCCACATTCGGCCTGCCGGACGCATGTCTTTCACACTCTCCACCTCCTCTTCATTCCTGACCCGATCTTCTAACCTCTCTCTATTTGATTCTCTACGGCCTTGCTCACAAATTTTTGGATATCTATGCCTGCACGCAAGCAAAATTTCAATTCTTGTCTGCTTTCCCTGTTCAATTGATCTGCCGTCAGCTTGCCTCGTGTGGAGTAAAGGCCATGTTCCAATTGATAAGGCGTCAAATCTCGATGCTTCAGGGCGATGATAAAAGCCTTCCGCCACTCTTCTCCACTATGTTCTGGAACGATTTTTGCTGCAATCAAGGAAGTAAGCCTCTCTAATGTTGAAGAAGCTTCAACAAAAGCGGCTATTGCCAAAAGTCGAATGCCGTTCACTATCGGAATGTAAGCACCATATTTAATATCCACCCCGCCAGCATCTTCACCATATCGTTCAGTAATCAGTTGACCAAAGATTCCTAAAGAAACCTTATGATGAAGTGTATTCGACAGCAGTGCATGGAGGATTAACGGATGATTTTTGACATAAGCATTAAGTTCATCTTTTAAACCGGCTACGAGACTGGCATCCCCATATATACAGCGCATATCGGCTAATATCAACAAATACCGGACATTCTCCCACTCAGGTGCTTCAAACCAATTGAACATCATACGGGAATAGGCCGAATAACTTTTTTTCCATTGGGGATTGCTGGCTGTAACATTCCCCTGACAGGGTGGATATCCCAAAACTTCAAGCCCTCCAAGAATACATACAATCAGTTCTGAAAAGTAGGACTCAAGCTCCTCAGCAGTATAAGCTTCCGAGTCTTCATAAATAAAACCGTTGTCTTGATCGCTCCATAAGGTTTGCTCACTCCGGCCTCCGCTGCCGAATAAAATAAATGCGTAGGGGACTGGAGGAAAACCAAAGCCACGGGCATCAAGCAGATTTTCGGCTAGATGAATCGTCCTTTTGATCAAAGCATCGTGAAGCTGGTTAATCTGGACATGCAATTCAAGAGAATGGGAGAAAAGGAGATGCTCCTGGATCATCCCGTGAACCTGATCTCGAATGGTGCGCATTTCGTCAAACTTTTCAGTTTGATTAATGCTGGCCAAGATCTGTTCCATACTGAGATGATTCATGTTGCATCCCCTTCGCACATTACGTGTAATGAATACTAATTAGACAGAGGCTCCGTTTTGTCCTGCTTTTTTCATTTGCTCCGGATACCCGTAAGAACCGTGCTCGGATAAATCCAATCCGATAATTTCTTCTTCCTCTGTAACGCGAAGGCCAATTGTCACCTTGATAATTCCTAATATAATGAAGGAAAGTACAAGAACGAAGGCAAATGCTCCAAATACACCAAGCGCTTGAACGCCTAATTGGTGAAAACCGCCGCCATAGAACAAACCAGCTCCACCTACAGCTGCTCTTGCTGAAAGGTCGGGAGTCGCAAACAGCCCTGTGGAAAGAGTTCCCCAAATTCCGGCAATACCATGCACGGAGAAAGCATAGATGGGATCATCAAGCCCTGCTTTTTCAAACCATTGTGCGGTAAAGAAGGTAACGATTCCGGCAATTGCGCCGATGACGATTGCAGCCCAGGTATCAACAAAAGCACACGCTGCGGTAATTGCGACTAAAGCGGCAAGCACACCATTTAACATGCTTGGAATATCCGCTTTTCCAAAATACATCCACGATATGATTAAAGCTGCAACTCCACCTGCCGCAGCAGCCATATTCGTCGTTAAAGCAATGTAACCAAAGTAACCGTCATTGACAGCCCCAAGCGTACTGCCCGGGTTAAATCCGAACCAACCGACCCAAAGGATAATTACGCCAAGTACGGAAAGCACTTGGTTGTGACCCGGAATCAGATTAGGTGTTTTATCTTTGTTGAATTTTCCAATACGAGGCTTGAGCAAGAGTGTGGCGACAAGTGCCGCTGTCGCGCCTTGCAAGTGAACAACAGTAGACCCCGCAAAATCCTGCATACCCAGAGTGCTAAGCCAACCGCCGCCCCAAACCCAATGTGCAACAATCGGATAGATCACAATCGTGAAGAGGATGCCAAAGATAAAATAGACGGGAAGCTTTGCTCTTTCTGCAAATCCGCCCCATGCAATCGCCAAGGATACACCGGCAAAAGCAAGCTGGAACAAAAATTTAATGCCAATCGGTACATCCGAGGCTTTCAATGAGCTGAAAGCGGCTGTAGCTTGATCTTCAAGACCACTCACGAAAAATCCGGTAGTCCCGAAAAATCCGTTGCCGTCTCCAAAAGCAAATCCAAAACCTATTGCCCAAAAAGCGATAGCGCAGATACCAAAGGTCAGAATGGTTTTACCAGCAACGTGGCCTGCATTCTTCATTCTAGTAGATCCAGCTTCAAGCAGCGCGAACCCGGCTTGCATGAAGATAACCAGTACGGCAGCCAGCAAAACCCATACTCCGTCTATTGCCACTTGCAATTGAGCCGGTGTTACATCAGCAGCAAATGTCATTGTAGGAAACAACATTGCCATACATAGAAAAGCAACTACAAACTTCTTGATCATAACCCCACGCCCTTAATGTTAGATTTAGTAACATGAAATGAAATTCTTAATGTCATTATATACAGGAACATTGGGTTTGACAATAGGATTTTTCATGAAAAAATAGAAAAAAACGAAAAATAACCTCACATTCATCATGCATAATTCGTGTTTTAAGGCATATGTAATATTTTCCATGCTATAATCGACTTATTATTGAGTGTAAAACACTTTTAAAAAGCATTACGTTTGACTGTATGGTTTGCTTTCAGGTATCATTAATAATAGAAGCTTATCGTGAATTCGTACCAAACTTGGGAGCAGAGGTGATTTTCATGGAGCGTTCAGAACTCTATAAAATTGGTGAATTAGCACGACTTGCCGATGTCAGCCCGCGAACCATAGATTATTACACCAAGCTGGGACTTCTGGAGCCCGAAAAGCGTTCAGATACTAATTATCGGCTTTACAGCGATGAAACCTTGATCAGGCTTAAACGTATTGAAAGTATGAAGAAAGAGAAATATACCTTAGAAGAAATCAAGGTTAGTCTTGAGCAATGGGGCCGTGTTTCGAAGGATGATATTGTGACACATAAGCTCTCATCCCTGCAGCTTCATCTGGAACAGCTGGTCAAAGAGGCTAAAGAGCTCGAACCGATCATTGAGAAATTAAAGCCGAATCAGTTAAAGAAGCTCACCAAACTAT
The DNA here is from genome assembly GCF_900104695.1 of Paenibacillus sp. GP183. Lineage (NCBI taxonomy): Bacteria > Bacillati > Bacillota > Bacilli > Caryophanales > Paenibacillaceae > Paenibacillus > Paenibacillus sp. GP183. The sequence goes on from NZ_FNSW01000001.1 coordinate 1,792,104, forward strand.
TGACCCAGCCGACCGCGGCATGTATTGAAGCTTTGCTGTTTCTCGTAGGGAAAGGACCTTTTACTTAGATTAAATTGAATTTGGAGGGGAAGATCATGTTCTTTTTTCATCCGATGGACTATCTCATTATTTTAGCTTTTGGACTTTCGCTCTGGGCATCTTTTCGGGTCAGAGGCACATTCAATAAGTGGTCCGAGGTTCCTGTTCTGTCAGGGATGACGGGGTATCAAGCAGCAAGAAGAATGCTGGATGCTAATGGTTTATATGATATAGCAATCGAGGCTGTTCCAGGAACACTATCCGACCATTACGATCCAATCGCTCGTGTAGTTCGTTTATCGGAACCGGTTTATTATCAAAGCTCAATATCGGCCGTTTCCGTTGCCTGTCACGAAATCGGGCATGCCATCCAGCATAGCGAGCATTATCCGATGCTGGTACTGCGGCACAAAATGTTTCCTGTTGTGAACTTCGCTTCCGGTGTGGCTCCGTTTCTAATTCTGGCGGGCTTTCTGTTCCAGCAAATCCCTTATCTTTTGGGTCTAGGCATCATCTTTTTCTCGGCTGCGGTCGCTTTCCAACTCGTGACACTGCCCGTAGAGTTCAATGCCAGTTCCAGAGCTCGTGATTTGATGGTAGCGGAAGGGTTCATCACCAATGATGAAGAAAAAGGGGTCGCCAAAGTATTGAATGCAGCTGCATTAACTTATGTCGCAGCAGCGCTTATATCCGTTCTTGAGCTTTTGAAATACATCATGATTTTCAATAGCCGCAATAACGATTAATGACAGCACGATATAAATTAAAAGCTTCCCTCTCGCTAAACCGCGGGCAGGAAGCTTTTATTATTTCAGAAGGAAATATTCCAATAAAAACCGCCGAAATACTTCAGCAACAAGCGGCAGCTGTTCGTCATTCCGGCGAATTAATCCAACTGTTCGGGTAACTTGCGGTTCAATCACCCGGACCTTGGCAGGATTCATCATACTGATATCGGATAAAGCCATCTCCGGAAGCAAGCTTACCCCCATCCCCGCTGCGACCAATCCGCGAATGGTATCCGTCTCTTCACCTTCAAATTCGATTCTCGGAACGAAGCCGGCTTTTAGACATGCCTTCATGACGATAGCACGCAGTGTATATTCCTCGCTAAACATGACAAAGGCTTCATCCTTTAATTGATCCAAGCGTATGGTATTGTAATCGGCGAGGATATGGTCTGGCGGCAAAATGGCAAATAACTCTTCGGTCAATAGCTGCTCTCCAGTAACATAATCGTGGGATTCGGGGAATGGAGAAATAAAAGCGAGGTCAATCTCTCCTTTGGTTATATCGCGAATCAGGCTGTTATAAGTCCCTTGTCTAAGCCTGAATTTAACGTTCGGATGATCTTTCCTGAATGCCGCGACCACTGTAGGCAAAATATTCAGCACAAGACTGTGGGGAAAACCAATACGAATCTCACCCGCTTCCGGATCGAGGAATTCATGAATCTCATTGACTGCCCGCTCCAGACCCGTAAGAACCTCCTCAACTCGATCCAAAAACAGCTTGCCGGCAGAGGTTAAATGCAGATTACGCCCTTTTTGCACAAATAAATGCACGCCTAATTCTTCCTCCAAAAGGCGGATTTGTCTGCTGACGGCAGATTGGGCTACATGAAGCTCTTCCGCAGCATGGGTGACATGCTGTTTACGCGCTACTTTTACAAAATACTGCAGTTGTCTTAATTCCATGGAGCGCCTCCGAGCTTGCTTAAGGTTTCTCTGCAACTATTATAGCCCGCAGCAGCAGATTGGACAATAAAGCTCCGAAAAGCTTATAATAATAAATGTTAGAAACTACTGAGATACATAGTAAATAAAGGAGGAGTTAAGTAACATGGCTCAAGAACGTACTGGCGTTGCTACATTTAAAGGGAACCCAATCACTTTAATAGGACCGGAAGTAAAGGTTGGGGACAAAGCGCCTGACTTTACAGTAAACAAAGATTTAATGACCCAGGTTTCCCTCTCCGATTATGCGGGGAAAGTAAAATTGATCAGTGTGGTTCCATCTCTGGATACAGGAACATGTGATGCTCAAACTCGCCGTTTTAACGAGGAAGCTTCCAAGCTGGGCGATAATGTGGTTGTTTTAACAGTCAGTGTGGACCTTCCATTCGCTCAAGCACGTTGGTGTGGAGCTGCAGGTGTAGATAGAGTCATTACTCTTTCCGATTATAAGAGCAAATCGTTCGGCCAAGCATACGGCACCTTGATTAAAGAGCTGCAGCTTGATATGCGTTCTATTTTTGTCGTTGATACCAATGATACCGTTCAATATGTTGAGTATCTGGGTGAAATGACGAACCCTCCAAATTTTGAAGCTGCTGTTGAAGCTGTAAAAACTCTCGTTAAATAAGCTGCTTACAAGAAAAACCAGCGGGGAACAGGCTCCCGGCTGGTTTTTTTCATTCGTTTATTTTATAAGGCGCGAGTTTTCTATCCAATTGTTTATAGAGATCCAGTATGGTTCGATAATTGGAGCCCAGATCTCCCAAGGAACCTCGCGATGCAGAATAAATATCAACAGCTGATTTCATTGGATTAATGGCAAACAAGGTTATTGTAATGTCCTGGGTTCTTCCCATCATGGTCCTGCGTTCGGCCACTATTTCTCCGACATTTTTCACCTCGTGCAATAGCTTGTAGCCCGGTGTCTTTTTCAACACCGCTGTAACCTCATCCCAAAGCTGGTCCTTCGATAATTTGTAATATTTCGTTTTTAGCAGCGGATCTCTAGCTTTCTCCCCTGTTTGCTCGAAACTGCGAAGCAAACCTACAAACGTTCTTTTTAGCAAAAGCCTTATCCCCCTTCAATGAAGTGTATCGACTGCTTGCCATTTCTACACTAAACTTTATATTACCATTGTTTGCACCCAAGAAAAAGAGGCAAAATGAAAGCGCACGGATGCTCTTTCATTTTGCCTCCTAACATTTAACCGAAGAAAGTAGTATACAGCAGATAAGCATTCAGTACAGCGATAATAGCTGCAACGAACCAACTTAACATGACAACCCATTTTGGAGCGACCAGCTCTCCCATTTTGGTACGATCCGAAGTGAATTTCACAAGCGGAATAACGGCAAAGGAAAGCTGTAAAGATAATATGACCTGACTTAGAACAAGTAAATCAGAAGCACCTTTCTCTCCATAAAGCGCTGTGACAATAACAGCTGGTATAATCGCGATAAGCCTTGTAATCAAACGGCGAAGCCATGGGCTTAAACGAATGTTAAGAAAGCCTTCCATGACAATTTGACCAGCCAGCGTACCGGTCAGCGTTGAATTAAGTCCAGAAGCAAGCAAGGCCACTCCAAATATGATACCCGCCGATCCAACTCCTAATATCGGACCCAACAGATGATACGCATCCTGAATCTCCCCAACTTCTCGACCTATCGTATGGAAAGCAGCAGCAGAAAGGATCAGGATCGCCGCATTCACGAACAAGGCAAGCATCAAAGCGACGGTCGAATCAATCGTAGCAAAACGGATAGCAGAGCGTTTACTTTCAACATTATTCTCAACTTTTCTAGTCTGGACAATAGATGAGTGCAGATATAAATTATGGGGCATAACCGTAGCTCCCAAAATACCTAGCGCGATATATAGCATAGCTGGATTGGTAATGATCTGAGTCGTTGGTATGAAGCCGGCAGCCACTTGAGCCATGGCTGGTTGGGAGAATATTAACTCCATCACAAAACAGGTGGTTATAAGAACAATTAAACTAATAACAAGGGCTTCAATATAACGGAATCCTTTGCGTTGAAGCATTAGTACAATTAATACATCAAGTGCAGTAAGTATGACCCCGTTCAACATGGGAATGCCAAAGAGCAGATTAAGCGCAATGGCAGCCCCGATGACCTCCGCCAAATCACACGCTGCAATAGCCAGTTCACACAGTATCCATAAACCAAAGGAAACCGGCTTGCTATAGTGGTCACGGCAGGCTTGAGCCAAATCCTTTCCGGTGGCAATGCCAAGCCGCCCTGATAAGGATTGCAGCAGGATCGCCATTAAATTCGAGATCAGAATGACAGACAGCAAGGAATATCCAAACTTGGAGCCTCCGGCTAAATCAGTGGCCCAATTGCCCGGATCCATGTAACCGACTGCAACTAAATAACCCGGACCGATGAAAGCCATTAGCTTACGAAAAAAATTGCCTTTATTGGGTACAGATAAGGAATGATGAACTTCCGGCAAGCTGGGTAAAGGCGATTGTCTTTTCCAACCCTTGCGTTTATTCTCCTCTTCAGGAATGGCAAGCTCCATACTGAATCCCTTCTTTCTCTTGACCAATAATGTTGTCTACAGGAAACATTTAATTCAGTATACTACATAATCCAATATTATGCTATAGGTAAACAGTTGTTACTAAGGGACATTATTTTTCCTTAAGGAAACAAAATAGAATCAAGAAATAACGATATAAATTGAAGATAAGCAGGAATTTCACATTCGTTTGCGAATAGTATTTAAGAGCTTTGTATAATGATTAAACAAAGATTCATTCATGAAAAATTTCAATTTTACTTGAGGTGACACGATGGGATATTTTTTGGGTGTGGATTTAGGTACCTCTGCAGTAAAATGCATTTTAGTAGACATGCGGGGGCAGGTAAAAGGCGGCTACAGCGTGGAATACCCCTTGCTGCAGCCCTATCCGGGCTGGGCTGAGCAGAATCCTGAGGATTGGTGGCTTGGCACCGTTAAAGCCATTCGCGGGCTATTGGAACAATCCGGCGTTGCGGGCAGCGAGGTAAGCGGCATCGGCCTATCCGGCCAAATGCACGGATCGGTCTTTCTAGATGCTGAGCAGCAGGTTATTCGTCCTGCTCTCTTGTGGTGCGATCAGCGCACAGCTGAGCAGTGCGAGGAGATTGAATCCTTGGTCGGCCGCGATGAGCTTGGCCGGCTCACTGGCAATCGGGCGCTGACCGGCTTCACGGCGCCCAAGATTTTGTGGCTCCGGCAGCACGAGCCGGAGCATTACGCGCGCGTGCGGCACCTGCTGCTGCCGAAGGACTATGTCCGGCTGCGCCTGACGGGCGCCTTCGGCATGGACATGGCCGACGCCAGCGGCACACTGCTGCTGGACGTTGCCGAGCGCCGCTGGTCTCAAACGGTCGCGGAGCGGCTATCCATTCCGCTGGAATGGCTGCCTCCGCTGTTTGAGTCCGGCGATGTGGCCGGCCAGCTGCTGCCGGAGGCAGCGCGCCTTACGGGCCTCGCCGCCGGCACGCCGGTGGTCGCCGGCGGCGGCGACCAAGCTTGCGGCGCCGTCGGCGTCGGCGTCGTGCGCCAGGGCATCGCGTCCGTGGCGCTTGGCACGTCCGGCGTCGTCTTCGTCCACGACGACGCCTATCAAGTGGATGAAGCGTACCGGCTTCATTCCTTCTGTCACGGGGTGCCGGGCAAGTGGCACCGTATGGGTGTAATGCTGGCCGCCGGCGGCTCGCTGCAGTGGTGGCGCAGTCATTTTGCGCATGAGGAGCAGGAGCGTGCGCAGCAGGAAGGCAAGGACGTCTACGAGCTGTTGACGTCTCTGGCCGAGACCGCTCCCTTGGGGAGCGAGGGGCTTTTGTTTTTGCCCTATTTGACCGGGGAGCGGACCCCGCACCCCGATCCGAAAGCTCGAGGCGCCTTCATCGGGCTGAACTTGCGGCACAGCAAGGCGCATCTGACGCGCGCCGTGCTGGAGGGTATTACCTTCGGACTCCGCGATTCGCTAGAGCTGATGAAGGAGTCCGGTATTGTTATTCAGGAGCTCCGTGTCAACGGCGGCGGAGCCAAGAGCCCATTCTGGCGGCGGATGATCGCCGACATTTTTGGGGTCCCGGTGGTCACGGTCAACTCCACCGATGGACCCGCGTACGGCGCTGCCGTTATGGCTGCCTCGGGAGTCCTCCAGCGGGATATAACCGAGCTGTGCGACGAGTGGATCCAGGTCGTCGATCGAGTAGAACCCAATCCGAAGCTTCATGCTGAGTATGAAGCCTATTATCAGATCTACCGAGGCTTGTATGGCACCTTGCAGAGCACATTTCATCAATTGCATGATTTAGCGCTACAATAATTCATGTTAAGCAGAATAGTGCTTGGCTTCTTCAGCAATCTAAACGACAAAATAGGCTTTCCCTGAACCATTTACATGGTTTATTGGGAAAGCCCCTTAAATACCTAACACTGTTCCTTTTTATCATTCAAAAACGGTTTATTTGGCAGATAGTGAATCGATTGTATGTACCTGACCGTTTTTGTTTTGGCACGCATGACGAGGGAGTAAGTCTCTGCACGCTCACCTGACAGGTAGCGCACCCCTTTCAGGAAGCTTCCTGACGTCACGCCTGTGGCTGCGAAGATCACATCTTCATTGCCTACCATGTCTTCCATGGTCAGGACTTTATAGGGATCTTTCAGGCCCATATCTATACAGCGCTGGTATTCCTGAGCGTTGGTTGGCATCAACCTTCCCTGCAGCTCGCCATCGAGGCATTTTAGAGCCGCGGCGGCAAGTACACCTTCCGGCGCACCTCCAGAGCCAACGAACAAATCAATGCCGCTTTCGGGCATTGCCGGTGCGATGGCTCCGGCCACATCACCGTCACTGAGGAATTTAATCCGCACGCCTACTTTGCGAAGAGATTTAACCAGCGCATCGTGCCTATCGCGTTCCAGCAGCATGACCGTCAGCTCGCTGAGGTTTTTGTCCAACGCCTTGGCGGCAATGCCAAGCGTAACCTCAATCGGATCCGTGATGCTGACTTTACCGACGAGGGACGGACCTACGGCCAGTTTCTCCATATACATATCCGGAGCATGGAGCAAATTACCTTTGTTCGCGATAGCCAGCACAGAAATGGCATTGTCCAATCCCTGGGCCACGATATTAGTTCCTTCCAGCGGATCTACGGCAACATCGACTTCAGGACCTTGCAGATTACCTACTTGCTCCCCAATATACAGCATAGGCGCCTCGTCCATTTCGCCTTCGCCGATGACCACCGTGCCTTTGATCGATACAGAGTCAAACATCACACGCATTGCGCCTGTTGCGGCATCATCGGCTTCGTTCTTTTTGCCTCGTCCCACCCATTTCGATGCGGCAAGCGCAGCAAGCTCGGTTACTCTGATTACCTCTAAGGCCAGTTCCCTCTCCATGGTCAGCCCCCCGCGCATTCTTATTCAATTTCAACCAATTTTCCTCATCAGTCGATTTCTAGAATGTCTTCTGGTTGCCTTTATTCCAATCATCCGTGAATTTTTGAATACCTGCATCGGTAAGCGGATGCTTCATCATGTTTTCAATGACTTTGAAGGGCACAGTTGCAATATGCGCTCCGAGCAGCGCGGCTTCAATAACATGCGCAGAATGGCGTACACTTGCTGAAATAATTTGTGATTCAATGCCATGCACCTGGAAAATTTGGCTGATTTCCTGAATCAGATTCATGCCGACCTGGTTAATATCGTCCAATCTGCCGATGAAAGGCGATACGTATGTTGCTCCGGCACGAGCTGCAAGCAGAGCTTGCGTCGATGAGAAGATCAAAGTCACATTCGTTTTGATCCCCATGGACGAGAAGATTTTGGTTGCTTTAAGCCCTTCTGCCGTCATTGGAACCTTAACGACGATACCTTGTCCGAGCGAAGCAAGCTTCTTTCCTTGCTCCACCATCTCTGGTGCCTCTAATGCAACTACCTCCGCACTAATGGGAATGTTGCCCACAATTGAAATGACTTCTTTCAGCGTTTCAAAAAAATCTCTTCCCTCTTTTGTTATCAAAGATGGATTGGTCGTGATTCCTGAGATGACTCCCAAATCGAAGGCTTGCTGAATCTCGCTTACATTGGCCGTATCAATAAATAGCTTCACTGTTCCCACCATCGCTTTCCTTTATTTTTTCACTATTACCTTATCAAATCTGAGGGCAAAGCACAAATTTTTGAAAATCCAAAAAGCACAAAAAAAACCCGCAAATGCCGTCCGATTTTCGCGTTTCAAACCCGCTCTCGCAGGTGGGTGTCCGCAAAACTGCTTTTGAAGTCCCTTTTTGGGGGCATGTCAGCGGCAGTTCAATGTAGGTCTCCCTAGAAACAGTCATTGGTTCAAAACAACTTAAAATCGTAACGTACATCGCAGGATTTAATTGTGTTCCTTTATTATATGCCTCTGGAATTGCTTTTTCAACTGGAAGGTTCTGCGCTAATCTTTTGGCTGTTCATCGGTATCCGGCAGCTTAGCTGCTTCCGCTTCCTCTTCACGAAGACGATTCTTTTCTTCAAGCTGCTCTTGCTTGGTTTGGAGCCTTTGAAAGCTGCGGTGAAATTGCCAAAAGGAAAATGCAGCCATCAAGCTTCCCATAAAGAATGGAATCAGGAATGTGAATTTGAACAAACTGACGTACAAAATGACACCATTGCATATGATCAGCACTACGGAATTAATCGGATTGCCGATCGTAATCAAAATCGAATTTTTGATAATTTGAAAAATCTTCATATGCAGATGGACCATGATCGAGAAAAAATTGAACATGGAAGCCGTGATAATAAAAGTGAAGGCAATGAAAAGGACGGAAAGCAGGCGCAGGGTGCCGGTTTGTCCCATATAAAAGTGATAGTTGACATAAATAATTACAAAAATAATCACAAAAAGCAATCCGCCAATCATGCTCTGCACATAATTTTCCTTATATCCTCGAAAGAATGTCTTCAGGAGTGGCACATCCCCATCGCCAGTCACCCATTTTCTGGCTACTGTAAACATGGCTGCGGTCGCCGGGAACAAGGTGAATGGTGCCAAAACGGCCAGGAACGGCAAGCTTGATAACAAGGCCCCTTCCACAGGACTCGTTAAACTGAGCAATCCCAACAGAAACACAGGTATTGAACAAATGATCCAAAGCAAGTTGATCACAGATAACCGCATGATCCACTCCGAAATTCGGTAAAAACCGCCCATTACACCCTTAAACTCCAAAGCTGTATCCTCCCCAAATGTAAACTATCCATTATTATAGCTTATTTTGTTAATGATAGGTAGCATGCTTGCTTTGGAGCAAATCCGTTGAAAGGATGCAATATGGGCATCCAGTCCGTATGAACAGTACTAAAAAGACCATCCCTCAAGTAAAATTATACCTGGTGGATGGTCTTTGCATCAATTATGAATTGTTCGTGGTTTTCGAACGGTCACGGCTGCCGCTTCCGTAGTCGCGCTCTCTGGGTGAGGAACTGCGTCCCTCACTGCTGCTGTTGCCGCGATAACTGCTGCCGCTGCTTCCGTCTCTAGGGCCATAGTTACTTCCGTCTTTACGTGGATAACGGGAGTTCGAGCCTGAGCTCGAGCCGTAACCCCCGCCTGGACGGTCGTTTCTGCGATCTCCACCGGAGCTGCCGCCGGAACCATATCCGCCAACGCGTCTGCCGGAGCTGCGCACGTCGAATTTTTTCTTTCTTGCGCGCATTGGCTCTTCAGGTGTAAGCTCAATTTCAATTTCCTTCTTCTCACCTGTGAGGAGCTTGAGTGCTGCGGCAATAAGGTTTACGGAATCATACTGCTCAAGCAATTGAATGGCAACGCCTTTAAATTCTCCGTATGCATCGGATTGCATGGCGTCAAGAATGCGTTCAGCTGTCATTTTTTGCTTGCCTTCAATGGCTTCTGCAATACTCGGCAAAGGTTTTTTGTTGATTTTATGGCGTGTTACCTTTTCAATCAAATGCAAATGGTCGATCTCTCTTGGAGTCACGAATGTCCAGGCTGTTCCTTCTTTACCAGCGCGTCCGGTACGGCCAATACGGTGGACGTAGCTTTCAGGATCCTGAGGTAAATCGAAATTGATAACGTGTGTAACGCCGGATACATCGAGTCCCCTAGCTGCAACATCTGTTGCTACCAACACATCGATGCTGCCGTCACGGAATTTTCTCATGACATTATCACGCTGATTTTGTGATAAATCCCCGTGCAAGCCTTCAGCCGCGTAGCCTCTTTTTTGCAGGGCTTCAGCAAGCTCATCCACCCGGCGCTTTGTGCGGCCGAAAATAATGGCCAAATCAGGAGATTCCATATCAATCAAACGGCTAAGCGCTTCAAATTTCTGTCTTTCATTCAGCTCAATGTAAGCTTGATCGATCAGCGGAGCGCTAACTTGCTTTGGGATAACCGAGATATGCTCAGGGTTACGCAAGAACTGTTGAGCAAGCTTTTGAATGTTTGATGGCATCGTTGCCGAGAAAAGCATGGTGTGACGCTCTGCAGGAACCAGCTTCAAAATGGACTGGATATCATCCATGAAGCCCATGTCCAGCATTTCGTCCGCTTCATCCAATACGACGGTTTGCACATCATCCAGTTTGATTGTTTTACGGTTGATATGATCAAGCAATCGTCCAGGTGTACCAATAATAATTTGCGGCTTTTTCTTCAGCGCACGGATTTGTTTGACGATATCCTGGCCGCCATAAATCGGTAAAGAGCGGATGCCTTTGAAGCGTCCCAGCTTCCCGATCTCTTCTGCAACCTGAATGGCAAGCTCTCTCGTTGGGCACATAATTAAGGCTACGATACGTTCTTCCTGAATGGCAATCTTGTGAATCAGCGGGACTCCGAATGCTGCTGTCTTACCGGTTCCTGTCTGTGCTTGACCAATTAAATCGCGGCCTTCCATCGCTAGCGGTATGGTTTTTTCCTGAATCGGTGTGGATTCCTCAAATCCCATCTCCGTAATGGCACGCAAAATTTTCGGTTCTAATCCAAACTCTTGAAATGTTTTCAATCTGTCCAATCTCCTTTTGTACAGGGCAGGCTAATGCCTTGTGTCTTTTTTACCCTTAAGTACGACATGCTATCCGTTTCCATAGTATTCCTTGTGGAATAGTCTTTCGATTCACAAAAATCACATTGATCCAAACGGCCGTTCTTAAGAATATCTTGAATATTATAGCACAACTACCCTATACAATTCCAGTCAATCGCTCATTCTAATTGCGAAACCTAACGCATTGCCTTAACGTATAACAAGTAAGTAAACTAATATCGGATTAGAGGAGCGTTTACCATGTCTATCTTTAAACGTGTAGGTTCAATTCTGCGGAGTAACAAGGAAGTGCCTCAGTCAGCGCCAAGCAATCCGCTTGAAGATTCTGTTGTAGGGGACATTGTAACGGTCGATCTTGAAGAATATGTGATTTCAGGGAAAGTTATATACTTTGACCGCGGTTTTGCCCCGCACAGATATGCTTATTATTTGCAAAGCGGCAAAAATATTCAATGCCTAATAGTGGAAAAAGGACGCACCTACGACTGCTTCATCTGCAGCTTTGTGGAAGGCGCACTTGACGATCCCAATGACGTGCCGTCTCGTCTGGAAATGGATGGTGAAGTTACCTTTGAACTTGAGCACCATCGCAGCGATGTGACCAAGGCCGAGGGCAATACGGATTTCCGCGCAGGCGATGATGTGTTATTTTGGCGTTATTTTGGTCCGGATCAACGATTCTTCTTCCTTCAATGGCAGGATGGCAAATTTGTAGCCATGGAGGGCACACGAACACCTGGCAATCAGATTAAATTTTTAAAATCGACACGATAATTTTCGAATAGGCTCATACAGCATGAAAGGAGGGCATCGATAGTGAAAAAATGGACATCATGGGTGGCGCTCGTTGTCGTGTTTGCCCTTCTGACTGCGTGCGGTGATGCCGGCAACTATGTTAAACAAACTTATCCCCTGGTAAGCGCAGACGGAAATGGAAGCAACCTTTCGAAGGTCTACTCAGCCCAAGGCAAAACGGTTCCGGTTGTTGCCAATGAGTTGGCCCAGAAAGAGCCCCCAAAGGAAAAAAGTAAAGAATCCTTGGATCAAATGTTCCTGCTCTACTCAGATAAAGTGATCAATATTCAGAAGGATCCCAAGGACAGCAACAATACTCTCGTTGAAGTTGACAGTGTTCAATACGCAAAGGAGCATTATGATTCATCCTTCCTTCAAGGATTCTTGGCAGCATCCCTCTTACAGTCGGTGATGGGTGGAGGCTGGTTCGGAAACCATCGCGGGAACGATTATAGAGGCTATACTCAGACCCCGACTTATAGGAGCAGCGATTCCACGCAAACAGTTGCACCAACGGTGAAGAAAGATACACCCAGTACATCAGATCGAACCGGTACCTTCTCAACCGGAAAAAAATCCGCCACCTCGAACAGCAACATAGGTTCAAACAGCTCCGGCAGCGACTCTACATCCAGAAAAAATGACGGATCGACTATAAATCGTGTAACGAAACCATCCAGCAGTAAGCCCGCAACAAGCAGCCGGTCAGGATCATTCAGCCGGCGCAAATAGTTTCGTTTATTCATCTATATAAGTTGAACTAGACACTTTCCTTTTCTAATTGAAAGGATTTCTACCCATCAACCGTCGAATAAGTGAAGACCACTTAATGGACGGGTGATGACGATGGAAGCAGTTAAGTTACAGGAAGTTGAGAAACGGTTAAAACAAGAAAAGAACCGTCGAATGTTCGAGCGATACCAGACAGTTCGCTTACATTTACTGGGGCATGACAAGCAGCAAATTGCCACAATCATCGGGAGGTCGGAGCGTACGGTAAGAACGTATTTACAGCAATATCACGAATCCGGTTTAGATGGATTACAGATGAATTTCTCCCCTGGTCGCCGTGAGCGAATTACTAAAGAGCAGCAAGTGAAGCTTAAGAAGACAATCATAGAATCACTTCCTCATGAGGTTGGATTTACGGCAAAATTCAACTGGACGCTTCAACTGATCGGCGAGTATATCAAACGTGAGTTTGGCGAAAGTTACTCCATCCGGGGTGTGTCCAAGTTGATGCACCGTCTTGATATGAGCTATACCAAACCAACCTATACCTTAGCGGCAGCTGACGAAGAGAAGCAAAAAGAGTTTGTCGAAACAACCTTCCCAAGGTTAAAAAAATTACGAGAATGGCGAAATTGATCATTTATTGTTTGAAGATGAAGCCATGATCCGTGATTATCAAGCTCTTCAACGCACCTGGTTTGCTAAAGGCAAACAGCGAATCATAAAAACCACAGGCAAACATCGAGGCGTAAAGCTGTTTTCTACAGTTGATTACGGCACAGGCCAAATCGTATGGCAGGAAGATGAGGAATATACAGCTGAAAAGTTTCTGGTGTTTCTGCATCGAGTCGTTGATGCTTACCCCAAAGGCAAAATAACAATGGTATTGGACAATGCTCGAGCTCACCACGCAAAATTGCTTGAACCATTTTTTAAGGAGCAGCAAGGTCGGCTTAAACTTGTTTTTCTTCCTCCGTACAGCCCAGAACTTAATATCGTCGAGGGATTATGGAAATGGTTAAAGTCGGATGTGATTAATAATGTCTTCTATCACACCGTCGTCGAAATACGAGGAAACGTACATTCCTTCATGGAACAAATCATGAAAGATCCCTTAAACATCATCGATCGTCTATGCATTAGGATGGAATCAGGGGAGCTACCGGAAAACCAATAGTTCAACTTATATAAAAGCCAAGGAGCTATGCCCTTGGCTTTTTTGCTTCCTGTAAAATTAAATGAACACCGGTCAATTCATCATTGCAGTTTTTGCAGGATGAATTATACTGACAATATGCTGCATACTACGTTTTGAGGTGAGACTTTTGAAGAATGTGCTTGACTGGATTACCGTAGCAATCGGGGCCTTGCTTGCTGCGGTAGGCTTTAATATGTTCTTGATCCCCCATCAGTTGCTCAGCGGCGGCATTTCGGGAATCGCCATGCTTATTGGTTATTTTACGAACTGGAATATCGGATTTCTATATTTCGTTTTCAACCTGCCTATCATGATTTGGGGATTGATTGTCATCGGCCGTAAATTCATAGTGTATAGTGTAGTTTCTGTCATCTTGACTGTATGGCTGATGCAGGTGCTCCCTTCCATTAATCAAGCGCCCATTTTAGGGGCGGTATTCGGTGGAGTTTTAGTAGGAGTCGGCAGCGGGATCACGCTTAGAATGGGAGGTTCTACAGGAGGTTTTGATATTATCGGCTCTATTCTTACACGCAGGTGGGATTTCCCGCTCGGCACTGTACTTTCTCTTCTAAATGCACTCGTAATTCTGGCCTTGGGCTTTTTTAAAGCGGATTGGGATCTAGCATTATACTCCATGCTAGCCATCTACATAAGCGGAAGGGTAATGGACGGCATACATATTCGGCACGTTAAGGTAACAGCGTTCATTGTGACCAAGCAAAAAAAGCAGCTGCTGGAGCGGCTCTTGACCATGCCGCGCGGCGTTACTTTAATCAAGACGGAAGGAGCTTTTACCAGCACCGAGCAGGATATGCTTATGACCGTTACAACTCGCTATGAACTGGCGGATTTGAAAAAAATCATCAAGGATATTGACCCTAAAGCCTTCGTTAATATTGTGGAAACCGTTGGGGTGCTTGGTGAATTTCGCAAGTTGAAATAGAGGATGGATATCCACTTCTAAAATCATAATTATGTGCTATAATAGGTATTGTAATTTCATAGTTCTGGGTTGCATCGTTTAATGTTCAGGCGTAGGTCTTTTTCTAATCTTCTGATTGGAGAGGTGATGCTTGTGGAAACAGTGAAGTTATCCAGGATTGTGCTTAAAGTATCGCCGGAATTGGCAGGTTTTTTGACTCTCAGCGAGCTTAATTCCGAAATCGTTCTGCGAAACGGGATTGAAGCCCTTGAGGCGCAAGATGTCATGGAAATAATTCAATACAGCATTTCGGAACATCAAAAGGACACCCTTTTTCATTAAAGGGTGTTTTTTTTCTCACAAAGTTTACCCTTTTGTAATATTTGTGGTGTATAGTTACTATAAAGACATGGTATGATAGAACCTATAAGAAAGCGGAGGTGTCTAATTATGGGTGCTTTATCCCCTTGGCATTTTATATTGATAGCAATTGTGGCTTTGCTGCTATTTGGACCCAGTAAACTGCCTGAGCTCGGACGAGGTTTCGGCAAAATGTTTAGGGAATTCAAAGACGCGACCAGCGGCAATTCTGCTAACGACGATCATAATCAGGCGCGCAAAGAGATTCAACCTGCCGAAGGGCCAAAAAATGATGTGACCCCGTCGGGTCCAAATAGTCAATTGCCGAAGTAAAACACAAGTATCTGGCAGCAAAAGCATCCGGTCTCATCCGGATGCTTTTTTTTCTGACCAATGTACCATATCTCTTGCTCGATTATTCATCAAAACTCTACAAAATACCTATGTGCGAGACGAACAAGTTCATTTATAATGGATGGTAGATTGAATTAGAGAGGACTTATTCAGCATGGAAATTTTACTCGCTTCATTAATGATGATCTGGGGGAATGTGACTGCTACACATCCGGATACCAACATCGAGCAATTGGTTCAAGCTTCTTTGGAAGCCAAAAACGCTATCGTTCAAGTTACACCGGCACCAACCGAAGTTGCAGTCGATCCATTAGCTCCCATAAACAAGAAAGATCCACAAAAGGATGCTCCTGTTGTAAAAGGAATTTATGTCACCGCTCACAGTGCAGATGGCGGCAGAATGGAAAAACTGGTCAAATTAATGGATGATACTGCGTTAAATGCCATGGTCATTGACGTAAAGGATGATTGGGGCTATGTAACCTGGAATACTGGAAATCCAGAACTGGAAGCCATGGGTACTACGAACAAAATTATTGCCGACATGCCTAAACTTATGAATACTTTAACCGAACATAAAATTTATCCAATTGCTAGAATTGTAGTTTTCAAAGATACGGTTTTGGCCAAAAAAAGGCCGGATTTATCGTTTGTGAATCCGGATGGAACCCTTTGGGGAAATTCCAAGAATCCGCCGGACAGCTTTGTGAATCCTTATAACAAAGAGGTCTGGGATTATAACATCGCTGTTGCCAAAGAAGCGGTTAAAGCCGGTTTCAAAGAAATTCAATTTGACTATGTAAGATTTCCGGAGGGCTTTGAGAAGAGGGCCGATATTCTCAAATATACCAAAGATGATCGCTCCCGCATCGATGCCGTTGCGCAGTTCGTGAAATACGCGAGAGAACAAATTGAACCGCTCGGTGCTAGAGTGTCCGTTGATATATTTGGTTATGCCGCATCGGTTCCTGCAGCTGAAGGGATTGGCCAGGATTTCGTAAAAATTTCGGAAAATGTAGATGTGATCAGTCCAATGGTTTATCCCAGCCATTACAGTGAAGGTTGGTTCGGTTCCAAAGTACCGGACGCTGCACCCTTTGCCACCATCAATGGAGCCATGATCGATACGAACAAGAAGCTGGCACCGATTGAAAAGTCCGGACTCAAGCCTGTTATTAGACCATGGATTCAAGATTTTACCGCATCATGGGTCAAGGGATATATCAAATACGGCAAGCATGAAGTTGAAGAACAAATACGCGGGCTTGAAGCGAACGGCATTCATGAGTTCCTGCTATGGAATGCCAATAATAATTATACAGCAGATGTTAATTATTAATTAAATAAGCGAACAGCGGAGAAGCGGATATATATCCGTTTCCCGCTGTTTTTATTTGCGGAAATTTACAATCATCGTTACGAAATATTGCAGTGTACGTGCAACTCGCTTCTTGATCAACTCCGATTCCGGCTCTCCCTCGGAAGTAAATCGACGTTGATCCCCTCCAATAGAAATCCATTCCGGGCAATTGATCCCGTGAACGTTACGCACAATAACTTGAAGCTGCTGGAGGGTGCTTACTCCAACCGCACCGCCTGCAGAACTCATGACAAGTACAATTTTACCGTCGAAATGTTCGGAGTCTAAATGGTCCAAGGCATTTTTTAGTACACCTGTTGGTCCTCCATGATATTCCGGTGAACTGAGGACAATACCATCTGCTTCCGCAACGGTTTTTGCGAGAAGCTGCAAATTGACATCATCGACTTGATCTCTTTCGTCCGGATAATAAAAAGGAACCGGCTTTTCAAAAAGATCATGAAAGGTGACTTCACATCCTTTTTCCTCCAGCTTTGAACCGACATATTTGGCGAGAAGCTTGCTGCTGCTGGAAGCTCTATTACTTCCTGAAATGATCGCGATTTTCATATAAACCTCCCACTCGCGTTGTATAATTGTAATTGTATTTTATCAGAATCGTTTTTTTGCACAAGGCAATACATTTTCACTCTTGGGTATGTTTTCCGTTATAATTGAGGTATAGATATCCTAAAGAGGAGTTGAAGAGCATGAACATTGTAGCGATTTCAGGAATGGACCTTTCCCAATTAAGAGACAATCTGCCGGATGAAGTGCGAAGCCGGATAAAGTTCATCTGGTGCAAAAACACCAAAGCAGCCAATGAATTTCTCACGGATGCCGAAATCTTGCTGACCGCGGGCCGTTTGGATCCGGAAATCATGGAGAGAACACCCAAGCTCCGCTGGGTACAATCGTTAGCTGCAGGTATCGATAAGCTTCCTCTGGAGGCGTTTATCAAGCGAAATATTATCGTCACGAATGGAAAAGGCGTCCACACTGTGCAGATGAGTGAATTCACTATAGGCGTCATGCTGCAACGGGTACGAAACACCAACAAATTCCTGAAGCATCAGCATGAGAAAATATGGGATCCGAAGCTTTCCTTCGATGAGCTTTACGGTAAGACCGTAGGTATCCTCGGTGCCGGAGCGATTGGGGAAGCCGTTGCCCGCAAATGCCAAGCCTTTGATATGAGAGTCATCGGATTTAACCGAAGCGGAGCAGCTCAGCCTCATTTTAATGAAATTTTGACAGGTGACAACGGTTTGATTACCTTGCTCCAAAAAAGCGACTTCATCGTTCTGCTGCTGCCCAGCACTCCCAAAACGCACCATTTAATAAAAAGAGAGCAATTCCAGCAAATGAAGTCATCTGCATTTCTCATTAACATAGCCAGAGGCGATGTGATCGATGAGGAAGCACTCATTGAAGCGTTAAAAAATGGGACTATATCCGGAGCAGCCTTGGATGTTTTTGAGCAAGAGCCTTTGCCAGAAACGTCACCATTCTGGACCATGGACAATGTTATTCTGACACCACACATTGCAGGTGCTACGGATCATTATATCGAAAGAGCAGCGCCGATCTTCTATCACAATCTGAAGCAATACATAGCCGGGCAACCCCTGATGAACGTAGTGAATCTTCGAGAAGGATATTGAAATTAGTTAATCCCCCATCAGACCGGTGAATCCCGGTTAGGATGGGGGATTATTGTATGCGATCTTATCTTATTTGTTTACGTGATTCGATCCTCTCCTCTCATGTATGGCCTTAGGGCATGGGGAATGTAAATGGATCCATCCGCTTGCTGATGATTCTCGAGCAATGGAATCAATATTCTTGGAGTCGCCACTGCTGTGTTATTCAACGTGTAACAGTAAGCCAAGCGGCCTTCCTCATTACGAAATCGCAGTCCTGAGCGCCGTGCTTGAAAATCCAGTAAGCTGGAAGCAGAATGAGTCTCCCCATAAGCATTACGGCTTGGCATCCATGTTTCTACATCGAACTGCTTGTGATTTTTGAGCCCCATATCTCCGGTACATACTGCAACTATGCGATAGGGAAGCTCCAGGAGATGGAGGATATGCTCTGCCATTTCGGTGATTTGTGTCAGCATCTCCTCTGCTGCCCCAAGATCATTTCTGCAAAGAATAACCTGTTCCACTTTTGCAAATTGATGAACCCGATAAAGACCTCGAACATCGCGCCCAGCCGAACCCGCTTCCCTGCGAAAACAATTGGAGACTGCAGCCAAACGAATCGGGCCTTTCGATAAATCGACAACCTCATTCCCAAAATAAGAAATCAGGGAAGCTTCCGATGTTCCAACCAGCCATTTGCTTTCATCCGAAAGCTCATACGTCTGGTCTTTTCCGTGCGGAAAGAATCCTGTATTTTCCAGAGCTTCCTCTTTCAGCATCAGCGGTACATCCATCACGGTATAGCCTCGATCAGAAAGCAAATCAATGGCCAGCTGCTGAACGGCTCTATGCAAATAAAGGCCGGCTCCCTTGAGGAAATAATTGCGACTACCCGCAACCTTGACACCTCTGGGGATATCGAACAATTGCAATTGTTCCCCAAGAGCAAGGTGATCCTTGGCTTCAAATGCAAACACCGGAAGCTTTCCGACGGTCTTGACGACCACATTATCCAAATCCGTTACTCCAATCGGCGAATCCTTGGAAGGGATATTCGGAATGAGCAGCATCAGTTGCTTCCATTCACGCTCCAGTTCAGCCAACCGTGTCTCTTGCTCGTTTAAGGCAGCATTTCTATCCCTTACCTCCGCTTTGATATCCTCTGCTTCAATATGGTTTTGCTTCATTAGGAGTTCAGCTACTCTAGCTGTACTCTTATTGCGTGCTTCCCTCAGTTCATCGATACGTTGACGCACTTTCCCTCGTTCTTCATCAACCGTAAGCAGGCGACTCAAAGGAATAATGATTCCTTTTTTTTGAGCAGCCTCTTCCACTTCATGACGGTTTTCGCGTATCCACTTCATGTCCAGCATCTTGGCACCACCGTTCTTTTTTTATGAAAAGACAAAGAACGCCCTCATCCGATTGGGACGAGGAGCGTTCTGCTCGCGGTGCCACCCAACTTGATTATCGCCGCTTCCGCATGCGTTAATCCTCTTGGTCTCCGCTGTAACGGGCGATGCCGGCTTATTTAGAGTCGATTCATGCCAGCCATCGTCTCAATCATAAGCGTCTCCGAGTTGGAATCTCTTCATAGACATAATACCGATTTAATGTTGTGATGTTAGTATAATTGAGGACTCTAAAAAGATCAACCTATTGAGACAAGCGAAGCGCAAGCTCATACATTTCCATGTTAAAAGGACGCTGGGTGCTTACCACCTGGTGAATGTCGGTTGCCACGAGCTCGCCTTTGAGAACGCCGCATGCTTTGGAGGAATCGCCTTCAATCAGTCTGCGAACGGCAAAGTCGCCTAATCGGCTGGCGAGAATACGGTCGTTATGGGTAGGTGCTCCGCCGCGCTGGATATGTCCAAGAACGGTAACTCGCGGTTCTATGCCATTGCACTCGGTGATTTGTGTAGCTATTTGTTCTCCGCTGCAGACACCTTCTGAAACCAAGATGATGCTGTGCCTTTTCCCATGGGCGAAGTTGTCTTTCATCCGGGTGGCAACCTCAGCGATATTAAAAGGAATTTCCGGAACCAGGATGGTTTCAGCTCCGCTGGCTAGCCCGGCATAGAGGGCGATTTCACCGCAATGCCTTCCCATGACCTCGACTATTGAAGAGCGCTCATGAGAAGTCATGGTATCCCGCAGTTTATTAATGGCATCCACAACAATACTTACGGCTGTATCGAAACCTATCGTGAAATCCGTAAAGGGAATATCGTTATCAATCGTACCTGGAAGTCCCATTGTTTTGATGCCCAGCTTGCTTAATTTACTTGCACCCTTATAGGAACCATCTCCGCCGATGACTACGAGACCGTCAATGCCGCGCTTACGAAGGTTATCAGCTCCAAGCTGCTGCCCTTCTTCAGTCAAAAACTCCTTGCAGCGAGCAGTCTGCAGGATCGTTCCGCCGCGCTGGATAATATCCCCCACACTGCGTAAATCCATTTGACGGATATCATCGTTAATTAAACCTTGATAACCGCGCTGCACGGCATAAACCTCCAAGCCGTTGTAAAGCGCGCTGCGCACAACCGCACGGACTGCGGCGTTCATTCCCTGTGAATCACCGCCACTGGTTAAAACTGCTATCGATTTTACTGCTGACATCACACGATTCCTCCTAAATTGTACGTATAAACAGACTATTGATCCAGAAAAACATCCGGGTGAGCGGGCTGTTTCTCATAAGACGCTTGGATATTTGCTTGACCTTCTGTTGGCCCTTTACTTTGGGGTCGGATAAATAAAGCGCCAGTAAACCCTCAATTATCATACGATGAAATCTTGGATGTTCCAAGCATAAAGTTTTCAGACGAGCTTGTTCCACCACGAAGGCAATCCGTTCACCCATATGATCCTTATTCTCATAATAGCTGCAAAAATTCAAATCTCCGCCAACCCGATCTTCTTCTTGATCGATCAAATAGTCCAGCAAAATATGCAAGCCGCAAACATAAGGAAAATAGGCTTGCTTGATTTGCTCAACTTCATCCTGCTGAAGCTGCCGATTGGATGCAGCCAAAAAAAGCATAAACATGCCTAACGTAGATCCTGTTGCTGCAGCAAACTCATTCCAGCGAAGCTGGGGACTTAGCTCCTTGTGCTTTTGCCACCAATCGTAGAGCTTAGCTTCTCTCAGATCCCTCTGTATATGTTTATAGACCTGCAAATCGCAATAAAGGCTGACAAGTTCCTTGACCGGATCTGCCACTAAGGCATAAGACGGCAGTAAACAAATGCAGGATTGGCAGGTTTTGACCAAATCATTCAGATAGCCAGCATCTTCGTGCTCTTCACGAAACGCATAGTAGTCATGAATCGGCGCAGACGGATCAACAGCATCCAGCATGGAAAGATGAAGCTGCCGAAAATCTTGAGCATCCAAAGAGGTGCTTCGGTCGCAAAGATTGTCCAGATAATCGCTTATAGTCTGAAAGGCTACAATGAGCGGAATAAGCACATGGCGCATATGCAAATTGGCAGAGGCATAAACAGAGCCGCCTATACAATGAAATTCTTTGGTTGTAATGCTGTCCCTGGCTTGTTTTCTCAGCTCTGGGTCCGGTATTCGGCTAACTGCTTCCTTCCAATACTGGAGATGGTTTTTTACCTCGGGAAGCACAAAGCGGTATATACGAAACATAAGAACGATCGGTCCACTGGGTACCAATCCCCTACTGTTGTTCAATTGCTTCAAGAAGACTTCCTCCATAACTCTGTTCATAGCAATAATTCAACAACAGCTTCATTTCCAAATACTGAATTTGTCTCAACCATTCTTCTGCCAGTGAATCCTGAACATGCATAAGCTGAAGCGCGACGGCGTCAACAAAAACAGCGGGATTCCAGACAGGTGATGCTACCAACACCTCAAGCTTGCTGCGCAGTGTTTCATTGTCCAGCTTTGCCAATTGCTCCATGGTTAAGTAAGCTCTCAGGCTTGAGACAAGCTGAGTTGAAATAGGGTGGTGACGAGCATCATTAAACCAATACTTTGCATTACTGAAATCCCCTTCCATCCGGTGAATCAAGCCATGCCAATAGCTGCCTGTAGGGCTTGTGATTTCCTGGGAAATGACATGAGAGGACTCCAGATTTTCATTCCAAAGATACAGACCGGATTGGATAGCCCGCATAAACTCATTTTCATTTATTCCAAAGGATTCCTCCAAAGCTTGGATTTGATTATCCATCTCCGGATTCCAGACTTGCATGGGATTTAGGAAAGGCTTATGGGTAAAAAGGATCTTCGCCATTGCCATGATATTGCTTGTTTGCTGCCTCACACTTGTCATGCTGGCATCCCCTCTCAACGATTGGCCCATCTATGAATGTATCTTCACATCCACCTCTTGATTGATCCGAAACCAAAGGTGCAAATCGTTAATTGTACTTGCTAGTTCTGCGATCTCCGAATTTAGCTGGCAGGATGCCGGGAAATCATCCTCCCGATCCAACTGGCTTTGCTTGTGAATGATGACAGCCTCCAGCTTATGGATGCGATCAGGTATGGTACCTCTGATTTGCTCCCACCGAAACAGAAGATCAGAGCGATCCTTCTCGGAATACTCCTCCCATTCCTGCTCCAAAACGGGCAGCTCAATGCCCAATCTTTCATTATATAGAAAGGAGTAACTCATCTGTCTTTCCTCCTTAAAAACCATGTCTATCTTTAAATGTACCATTTCATGAGGCTCGGTTCCAGTTAAAATTGTATGTCAACTGCGTGTTGTTTTCTGCTATACTTAACTAATCTTTAACACTTAGGGGAGGCATTGATGTCTGTGGACCAGCATGCAGGAGCTGTTTCTTATAAACAGCTCTGTTACTTTTTTCTTCCTCTTGGCCTGTCAGCGACATTGGTTACCTTATCGCATGTGATTATCAACAGCACCTTGGCAAGATCCGTCAATCCTGAGCTGATTATTGCCAGCTATGCACTTCCGATGAGCTTGCTCGCCTTGACGGAGAGGCCTTCTGTGCTGCTGAGGCAAACCTGTTCAGCTCTGGTCAGGGATCGAATTTCTTTCCGATCCATGGCAGTTGTGAGCTGTTATATATTGATAAGCATGCTGCTGCTCGGATTTATCATTGCTTTTACACCTATAGGAAAATGGTTGTTTAAATACATTTTCGGCGTTGAAGCGGATCTCCTTGGTCCAATCATAGACGTTTACCGTATCCTGATGTTCGTCAGTATATTTTCCGGCCTGCGCTGTTTATTTCATGGCATTATTATATTTAATCTGCGAACCAAGTGGTTGACCATTGGAATGTTTATCCGGCTTGTTGGCATGTATATCCTGTCTCTGTACTTCATTCATCGAGGTCCCATCGAAAGCGGCGAAGTCGGCGCCATCATTTTCCTTGTCGGTATGATCATAGAAGCATCTGTCAGCATATGGGAGGGTCGTTCGCTGCTGCGTAAAGTCATTCCGGAAAAAGCGCCGGGCCATCCCATTGAAACAAAAAGCCAAATCTTAAGTTTTTATAGACCCTTATTGCTTTCTTCTCTTATTGCCATTATTGTGGGTCCTGCCATTAATGCCATGCTGGGCAAAACAGTTAATATTCATCTAGCGATTGCAGCTTTTGCCATCGCCGGAAGCCTTACGCAGCTTGTTCAAAGCTTTTTTTCATATATGCATCAAATTGTATTAAATTTCTACACCAAGGACCCGAAAGCTGTTTTGCGGTTTTCATTATTCGTAGCATTTATACCTAGTGTACTAATGGCAATATTGGGCTATACTTCATTAGGTCCGTGGTTCATGATGCATGTAATGGGAGTGAATAATGAACTTATGCAAGCCAGCCTCAGCACTTTGCGGGTGTTTATGATTTTAACCTTGGTCTTTCCGTGGCTGGATTTCATCAACGGTATTATCATGCTGAGGGGACAAACTAAGGTTATGATCAAATCGCAATCCGTGAATGTTGGTGTCACGCTAGCCGCCTTAATAATTTGCGTTATCTTTACACCTGGCTGGAATGGCGCTATAGGAGCAATCGCTCAATCGTTAGGAAGTTTATCGGAGCTGTGTGTGGTCTTGTATGTAATGAAGATTTCCTCCTCCACCAAGGAACGCTTGGTCGGTCAGTCAGAATTCTATAAGAAATCGAGTGATATTGCACCATGAACACCAAATCAGAAGAGATCGTTTTAAAAGGATTTACTTTTTCTTTTTACATGACCATGTGCATATTGGTCACATTTTTCCCGCTCTATTTTGATTACAAAGGCTTTTCCAAAATAGAAATCGGGATGCTTTATTCCGTTGGCCCCATGATCGGGATTTTTTCGAACCTGGCCTGGGGCTTGTTAAGCGATAAATATCAAACTGTAAAAAAAATCATGATTCTGCTGTTCACTGGCCAAGTCGTTGCTGCTTATCTTATCTTTCATACCGATTTGTTCGCACTGCTCTATGTATTTGTGGGTGTGTTTTTCTTTTTTCAGCAGCCTGTCAACTCGCTTAATGATTCCCAACTGATGCTCAGTGTCAGCCAATCCGGAAGAAGCTATGCTTCATTTCGCATATGGGGATCCATTGGATTTGCTTTTGCTGCCGGTTTTTTCGGTTTGCTGCTCAAACTCTACGGCTCAGGACTTACGTACACCTTGACCGCCGTTTGTATTTTCATTTCGCTGGCCATAACATTATTTCTGAAGGATGCAAGGAGTAGTCAGAGCAAGATCGAATTTGGCGGCATTTTTAAAATTATTAGTTCCCGCAAGTTTCTTTGGTTCCTCTTTCTGGTCATGACGATGTCAATTGCTCACCGCATGAATGACGGTTTTCTGGCGCTTTATTTACGGCAGCTGGGTGCGCCGGACACGATAATCGGGTATGCTTGGATGGCATCTGCGTTAAGCGAGATTCCTGTGTTCTTCCTGCTTAGCAGGTTCGGCCATCGCTTCAAGGAGCTTCCTTTAATGGCATTTGCCGGTTTGATTTATTCAGTCAGGTTTCTTATAATGGGTTACGTGCAAAATCCTCATTGGGTCGTATGGATCCAATTGATGCACAGCTTCTCATTCGGTATTTTTCTCTTTACTGCGATTCGCTACATGGGGCAGCTCGTGCCTGACGAATACCGCTCATCGGGACAAGCCATTTTCACGGTCACCTGGTCCAGTATAGCTGGTTTGATCAGTGGGGTAGTGGGCGGGTGGATTTTTGACGTATGGGGTGGCAGCGTTTTGTATTTGTGGGGCTCGCTGTTGTCGCTTCTGGCCTTTATTGGTTTTTTAGTGACACATTTGATGCAAAAAGAAGCTTAAGCTGTCATTGCCAAGCAGATTCATTGTCATTATGATTAATATCCATTTTATGAAGGCAGGTAGCACATACGATGAATTATGAAGCATTTAAAGAAGTTTTGCTTGGCAGACGCAGCATTCGCAGGTTTACGGAGCAGCATGTTTCTGTGGAAGATGTCCAAGAAATCATTGACTGTGCCCGTTATGCGCCGAGTGATACGAACTCGCAGACATGGCAGTTTATTGCCGTTATGAACAAGGCTAAAATTAAAGAGATCGAACAATTGACCTGGGAACAGCTCCATCTCAAGGCATCGGCAGCAGATGAGAAAGGTTTAACGAAGGAAGCCCGACTCCTGACCAAATCATTTGGCCCTTATGCAACAGCATTCTCGGATGCACCTGTGCTGATTATTTGTTTAGCCACACCGTACACATCCAAATTTCGCGATAAAATCTTTGATCCGATCGGATTTGTCGATGAAAAAGTGTGGGCGGAAGAAGGCATCAAGAGCTCATGCCTGGCTTCGCAAAACCTGATGCTTGCCGCGCATGCCAAAGGACTTGCGACCTGTCCTATGACCGGCCCTGTCTTGCTGGCCCAAGATCAGCTGCGTGCCTATCTCGATATCCCCGCCGAATCGCAGATTAACATGGTCATCTCGCTGGGTCATCCCGCTGAGCATCCTGGCCGGCTGCCGCGCAAAGAAGTGGATGAGATTTTACGCATTGTTGATTAAAAGTCAACAAAAAAGGTTCCGTGAGTTTGAGCTCATGGATCCTTTTTTAAATCGACTTTTACCCGATACGTTCCATCTCAGCATCGCTGATTTCAAAATTCGCGAATACGTCTTGGACGTCATCATTGTCCTCGAAGGCTTCCATCATCTTCAGCAGCTTCTCGGCATTCTCACCGTCCACCTGCACTGTATTTTGCGGTACCCAGCGGACCGCTGCTGATGTGAAATGGAAGCTTTGCTGTTCCAGCGCGTTCTTAACCGTCTCGAGCTCGTGCGGATGGGTCTGGATTTCGAAGCTGTCCTCTTGCGTGATCAGATCTTCAGCACCGGCTTCCAGCACCTGAAGCATCAGCTCGTCCTCTTCGATTTCGAGCTCCTCCCGATCGAGCACCAGTACGCCCTTCTCGTCGAACATATACGCGACGCAGCCGGACTCACCCATATTACCGCCGCGCTTATTGAAAGCGGCTCTGACATCCGCAGCCGTCCGATTCCGATTATCCGTCAGGCATTTGACCATAATGGCCACACCGCCGGGACCGTACCCTTCATAGATGATTTCCTCATATTCCACGCCTTCACCGGCACCTGCCGCTTTCTTGATGGCGCGCTCGATATTATCATTCGGCATTTGAACTTGTCGGGCATTGGTGATGGCCGTCTTCAAAGCAAAATTGGCATCAGGGTTGGGACCCCCTTTGCGTGCGGCTACATAAATTTCCCGGCCGAGCTTCACAAATTGATTATTTTTGGCCTGATCGGCTTTACCTTTGCGATCTTTAAACAATTTAAACTTCATGATCTTACGCTCCCCTTAATCATTTTGCATGACTAGTTTACCATTTGCGGCGGGTTACGGTCAAAGCTGAAATGCTCAACCAAGGATAAACGGCTGCACCGTCCTAAATGACGAGCGCGTTTATCAAGGTTGATGCGAAGCAAGATAAGTTTAGAAAAACTTATACTTTCTAATCAACCAAAAAAAAGACAGTCCCGAATCGCTTCGGAAACTGTTCTGTCGTTTGTGCTATGACACTATTTATAAGTGGGTTATCCCAAGTTCTTATAATTTGGTGACGTTAGCTGCTTGAGGACCGCGGTTGCCCTGCGTGATGTCGAACTCAACCTCTTGGCCTTCATCTAAAGATTTGAATCCATCGCCTTGAATCGCTGAGAAGTGAACGAATACATCGTCTCCACCTTCAACTGAAATGAATCCGTAGCCTTTTTCTGCGTTAAACCATTTAACTGTACCCTTCAAATGAACAACCTCCTAAAAATATCGCCATCTGTGACGAATAGGAAAATTATATCATTATCCAACATGGAAATCAACTTGCAGAGCAATGCAAGCCCCAGATATTGGGCGATTAGCGCTTAATAATCTGCAAAAACTGCTTGGAATTCGGGAGAAAAGGGAGCTTAGAGTCCAAAAGCTGCACAGCCGCTCCTTCCTCTTCCAATGCCCGCAAGAGCTCATCCAGCCTGCCATAAGGCTCAGTACGAAAATTCAAAAGAGGATAAATACGAACCTCTCCACCCTTTTTACAAATACGCAGCAATTCCTTCAAAGCCGCCAGGTGAAAGGAATAATCAAACTGCTCCTCATATAAAAACAAAAAATGGCTGCAAAGCACCAATGAAAAAGTTCCTTCATTAAAAGGCAGCTCAGGCAGAGATCCGGTGTGATAGCGGGCCCTCGAGTCAGGGCGTGAGTAATCTTCCAAAAACAAGCCCAAGCTTCTTTCCCGTCCAGCCCGGTGGCGTTCAATACTGCCGTAGTAATCCCAATTGTACAGATGCTGCAGCCCTGCTAACTTGGACGAGGAAAGCTTGATTTCCTCCAAACCGTGTACGCCAATTTCCTTTGCGGACATTACATACAAAGGATCGGATGCTTCAGCAAGGATGCCCCTTAAGTCAGCTTCGGCTGTAAATGATGAAGCTCCCCCTGACACATCAAGAACTCGTTTGCCCTGCAGCTGCAAGCCATCAAGATCAAACATTCTTACGTATTCCTCATAAGATCTGCAGGTCATGGCTACGCCCGCCTGCTGGTAAAAGTTTTTCATTTCCATGCTCATCTCTCCTCTTCTCAGCTCTTCTCGGCTCATCTCGGCTTATCTTTATCACCCTGTAAATGCCTGAGGCTTGGAGGCATTTTATCATCTTTTTAATCAACTGACAATGGGTTAATTCTTGATTTCATATACGGCTTCATGTATGATGGGTCCAATATGAACTGAATGGGGCGTTACGGCAAATGATTAAGAAGCACCAAATCTACAAAAAAGATAAATGGAACATGATGAACGTAGAAGTACACGGGTCGAAAATTGTATTGACGGAAATCACCGATCAGTGGGGTGAGGAATCCCACACATTTCTGGGGAGACCCGCTATGCTGCATTGGGCCAACGAAAGATTTTCCAAAGAGCGCTTCGACGGAACTGAAGAAGAATGGAATGCCATTATGCAAGCTTTTAGTGAAGTTTAGCCGAATCCTTGACTTACGGTTTGTCCACTGTTTATAATCAGGATAACTTAATAATCGTCACTCCAAAGGGGAGTAGCTAGTAACAGTAAAGTCGTCAATTCGGGATCTTTAAACGATCCCCGGCTTTATTGGCAACGTGGATATACGTTGTTAGCAAGACCTTTGCCATGCACATGGTGAAGGTCTTTTTTGATTATAAAAAAGCCTTCGCCGGTGTCCGGTGACTGGCTTTTTGTTTTATAAACTATAGAAAAAGGAGTGGATTTGGCATGGAATTCCTGTCGGCGGCATTTTTTACGGCTTTACTCAGCATCATTATGATTGACCTTGTGCTTGCAGGAGACAATGCCATTGTCATCGGCATGGCGGCGAGGAATCTGGATCCCAGAACACAAAAGAAGGTTATCTTGTGGGGCACTTCAGGCGCAATCGTCATTCGTGTTGCTGCAACCATGGTCGTCGTGGTGCTGCTCAAAATCCCCGGACTGCTGCTCGTTGGTGGATTATTGCTGCTGTGGATAGCCTATAAGCTTTTGACAGAAAAGAAAAATCATGATGTAGCTGCAAAAAGCGGAATGTGGGCCGCCATTCGAACGATTATAGTTGCTGATGCCGTCATGGGTCTGGACAATGTTATTGCCGTTGCCGGAGCAGCCCACGGAGATTTTCTTTTGGTCTTGATCGGATTGCTCGTCAGCGTTCCCATTGTAGTCTGGGGCAGCACACTTTTTATTAAATGGATGGAGAAATTCCCCTGGATCCTCTACATCGGCTCTGGAGTGCTCGCGCTTACGGCCGGCAAAATGATTACGGGAGAAAAATTTCTCGAACCCTTCTTCGAAGCGAACGTAGTTGCCAAATGGATGTTGATCACCTTCCTGATTGCAGCTGTGCTCGCTGCGGGCAAATGGAGCAAGATGGTTGGTTATATTGTGGAAGTAAACGATCACGGACAATTGACCCTGCCTAAAGAGCTTAGTGATCAAGCCCAGATGGAACCGGAAGATCAATATACCGTTGAAAGGAACGCTCGAGGCGATTATATGCTGGTAAAAGTTGATTTGGAGCATCAATCCAGGTCTGCAGGTTAACCTTCCTTCATCCGAGCCAAGAGGAATTACCACTCATACAGCGAACATAATGAAATAGTCATTTTATTTCCATGTTAGCGAGGTGATGTCCTTGACGGACAGCGGATCTATTCTTACCTTTGTCATTGTTTCATTTTGTTTGGCCCTCATTTTAATCATGAGAAGAGATTCTATCCCCGCTCCATTCAAAAGGTATTTGGCACTTCTGGCTCTTGTTATGGTAACGATGTCCTTTGTGCTGATCGTGATCAGCTTTTATCGGATGCGCTAGTGAATTTACTTCGTTCCAGGTTTTTCATATAATGGGGTTATACGACTAGGAAATGAATGGCAGGTCATACTACCAAGGATAAACGGCTGCGACGTCCTAAATGACGGTTGGGTCGACTCGGGAGTGTTGCTGATGCGCTGGATTTGTTTACTGGTTGTGCTTGGAATACTGAGCAATACATTTTCTATAAAACAGACAAACGCTTTTACAGCATCCAAACCCCTTAAGGGGCAACATGATAGGAGGGCTCCAATGAGTCAATTATTAGAACGTAAGGAAGTGCCGGTTGAGAACAGCTGGAGGCTTGAGGATCTTTATAAGGATCAATCATCTTGGGACCAAGAGTATAAAAAGGTAAAAGAATCATTAAGCAAAATCAGCGCTTTTGAAGGCAAGCTTCATGAGCCTGCCGCTGTAAAACAATGTTTCGAACTGGAAGACGAGGTATCCTTACATACGGAAAGATTGTACGTGTATGCGAATATGAAACATCACGAGGATACAGCAGATTCTACTTATCAAGCCTTATCGGACAAAGCCAGGAAAATAAGCGTTGAAGTTGGAGAAGCTTCCTCCTTCATTTCTCCGGAAATTCTCAGTCTGTCCGATGCTCAGCTAGAGAAGCTTGTCAACAATCCCGATCTTGCATTTTATAAGCAATCGCTGGAAGAAATGATTCGCCAAAAGCCGCACACACTTTCCAAAGATCAGGAAGCATTACTCGCTCAAGCCGGTAATATAGCAGGTGCGCCAAGCACGATTTTCGGCATGCTGAACAATGCGGATCTTAAATTCCCCAAGATTAAAAATGAAATTGGCGAAGAAGTGGAATTAACCCACGGCAGCTACATTCAGTTCTTGGAGAATCGCAATCGCGATGTGCGGAAGCGCGCTTTTGAAGCTGTCTATGACACCTATCGCGGCCAAAAAAATACGATCGGAGCAACCTTGAGCTCCAATATCAACAAGAACATGTTTTACGCCAAAGCTCGCAAATATCCATCTGTCCTGGAAATGTCGCTTTACGGCGATAACATCAAGAAGGAAGTCTATACAAACTTGATTGACACTGTGCATGATTCGCTGCCTGAGCTTCAGCGTTATCTAAAGCTTCGCAAGAAGCTTCTGAAAGTGGATGAACTGCACATGTACGATTTGTTCGCACCGCTGGTCGAAGAATTCAAGATGGATATCACTTACCAGCAAGCGAAGGAAGAAATCAAGAAAAGCCTGGCTCCGCTTGGCGAGAATTATCTTAAGATTCTTCAGCGCGGCTTCGACGACCACTGGATCGATGTATATGAGAACAAAAACAAGCGCAACGGAGCTTACAGCTGGGGTGCTTACGGCACGCATCCTTATGTGCTGCTGAATCACAAAGACAACCTTAACAGCATGTTCACGCTAGCTCACGAAATGGGCCATGCCATTCATTCATACCTATCCGACGAAACTCAGGAATACCGCTATGCGCAGTATACGATTTTCCTGGCTGAAGTCGCATCTACCCTGAATGAAGCCCTTCTCATGGATTACCTGCTAAAACGGGTGACGGATCCAAAAGAGAAGCTGTACCTGCTAACCTACTATGCAGATCAATTCCGTACCACGGTATTCAGACAAACGATGTTTGCCGAGTTCGAAATGATTACGCATGACAAGGCTGAGCAAGGCGATGCGTTGACTCCACAGGAGTTCAGCCAGATCTATTACGATCTGAACAAGCTTTACCATGGCCCAGGGATGGTTGTGGATCAAGATATTGAAATGGAATGGGCTCGTATCCCTCATTTCTACAACAGCTTCTACGTGTATAAATACGCGACGGGCTTCTCGGCGGCGACCAGCTTTGCCAAGCAGATATTGGATGAAGGCGCGCCAGCGGTTGAGCGTTATCTGGGCTTCCTGAAAAGCGGAGGAAGCGATTATTCGCTGAATATCCTTAAGCGCGCAGGTGTTGATATGTCCTCACCGGAGCCGATTAAGCGAGCCATGAGCGTTTTCAGCTCCCTGATTGATCAGATGGAAGTTATTACAAAATAAATTTTTGTCTTATGCAACTTCACAGCCCTCTTCTTCGTCAGTGAAAGCAAGAATAAACTGATGGTTGGAGGGGGCTTATGTATGAAAAAAATGGCATTATTGGGTGGACTCATTTTAGCAGTATTTGCGCTTTTTACCACAGGCTCATTGGCTGGGAGCAACGACGCCGCTGCGAAAGTGACAACGGGAACCGGACCGATCCCCATTGAATTCGCCGGCAAGCAGCTTACTTTTACAACCGTTCCGCAAAACATGGACAATCACTTGATGGTGCCGCTCAGAGAAATGAGCGATATGCTGGGCATACAAGTGCAATGGAATGAGCAAACCGGAGAAATTGCCTCAAAGAAGGATGGACGCTCTTTGATCTGGAATTTGGGACAAGCTGAAGCGCAAAGCAGCATTGGGAAGCTATCACTGGCAGAGGCACCTTACTTGGCTGACGAAAGCCTTATGGTGCCGCTGCGCAATTTTTCTGAAGCCTTTGGTTTTATTGTGCATTGGGACGAATCCCGCAAAGCTTTAGTGCTGCAAAAGGAAGAAAGCAATCTTCCGATTGTCGGCTCCGCTGCGAAGCTCTCTGCTTTGCTTGAAGAAAGCCAAATAAATGGAAATATGCAGTATAGTATGAACAACCGAAATGTGATGAAAAGTGCAGGTGCCGCTTCGACCGGAGCTGTTCCAGCGACAGCACAATCTTCAGCTGCAGCTGCCATTGAAAGCAAAGCGGATACATCCTCCGGCTATTCCACCACGAATGTGCAGGTAGCGGGAGTTGATGAAGCGGACATCGTTAAAACGGACGGAAGCTACATCTATCAAGTCAATCGGGACAAGGTCATTGTCAGTCAAGCGGTACCTGCCGACAAGATGAAAATAGTCAGCACGCTTTCTTTTTCAGATGGGGCAATGCAGCCAACTGAGCTTTATGTGGACAGCAAGTATCTGATTGTTATCGGGAATACGGCTGGAAATCGTGCGATCTCCTTCCCTGCTGCAAAGCCAATGGACAGCAAAATGATAATGCCCATCCGACCGAATTTTAAAACAACCGTAAAAGCGATCATTTACGATCTTACTGATAAAGCTAATTTGAAAAAACTGCGTGAAGTTGAGCTGGACGGCTATTACGTTTCCTCGAGAAAAATCAACGATTCGTTGTATGTAATCGCGAACAAAGGCATCGACATGCAAATACTAAAGGAAAACAGTGCTGATGACAATCTGCTAACGGCTCCTTCATATCGGGACACTGCTACGAGTGACGGTTATACACCGCTGCCTTACGATCGAATTCGTTATTTCCCGGGTACAGTCGCACCGAACTTTGTACTTGTCGGCGGTTTAAATCTAAGCGAGGCTAATAAGCCAATGCAGGTCTCTTCCTATGTAGGTGCAGGCGACAATATATATGCTAACGAGGATCATTTGTACGTTGCTGTTACCCAATATAAACAAGTGACCCAACCCATGAATGATGTGGCGGCAGCCAATTCCAAAATGATGCCGCAGTCAGTTGAAACCAATACATTGATTTATAAATTTGCCTTGGATCAAGGAGCCGTTCGTTCTATTGCGAGTGGGACCGTACCGGGTACCATTATCGGCCAATTCGCCATGGATGAACACGCCGGATATTTCCGAATTGCCACAACAAATGGGAACATATTCAGGACGGATGAACAAACCTCCAAGAACAATGTGTATGTGCTTGACGGTACAATGAACAGGAGCGGACAACTCGAGGGACTTGCTCCCGGTGAACGCATCTATTCGATTCGCTTTATGGGGGATCGCGCCTATATGGTCACTTTCAAGAAAGTCGACCCGCTCTTTGTCATTGATCTTAAAGATCCCAAAGCCCCTGTGGTGTTGGGCAAACTGAAGATCCCAGGCTATAGCGATTACTTGCATCCTTATGATGAGAATCACATCATTGGATTTGGCAAAGATGCGGTTGAAGCGGCCAATGAATGGGATCCTAAGGGATCGACAACCGCATTTTATCAAGGCATGAAAATTGCCATGTTTGATGTCAGCGACGTCACTCATCCAATCGAAATGTTCAAGGAATCCATTGGTGTGCGAGGAACGGATTCTGAATTGCTTCATAATCATAAAGCGCTTCTGTTCTCCAAAGAAAAAGGCTTGCTGGCTTTCCCGGTTACGGTTATGGAAAATAAGGCGGCAGCCGGAGCATCAAGAGTTATGGACTATGGACAATTTACGTTCCAAGGACTGTATGTGTACCATGTGGATTTAACGAAAGGCTTTCAGCTTCAAGGCAAAATCACACATTTATCCCAAGCAGACTTGGATAAAGCCGGATCCGGCTGGTATCAAGGTGATTTCAATGTTCAAAGAGGCATGTATATTGATAATGTACTGTACAGTGTATCTTCAGGCATGATTAAAGCTAATGAGCTCGGCTCGCTTAAGGAACTGAGCCTGTTGAAATTGACTCCTTAGCCATTCAACAGCAACA
Source organism: Paenibacillus sp. GP183 (assembly GCF_900104695.1). Lineage (NCBI taxonomy): Bacteria > Bacillati > Bacillota > Bacilli > Caryophanales > Paenibacillaceae > Paenibacillus > Paenibacillus sp. GP183. Next base: position 1,826,760 of record NZ_FNSW01000001.1, read on the forward strand.
ACCCTGAACTCAGTTAGAGTTTCAGGGTTGTTTTACGATTACAGGTAATCTACAATGAATGAAGACTTCGATAAAATACCGGAAAAGGTGAAGATAATTATGATCGGTGCGCTTATTTTTGGAATCGTGCTTGTAATCACGATGCTAGTCTTATTGATTTGGGTGCTGAATAAAGCTTATTCCCGAAGAGATGAGTAGATTTATAGAAGCCATATCAGCATTGCCGCCGCAATGCCACCAATAGCCGAGCTGACAGTATTGACTGCATCATTATTCATCCAGGATGCTCCTCTGATGCGCGCAGCATCTGCATCACAGTGGCGGGATTTTTCTATTTCTTTTCCGCAGCTGTCACAACGATACATCACCTGAACCGTAGCTCCCAGCCATGAATCGGCAAGTGAGCCTAACAGTCCTGCGAATAAACCTGTTACCAGCAATGGAATCAACATCCCTCCGCCATACCACTGCATGTCTGTTAAGGGAGATATCTGAATAAAGATCCAAGCAACTGCGCCGATGAACAATCCTCCGGCAGCTGAAGCCGCAATACCCATCCAGGTAATTCCGCCGGATGTCCCGGGTGCGACCTGCTTTCCGCTAACTATAGATCGAGGCAGACTACGGCTCAAACCACCAATTTCAGTCGCCCATGTATCACTATTCACTGTTGCCATGACTCCGATAAACATTGCCAACCAGATGGGATGCGGCCATATTGCGGAGGCTGTACACAGCATTAGACCCAAGCCTCCATTTGCCACCACTTGACCGGCATCGCGTCTGCTACCTTTGGCGTAACCGCTCTCTGCAGCCGACTTACGATGGTGTTTCAACTTGGAAAGCGCTGTAGATGATATAAAAAAGGCAATCAACGTTCCGAACCATGCCAAGCTGCCAAGCCCATACATAATGGTTCCTAGCATAAATGCAGCGATGGCTCCCGACAAAGATAATGAACGCTTCCAATAAGCCAGTAATGCAATGAACAAACTTCCCAACAAACCTGTCAACCAAGCTCCAATCACTAACGCTGCCTCCTTGCTGATATCCTTGATTCATTTTACAGGATGAGCTTACCCGAAACAATCATGGGTTTTTCGACATAATTCCCCAATATCTTGTCTTTCAAGCAGGATTTTTGGTGTTTGTGAGGAATATATGGTTTTTATGAGGAGTATAGGATGAAAAGAGACTCAAGGAGGATTATATGGAACACGACATGGTTGGACTCGAGCCAAAGCTCAAAAAGGACTTGCACCCAGAAGAAATGCTTCGGATCATCTTTGATTTCGCAGCCAAAATCGCGAATGAGCGCAATCTGGACAACGTGCTGATGCTGATGGCCGACATGGGCAGAGACATGATCGTGTCCGACCGCTGTACTGTTTGGCTGCTTGACAAGAATAAAAACGAGCTTTGGTCCAAGGTCGCCCACGGCATGAATGAAATAAGAATGCCCAGTACTGCTGGACTTGTTGGTCATGCAGTCACATCCGGTAAGGCTGTTTTCATCGACGACGCTTATGAAAATGAAGAATATAAACAATTTTTGATCAACGGTGCCTTAAAGGTAGACAAGCAAACCGGTTATCGCACGAAAGCGTTAATGGTCATTCCCTTCCGCAATAATGAAGGCGAAATTATGGGAGCCTATCAGGCGATCAACAAAATGACGGAGAGCGGACAATTTTCCAGCAAGGACATGGAATACTTGACACTTGCTTCTTCCTATGCGGGAAAGTCCCTCGAATCTGCTCTGCTCACCAATGAAATCGAAGAAACGCAAAAAGAAATTATTTTCACGATGGGTGAAATCGGCGAAAGCCGCTCCAAGGAAACAGGAAACCATGTTAAACGTGTTGCGGAATTTTCTTACTTTCTGGCACTTGGTCTTGGGATGAGCCAGGAAGAAGCCGACCTGCTGAAAATGGCTTCCCCGATGCATGACATCGGCAAAGTCGCGATCCCGGATGAGGTGCTCAAAAAACCGGGCAAGCTGACGGAAGAAGAATTCGATGTCATGAAGTCTCATACGAATATCGGTTATAATTTGCTCAAAAACTCCACCCGCCACATTCTTAAAACAGCTGCTATCGTTGCTTATCAGCACCATGAGAAGTGGAATGGAAAAGGTTATCCTTGCGGAATCAAAGGCGAGGAAATCCACATCTATGGCCGCATCACAGCCATTGCTGACGTATTTGATGCGTTAGGCAGCGAAAGAGTATACAAAAAGGCTTGGGAGCTGGACCGAATTCTCAATTTGTTCAAGGAAGAACGCGGTCATCATTTTGATCCTCGGGTCGTTGATGTGTTTTTTGAACAGCTGCCGAATATTGTAAAAGTACGCGATGCTTATTCCGATTTCAATCTCGCAGAGAAGACTGAAAATAGTCATTAACTGTTGTAAAAAGCTCCCCGAGGGGAGCTTTTTTGGTGCGAGAAGGTTTAGGCATTAACCTTCGGTTTTTATGGTAATAGACCCTAAAGATTGGTCGCCCCACAGAAGCTCCAGGCGATCGCCCTGCTGAACAGGACCCACGCCTTCAGGTGTTCCTGTATAGATGATATCGCCTTCACCCAATCCGAAGTTGACTGCGATAAAATCAATAATGGTTTGCAGGTTAAAGATCAAATTTTGGATATTGCCTCTCTGAACGGATTCCCCATTTTTCAGGAGCTGAAAATCAGTTTGCTCCAAGGCGGCTGCTCCAGGAAAAGGCAGAAAACCTGTTATAGGCGCTGATCCCAAGAAGCCTTTGGCCGGAAGCCAGGGCTGTCCTTTTTTCTTCATTTCATTTTGTACGTCGCGAAGTGTAAAATCTATGCCCAATGCGAATTGATCGATAATCTCATCAACGCTGATCCCAGGCGTATAAGATTTCCCTACATGTAGGACAAGCTCTCCCTCATAGTGGATTCCGCCTTGATCTCCGGGAAGAGTTACATGTTCCGCGTCCATGGAGATTAGCGCATGCGTGGGTTTGGTAAAAATCATCGGCTTATCGGGTACATCGTTTCCAAGCTCAGCGGCATGTTCCCGATAATTACGCCCGACACAGTAAATATTACGTATGGTGTTAAAGTTTGTCATCGATATTTCCTCTTTTCATTTAGTAGTATATAATCCATATCCTATCAGCGCTGTAAAGTCTGCAGCGGCACGACTCGTCCTGCTTCGTTAACTTTGGCCTGGATCGAAATTTGGCTTAAACGCTCAAACAGCTTTGTTGCTTTTTCTTTGGCCATGATTTCAGGCTGTGCCACTTTGTTTTGAATAGGCACAAGATCAAGGTCACAGCGTTTTTCCTTGCTGCAAGTTGCTTGCAGAATAACGGATTCCAAAGTCTTTTGGACCTCGTTAACTGTGAAAATGAAATTACCAAGGCTATAAGCAATCCACTTGCCTTTATAATTCTCAAATCCCTGCAGCACATGAGGGTGGCTGGCAACAATCAAATCTGCTCCGGCATCGATATAACGGTGCGCAAGCTCGGTTTGAAATTTATCAGGGTTATCCGTACGCTCCACTCCCCAATGCGCGATGACGACAACGAGATCAGCCTGCTGTCTGGCTTTTTGGATGGCTTCAACCGGCATTGTATAGCTATAGGTTTCTGCTACCCCCGGGTGATTGACTCCGGCTTTCCAGGAACCCTCCGGTACGACACGTGAGAAGCCCAGAAAAGCGATTTTAATCCCTTGCTTTTCAACAATAACGGGACTATAGGCTTCTGCGGCATCTTTGCCTGCTCCTATGTACTTGATATCCACTTTTTTCAGCTCATCGAACGTATCCAGCAGTCCTTCTTTACCATAATCCATAACATGGTTATTGGCCAAATTCACCAGATCTACCCCAGCGTCCTTAAAGGGCGGTAAAGCGAGCGGTGAGCCGCGATAAACATAATCTTTTTTCTGAACTTCTCCTCTAACCGTTATGGGAGTTTCCAAATTGGCAACCGTGTAATCCGCTTTCTGGAGATAATCTTTAACAAAGGTATAAGGATAATCATAGCCATTTTTTTTCATTTGAACTTCTACTGTGCTTGAAAAAATCACATCTCCGACAAAACTCAGCTTAACTTGCTGTCCGGTTAAAGGAGTTTGCGGCGCTTCAGTCAGTGCTGGAGCTGATGGAACAGTTGAAGCTGTTGGGATGGGCTGAGATGGCACGGGCGTTGGCTGCTGATCCGGTTTAGGAGTAGCCTCAGGCTTGGTTGTCACTGCAGCGCTTGATGTTGGAGCTGCTGATACTGCCAAAGGAGTCTTCCCTTGATTCATAGTTGCTTGATTGGATTGAGAAAAAAGATAAATTGCACCCAAGACCAGGATCAAGCAAACAGCGGCGATTGCAGCTATCCAGGCGACAAGACGTTTGACAGGCCACTTACTTTCTTTATGGTTTTTACGATGACGATCTGATCTCGATAACATGGTTAAACCCTTTCTGGTAAAGTTAATCAATGCGGAAGCGTCAACACTAACAAATTATAGCAGAATGGAGCTGTAAAAGTAACTTATTCTCAGAATCTATGGGATATGATATAAATGGTAATGAGCCTCACTGGACTGGAAAGGCAGGATGAATAATGGAAAGGATCGCATTGATTTCAGATATCCACGGCAATATGCCGGCACTGGAAGCCGTTCTGCTTGATATAAAGCAAAGAGGGATTGATCGGATCGTTTGTCTGGGGGATCTTGTAGGCAAGGGGCCGGAACCGGCTGAAACGATAGATCGAATTCGGGAAACCTGTGAAGTAGTGGTGCAGGGGAATTGGGATTTGGGCATTACCTATAAACAGGATAACGACAATGGGTTATGGCAGCAATCCAGAATTGGTCCGGAGCGGCTTGCCTATCTGGCGCAGCTTCCCTTCGCTTACGAATTTATGCTCAGCGGCAAACTATTTCGATTTTTTCATGCTTCCGCCAATAGCGTATTCCACCGTGTCAAACGCAAAGCCAGCAAGGAAGAAAGGCTTGCCATGTTCAGCAACACTGACCTTACCAATCAGACTTGCGGTCAAAAGCGGCCTGATCTTATTGGTTATGCAGACATACATGTGCCTTATTTACTCACACTTAAAACAGCTTCGGACAACCCTACCGAGCTTCATCAAGGCAGCGGTTTAACCTTGTTTAACGTAGGGAGCGTCGGGTCACCCTATGATGGAAATCCTCACTCCTGCTATTGTATTGTCGAAGGCAGCTTTAACAGCTTACATCCCTCCAGCTATTCGATCCAAATTGTTCGTACTCCTTATGATATAGAGCATTCGATCCAATTGGCTCGGGCTGCCAAGCTTCCTGACTTCGATCGCTATATGTTGGAAATCAGCACCGGTTTGGTTCACAAATAAACTCTCCATACTGCAAGGATAACTTGAAATGAGGGGTACATATGGTCCGGTGGAAAGTCAATTTAATGGTTTTGTGGTTGGGGCAGTTTTTAGTTCTGGGCGGAATGACCATGATTATGCCGTTCATGCCCTTGTATTTGCAAGAGCTTGGGATGAAAAATCCGCATGAAATAGCCACTTGGGCAGGCATTATTTTCGCAGGCAACTTCGTCACTTCGTTTCTATTTCAACCGTTTTGGGGCGGGCTTGCTGATCGTTACGGACGTAGAGTCATGTTGCTGCGTTCCGGGTTCGGTATGGCAGTAGTCATATCGCTGATGGGGTTTGCCGGCAATGCCTGGCAGCTGCTCCTGCTGAGAATGCTAAACGGCACGATATCCGGTTTTATTCCTGCTGCTGTTGCTCTCGTTTCAACAAATACGCCGAAGGAAAAACTCGGCTTCGCCATGGGTACCCTGCAGTCAGGAGCGGTTGCCGGAACCATTCTCGGTCCATTTATCGGAGGGCTGTTGGCGGAATGGATCGGGTATCGATATATTTTTTATATCACCGGTTCGCTGCTGTTTATCGCTTCCGTCCTTACCTTGCTGCTCGTTAAAGAGAAATTTAATATCAAAGAAGCCATCGCCAAGCCTAAAGTTTCCATCCTCTCCGGATTTGGCCAATTGAAGCATATTCCTCAGCTGCCTTCTTTATATGCGGTCACGTTTATGCTTCAATTCGCTTTTTTGAGTTCGATGCCATTGATGCCGCTTTTTGTAGGGCAGCTCCATGGATATGGACCAGGGCTTGCTCTTTTTGCCGGGTTGGTAGGGTCGATCACCGGATTTTCCAATATGATCTCATCACCCCTCCTGGGCCGTCTTTCGGATCGGATAGGGCCTGAATGGATTTTGGGTGGATGCCTTGTCGGGGCATCCTTAATGTTCATTCCTCAAGCTTTAGTACATAATGTTTGGCAGCTGTTCGCTGCAAGATTCGGACTCGGCATATTCATGGGAGGCCTATTGCCTACCGTGAACGCGCTTATAGGCAAATATGCGCCAATGGGCATGGAAAGCCGCGCCTACAGCTTTAATACAAGCGCCTTGAGCTTGGGAAATATGACCGGTCCCGTGGTAGGCGGTGCCATATCCGGGCTGCTGACCATTCAGCAAATTTTCATTATTTCATCGGTGCTGCTGATGGTAAATGCCTTTTGGTCCTATAAAACATTGCTGCTTCCTATGCGAAGATTACCAAAAGCTGTCGATTAGGCGAAGCCTAGTTAGTGCGGCGAAGCTGGCTGGTTGGGTGAAGCTGGTTAGGTTGTGGTGAAGTGGTAGTGTGGAGTAGCTGGTTAGAAGTGAAGCCGGGTGGTGAGGCGAACAGTGTATTTCCTACACTAAAAAATGGATACAATCTTCAATAATCTTAATAATAGTGTATAAAGTGCAGTCTAATCTAAGAAGATCAGTGAATCGACAAACTAATTCTTAAAAACAGTGTACGCTTTATACTGATTTGGTCAAGGTATGGGGACACTCACAAATTACAATGTATGAAATGCACTGTTATTGATCGATATCCCCAAAATAGATTTCTGTGAACAAAAACCAGCCCACACACAATGTTTCTCAGTGAAGGACTGGTTTGATTTTACCAAGGACTACTAGAATCCAATCAAAAAACCTGACTATAAAAACGATGAATCCTCCCCGGGAGTCCTCGAGAAGCTTCGGGAAACCTCGATAATCGTGTTCTCACCCGCGAATACGAGCAATCGCCAGCCCGTCATATGCAGGTAATACTGTGCTTTCCAATCGGGGGTCTTCGGCAATTTTGCGGTTGAATTCACGCATTGCCTCAACAGATGCCTTTTTCACGGCCGGATCAAGTACATCTCCATGCATAAGCGTATTGTCTCCGGCAATGACGGCTCCCGGATTAGCGAGCTTTATCGCCCATTCCAAATAATTCGGATAGTTGACCTTATCCGCGTCGATAAAAAAGAAATCGAAGGTCTTTCCTTCCGCCATCAACACCTCGAATTGATCAAGGGCTTCGCCAATCCGATACTCCACCTGCTCTCCGAAACCAGCCTCAGAGATATGTAACCGGGCTGCATCAGCGAACTCCTGCTTGAGCTCTAAGGAGACAAGCTTCCCGCTAGCCTCCAACCCTCTAGCCAAACAAATACCGCTGTAACCGCCCAGCGCTCCGATTTCCAGCACGTTCTTGGCGCGTATCATTTTAACCAGCAGGGTTAACAATCTGCCATATCCCGATGCAATCGATATTTCTGGCATGTTCCGGCTTCTTATTCCTTCTTTTACCCTCTCCAGGACAGGGTCTTGCTCATATAAAGCTTCAACGTAGCTCTCTGCAGATATCGGTTCCATCGAACATCCTCCTCAAGTAGGGTCCTCCTCGATTGTAAGTCCAACCCTTTTATCCTATACTTGATAATTGTATGGTTTTTCCTGGTTGAGATCAACTTTTTTCAAATGAAGATTAGAGATAGGACGGTATAGATAATGTCACAGTTAGATCTGATCGCAACCGTTCCCATGGGGCTCGAGGCGGTGGTTGCCCGCGAAATTCGCGACTTGGGTTATCCCGATGTAACGGTTGAAAATGGCCGTGTTCTCTTCAAGGGAGACGCCTTAGCGATTTGCCGCGCCAATCTTTGGCTCCGCACTGCTGACCGCATTCTGGTCAAAATGGGGCAATTCGAAGCACATACCTTTGACGAATTGTTCGAGGGCACCAAAGCCCTGGATTGGCCGGATTGGATTCCGGAGGACGCCGAATTCCCCGTCGAGGGACGCTCGCACAAATCTCAGCTTTCCAGTGTGCCTGCCTGCCAGGGCATCGTAAAGAAAGCGATCGTGGAGAAAATGAAGCTGCGCTACGGCACCGAATGGTTCGCCGAAACCGGCGCACGCTACGTCATCGAGGTCGCGCTGCTGAATGATGTGGCGACGCTGACCCTCGACACCACCGGTCCAAGCCTGCATAAGCGCGGCTACCGCAAGCTGGTGACGGAGGCGCCGCTCAAGGAGACGATGGCTGCAGCGATGGTGCTGCTCAGCCGCTGGCGGGCGGATCGCCCGCTCTACGACCCGTTTTGCGGGTCGGGCACGATCCCGATCGAGGCTGCGATGATCGGGTGGAACATCGCGCCGGGCCTCCGGCGCAGCTTTCCCAGCGAGGCGTGGGACACGGTCCCGCCGGAGCTGTGGGAGCAGGCCCGCGAAGAGGCCTACGACGCTGTGCAGGACGATGTCCCGCTGGACATCGTCGGCTGCGACATCGATGGCGCTGCCATCGATGTGGCACTGGCCGCCGCCAAGGCGGCTGGGCTTTCGGGACAGCTCCACTTTCGAGTGGAGCCTGTAGCCAAAGCCCAGCCGCTCGGCGACTATGGCTGCCTGATCACCAACCCTCCCTATGGGGAGAGGCTGGGTGATCAGGGGGAGGCCGAGCGGGCACTGCGCCAGCTCGGGAAGGTCACGGGGCTGCTGCCCACGTGGAGCACGTTCGTGCTCAGCCCGGATCGGCAGCTCGAGCAATGGATGGGGCGCCGCGCCGATAAAAAGCGCAAGCTGTTCAATGGGCGCATCGAATGCAGCTTGGCGCAATTTTTGGGGCCGCTGCCTCCAAGAAAGCCCTAGATCGATAGCTCCTTGGAAGGATGAAAAACATCTTTCCAAGGCGCAGTCTTTTTTTTCTGAGCTCTGGAAAGAATGAAAAACATTCTTCCCAGACAGAGTCTTGCCCATCATTGACTCTCTGCAACCTCTGTAGCGATGAAAAACATCTTTACAGGATCAATTCTATCCTTTTTCTCTTAGGCAAGGATGTTTTTCAATGTTTTTCATCCTTCCGGGATAAACGTGCAGGTGCAACCGAGCCGGCTTATATTATTACCATCCCCATCCCCTTGCATGTGGCTTATACTTCTACCAATTCAAGCGGCAGCCCGTCCGGATCTGCAAAAAAGGTAAACTTTCCTCTGGTAATCGGATCAATACGCACGGGTTCCACGCTGATACCTTTTGCCTCCAAATCATGTACGGCTTCCTCCATATTGGATACACAGAAGGCCAGATGCCTGAGTCCCTGTGCTTCGGGTTGGTTGACCCGCGATGGCGGATTAGGAAAAGAGAACAGTTCAATCTGTTCCCGTTCTCCCACCAGCAAATCCAATTTGAATGAATCTCTTTCGCTTCGATAGGTTTCATTCAGTATTTTCAGACCCAATAATTCTACATAGAAGTGTTTGGAACGTTGATAGTTTGAACATATAATTGCTGCATGATGGAAACCATTAAGCATCAATACACTTCCTCCCTTTTCGCTGCTCTTTCTCTATATAGTCTAACAAAAAAGCCACACCCGGAACATAACGTCAGCGGATGCGGCTCCAAACTATGCTTATTTGCTTTGCAATCTTTATTTCACTCTAACCGTCACTTCTCATTGAAGCAACGAGTGTGCTGAGCACTGTGTCCGCTTTATCGTAGTCTACCTGGCAGGTACCGGCAGCATGATGCCCGCCTCCGCCGTTTTGCAGCATCAAAGCGCCAATGTTGGTCTTCGAGGTGCGGTTAATGATGCTGTGTCCGCAAGCGAACACGCAGTTTTGTTTATTGCGTCCATCGACTATCCAGATCGAAATATTTTGGTCTGGATATAAGGCATAGACCATGAAGCGGTTGCCTGGATAAATATTTTCTACCCCTCTCAGATCCGTTACAATAACATTACCTTCAGTGCGCGTGTAGGTGCGCAGCATTTTCTGGTATAAGGCATCAAGTTCTATGTAACGATCCACACGCTCCTTGACATCGGGAAGCGCCATAATTTCAGCTACATTCTTGGAAGCCACGTGATCGACCAAGCTTTCCATAAGCTGATAGTTGCTAACCCTATAATCGCGATAACGCCCTAAACCAGTACGTGCATCCATGAGGAACGAAAGCAAATCCCAACCTTGAGGCTCTAATATGTCTTCCTTGCTGAACTGTGCGGAATCCGCTTTGTCTACACCTTCCATAATATCATCGAGCTCGCTGCCGAATTTATCGCGTCCCCCGTAATAATCATACACCACTCGAGCAGCGCTTGGAGCGATACGATTCTCGCCCTTGAAGGTCACGTTTGCATCCATCCGCTGCCGCTCGCTGGAATGGTGATCAAACCATAAGCCGCAGCCCGGTACATAAGGAACGTTGGCCAAGATATCATTTTCACCAACCTCGATCTCACCGTCCTGCATATCCTTCGGATGCACAAACTTCATCTCATCAATCATATTCATTTTTTTGAAAAGCATCGCACATACCAATCCGTCAAAATCCGACCTTGTAATCAATCTCATCGCCATTAACCCTCCTGATAGTCCATTAGCACTATTTTTCTATCATTATACCTTGATCTTTCAGGAAGTGACAACGATTTGATATAAAATTCAACAAACAAAAAAAAGAACAGCTGCCAACCTAGTTGGCTTGAGCTGTTCTTGATTTAAAGGTTAAACATTGATAAAGCTTCAACAAAAATGCTTCTACTTGAGACCACCCAAAGCTTTTGTTCTTCTCGCTTGGCACTGATGCGTTTGTGCCCATGCTGTGTAAATCAAATAGATTGGAAAGTGGTGCAAATTTCACCGAAAGCTTGACTTCGCCCTTCCAGTAAAAGATCAACATGCTGCTGTTTCTTCCGTGAAACATTTCCACATCCCAGCAAGCTTCCTTGAGGGAGTACTCTTCCGTATCGATGAGCAATTTAGGCCCTTCCGAGCTGGGGATTAAACTGGCCACTCGGTTTCCGTTGATCGATGTAAGCACTTCTTCCTCATTTTGTTTCCATTCAACTTCCAACTGTTATTTCCTCCTGTCCCAAAAAATAAATAAAACCCCATCCGTGATTCCGTCGGGAGGGGTGTCCTGTATATATAACCCTATCCTTCGGCAGCTGGCAAGCACGTTCCAGATGGAGAACGGAGCCCCTTTAGCTTTGCGTCGCTGGCTTTCGCCAGTTTTGCCATTATCGAGATTTAACGAAAAATGTCGTATCCTGCTGTTATTACTTAAAATATAAGCGATTTATATAAAAGGAAACATAATCCAATCGCACTATTTTTCATGCAAGAATATAGGTAATAAGAACTATCTTTACAAAAAATGCCTTTCTATCTGGATTTTCCCCTTGAGAAATGACTTAACTGCTGCTTCCACACCCGCTGCTGCCGCCGCCGCAGCTAGAACCCGATGAACAGCTGGACCCGCCTCCGGAATCGCCGCCTCCGCCCTGATCCGATGAAACGGAGCTCCCGCAGCCTGAGGCAGAGCACCCGCTTCCGCCGCTGTTTGCTCGCATCTGACTGTCGTCAATCGGAAGAACGTCATTCATGTTGTTCTGATAATTCGAATTATCCACCATGGAGAAAAACATCATTGCTCCCGCCAAATAGGTCAAATCCATGGTTCCATTGTTCCTTGACCAATTTGTTTGCGCATAGCTCGAGCTTCCCGCAGCATGCCTTGCTTCATCTATGGCTTGATTGATTAGAATCTGGTTCGTCTCTTTTACCTCTACATATCGATTGGCGGTTTCCGTATCAAACCAGAGACTTGAAATTTCCTGTTCATTCCCCTGCTGAAGCACATTCAATCTCTCTGCTTCCAGCGGATAGCGGAAGAATCCATTCCAAATCGCCTGACTGTAAGGAGTGAATATAAACAAATGCGCATAGACCCAGTCGAACCACGCACGTCACCCGGCATTTGTTTGGGGTCGCGTTCAGGAGCATGATGTATTTGGCTGCCCATAAAGGCTTCGCCGAAATTTTGATACTCCCTGGTGAACATCAGCATTTCGTGCCAAATATCATCGACCTCTTCACTGAACATCGGAGTACTTTTCAAAATCAAGTTCATCAAGAAATATCTTTTGAGCTCAAAAAGCTTACAATGAAATTCATCTTCCGACATATTCCCATGCTTCGTCATTACCCTATATTCCAGTCTTTCAACAAAATCCGCAGTAAAAGCGGCTTCGAGTCGTTTGACAGCTTCCGTCAGTGGAATTGAATCAAGTAAACCCAATCCCTGGGGCAATTGACTTGCATCATAACGGACACGTTTGGTTGTCCCTTGATTGCTTCGCGAACTGTAACTCACAAAGAAGATGACGATGATGAAGACGATGGCGCCAATAAAAAATGCTGGCATGTATAACCTCCCGGAAATTTGGCTTTCCTTGCTATGTATTTCCATTATAAGGGATACCGGAGTATCCTCCAATAGGATGGCATATATTTCTTCATACAACTATAATGAAAGAAAGGAGATGCTTACGATGCAAGTATTGCTAAAGCAAAACTCTTAGGATGCTTACGACGCAAGTTTTGCTAAAGCAAAACTCTAAGGGGGAAGCTTATGAAAATTGCGATTACAGGCGGAACAGGCTTTGTCGGCAGCCACTTGATTCCTTTTTTCCTGAAAAACGGACATGAAGTTCTGATTATTTCCCGGTCTTCTTCTCCTTCGCTTCAAAAAGGGATTTCTCACGTGACCTGGAATCAATTGCTGGCAGATCCTGCTGCCCATTCAGGCATCGATGCTATCATTAACTTGGCTGGTGAATCGATAAATCAGCGATGGACGGATGCGGCCAAGCATCGAATTCTGGATTCGCGTTTGAAATCAGCAAGCTATATTGAGAAATTTATCAACGAGCTTGATGATAAGCCAAAGGTGGTTATCAACGCCTCCGGCATGTCCATATACGGTACATCCTTGGAGGATACCTACGATGAACGAAGCCCTCATCGCATTGTTGATTTCTTGTCCGGTGTAGTCGAAAAATGGGAGCAAGCAGCCGACCAAATCAAGGATGCTCGTGTGGTAAAAATCCGTATTGGCCTGGTCATCGGCAAAGATGGCGGCGCGTTCCCCAAAATGCTGCTTCCTTACAAGCTGGGCATCGGCGGTAAAATCGGCAGCGGCCATCAATGGATTTCATGGATTCATATCGATGATATGGTTCGATTGATTGATACTTGTATCCAAACCGAGCAAATTAGCGGCCCAGTTAATGCGACAGCACCGAATCCGGTGACGAATGAGGCATTCGGCAGAGCGATTGCTGCAGCTTGGCATCGCCCTCATTGGTTGCCATTGCCTGCTTTCATGCTCAAGCTGATGTTCGGCGAGTTATCTACCCTTCTGCTTGATGGTCAAAAGGTACTTTCACATGTTCTGCTGAAGCATGGCTTCGAGTTCAAATATCCTACCATAGATCAAGCTTTGCGTGACTTGGCGTCTAATCCACTCAATAAGGAATAGCCTCTGCGCAAGAATACGCAGAGGCTGTTCCTTATTAGTCAAAATCATTTATTTGACGTATTTTTGCGCCTTTTCCAAAGCTTCATCTTCGGTGGGAGCCGTGATATAACGTCCGTTGATAAAAATAAAAGCAAATCGCGAGCAGGGTCCGCAATAGGATTTGCATCCGACCTTGACTTCGGCATCCGGTGCAATGCGACCAAGCTTGGTCAAGGTTGACTTGACTTTCATATGCTTGCATTTGTCGCATATACGAATATCGTTAGCCATTAATGGTCCCCGGTGTTCCCCTTGGCCGGATTCGTAATCATGAAGCCTTCCTCGGGGACATAAAAATAATCGATCCGAATCCCGTCAAGCAGAGGTTCATTTTTATCAAGTACAACATCGATGCCTTTATCCGTGCTGACAACGACATCATCATCCTTTTTATCATCAAGGCCAAGACCATAATGGGCGTGGTCCCCATGTTTATGTGTAACTTGCACACGAACCATAAGACCCTTATTTTCTTCTTTGTCGAGCTCCAGTTGTAAGACTTTTGCAGCATTGCGTGTAATTTTGACGTTCATATAGCATCTCCTGAAACTTTTTTTAATTATTATTGTAAAGAAAGCGGGCTTTGAAATCAACTTTTCGCCTTCTATTGCCATTTTACAGCTTCTTCTTTAGTATGGAAAGTAGCGAAATTTTTTCTCCTTTATGCGACAATGAAATTAACTTACCTACAGGAAAGTAATTATATTAGGAAAGGAAGGTTTCATATGACGACTCTCAAAACCGTAAAAACGACTTCTTTAAGCAGCAATCACATTCCGAAAGAACCTCAAATCATAGAATGCTCCGTGGAAAGAACACTGGAGGTGATCGGCGGCAAATGGTCATTTCTCGTTCTGCGCGAATTGTTCTGCGGGACACGCAGGTTTGGCGAGCTGCAGCGGCAAATCAATGGAATCAGCCCCAAATCATTGACGGATACACTTCGCCACCTGGAGGAACAAGGCGTTCTGGAAAGGACCGCTTACGCGACAGTCCCAGTTACTGTAGAATATAAACTTACACCAAAAGGTCAGGATTTGCATCAAATATTAAAAGAAATGAAATTATGGTCCGCCAAGTGGACATAATGGACTGAAATGGCTTTGCCGCTCACAAGAAGCTAAGGAGTGTACATCCTATGATTACCATCAAGTCAAAAGAAGAAATAGATAAAATGGGCAAAGCCGGACAAATACTTGCCGCATGCCACAAAGAAATTGCCAGGATGATTAGGCCTGGTATCACCTCTTGGGAAATTGATCAATTTGTTGAAGGCTTTTTGGCCAAACATGGCGCTATTCCGGAACAAAAGGGATACAAAGGCTATCAATATGCAACCTGCGCCTCGATCAATGACGTGATTTGCCACGGGTTTCCAAGTAAAAACCCTTTAAACGATGGGGATATTGTCACGATTGACATGGTCGTCAGATTGGGTGACTGGCTGGCAGATTCTGCATGGACCTACGGAGTGGGGAATATCTCGAGTGAAGCTCAAAAACTGCTCAAGGTTACGAAGGAATCCCTCTATAAAGGTATAGAAAAAGCAGTCATTGGCAACAGACTTGGGGACGTGTCCAATGCCATTCAAACTTACGCGGAAGCGGAGGGATTCTCTGTTGTCCGAGATTTTGTCGGTCATGGCATTGGCATGGATATGCATGAAGAGCCTCAAGTGCCTCATTATGGGCCGGCTGGCAGAGGTGTGCGCCTTAAGGAAGGCATGGTGTTCACGATAGAGCCGATGCTCAATGTCGGCCAATATTTTTCCAAGGTCGATCTGGATGGGTGGACGGCTCGTACATTTGACGGGAGCCTGTCCGCTCAATATGAACACACTATTGCCATCACGAGCGAAGGACCGCGGATATTGACCGAACAATAATCGTCGCTGGAGGGAAGAAAGTGATTTCTTTTTACAGAAAATATTGGAGAACAGCTTTTGATATCGCGCTGATTATTCTGACTGTTTATCTTTTCATGCTTCTCTTCAGCTACCTGTACAGGATCGCGACACCGATCTTTCTAGCTGTCATTATTTTTTTCATGATTGAGCCGTTGGCCCGTTTTCTGAATCGCAGAGGGATGCGGAAATCGCTGGCCTCGGCCATTTCCACCTTCTTGTTCATCATCGTGATCTTGGGAGCACTGGTCGGTGCAGGTATTATATTTACCAACCAGATCTTGAATTTAGTCGATATAATTAGAAAATACAGTTCCCAGACATTGTTTCAGGAGCAATTGATGGAACGGTTTTCGGTTATTCAAGGACAACTGCAAAATTTGATACCCCCTGAACTGTTAAATAATGCAACTGGCTCTGCTGCCAATTTCGCCTCAAAAGCATCTGGTTTTATCACTGGATTTCTGTCCGGTTTGGTCGGCGGCTTAACTTCATTCTCCACATTTATCTTCAATTTTGCCGTCGGGATCATTCTTGCTTATTTTCTAAGCATCGAGATTGAAGCCTGGAAAAAGCTCGCCGCTGACAAAACGCCCCGTACCTTCAAGCATGTGTACTTTTTTCTCAAAGAGAATGTACTCAAAGGTATCGTTTCTTACATAAAAGCTCAGTTGAAGCTGATCTCACTTACCTTTATCGTCATTTTCATCGCACTGCTTATCCTCAATGTTAAGAACGCATTTTCGATCTCATTGCTGGCAGCATTCTTCGATATCTTGCCGCTTCTGGGTGTCGCAACATTATTCATTCCATGGATTGTCTATCTGTTCATTGTAGGTAATACCACTTTAGCTATTTGGCTTACTGCCGTCTTGCTTGTAGTTATTCTGGTCCGTCAAATCATGGAGCCAAAAATCACAGGTGATTCATTGGGTGTCTCTGCTTTTACAACACTATCCTTTATGATTATCTCCTTATCGCTCTTCGGGGTAGCAGGCGTGATTCTGTCCCCCATACTGATTATTTTGCTAAAAGCCCTGTATGACCAAGGATATCTGCAAAGATGGATTCGCGATCCTGAAGCGGAATGACCTTCGAAAAAAAAAGCGGCTGTCCCCGTTTGTCATTGTGAGATGATGGAGGGACAGCGTGAGACCAGATGTATTTCATACATCTTTTTTTAGTGAATAGCCCACTTCCGGCAGAACCAGATGTATAACCTACATATGGCTCAGCCAGTTTCGCCAGTTTCTATCTATTTGCTGGAAACAAGATGCAGGTTCTGCATCTGAGCATCTCACAAATCAGCAAAGTGCCGTTTTGGGATGTACTTTTTGCATCCGGATGGCTAATTGAAGCTGCGCGGGGGCTCACTCCACGGTTCCCTAATTAAACTGAGTCCTACCCGCCAATTCTAACAGATCCGCTTGATCAAATATGCTAAAAAACCTCGCAAAATTCTGGAATTTGCAATTGCATTACCTATTGTGCTGTCCCTTATCCCTTTCATGGTTTTTCCATATCCGGCACGGGTGTAAATACGGGAGATGGTGCGTTCGCCGGAGATACTGAAGGGATTGCAGCTCCAATGCTCGCTGTGCGTTTTGTAAGATTCTTGATGATGCCTTCCACATCGATGCCTGAGACACTCTTCAGCATTTCAGGTGCTGTTGCCATGAGGGATGTTACATAATTGCTGACTCGGGTAGCACCTTCACCGTGACCAGTGTCTACTACGGTAATCTTGTCAATCGCGCTGATCGGCCCGGCTATTTTACCAGCAAGCTCAGGCAGCATTTTCACAATTATATCGAGCACAGCCGCTTCTCCGAAGGCTTCAAAAGCTTCAGCCAGCTTCTGCTTGGCTTCCGCTTCGGCAAGACCGCGCAGCCTGATGACCTCAGCCTCTGCAGTACCTTTGGCTCTCTCGGCATCGGCAGCAGCCATACCGTCAAGCCGCTTCTGCTCGGCATTAGCCTTGGCTTCCGCCTCGATCCGGTATTGCAGGGCATCGGCTTCCAGAAACTTGCGAGCCTTCTCCGCTTCCGCAGCTTGCTCCACGGAATAGCGGTCGGCGTCAGCTTTTTTCTTCACCTCGGCGTCATACTGCTTCTCGCGGCGGAGGATTTCCTTCCCTTCGAGATCAATCTCGCGTTCTTTGCGCACAAGCTCGACCTTCATCTGCTCCTCCACCACGCTTTGCTTGGAGCGAGCCTCTTGAATGTGATACGCTTGATCGGCCTCCGCTTTGGCCGTATCCTGCTCCATTTTGAAGGAAGCCACCTTGAGCTCCTTTGACTTTTCCGCTTCGGCAATATTGGTATCTCGCAGCAGCTCCGCCTTTTGCCCTTCTTCTGCTGCTTTTGCCTTTTGCACTCTGGCATCACGCACGGCATCGGCTTCGGCGATTTCCGCATCTCTCTTGACGGCAGCGATCCGCGGCTTTCCTAAAGCGTCCAGATAGCCTTGCTTATCGCGCAAATCCTTGATCGTGAAGGATACAATCTGAAGCCCCATTTTTTTCAAATCCCGCGCGGCAACGCCCTGTACTTCCTGGGCAAACTTATCCCGGTTGCGGTAAACTTCTTCAACAGTCATCGAGCCTAAAATGGCTCGCAGGTGACCTTCCAGTACTTCCTGTGCTTCACTTTTGAGCATCTCGATAGGTTTCCCCATGTATTGTTCCGCAGCAGTTGCTACATCCTCGACCGATCCGCCAATTTTGATAATGGCTACACCATCCGCCATAACGGGCACACCTTGCTCCGTATACACTTCAGGGGTCGAAACATCAAGCTTGTGGGAAAGCAGCGATAGGAATTCGGCTTTTTGAAAAATCGGCAGGATGAAAGCTCCCCCGCCTCTTACGATTTTGATTTTACGGCCCATTTCGTCATCGGCTACATATTTGCTTCCCAGAAATGATCCTGTCACGATCATCGCCTCATCGGGTCCGACCGTTTTATAACGAGCCCAAAACGCAATCCCCAGCAGTAAAATAACCCCTACAATACTTCCCGGTATCAACAATGCATCCAAATTCGTCAAATTACTAATCCCCTTTCTGTCCATCATCATTGATCTTTTCATCGAATAACGAAACAAATAGCACGTCGTCTTTGACTTCAACCACAACTACTCTCGATCCTGCATCAATGGCGGCTCCCTGAAATCCGGCAGCTACTTGATTAGTAAAGCCCGGTCCAGCTTTGATTATCACTTCACCATAACCAATTCGAGGAATCGCCACGGTCACTTCGCCAATATGGCCTGCAAGCTCTCTCATCGAAAAACCGCTGGAGATTTCACTCCGACTCATCGGTTTGACATAAAAAAGCCAAATCAGCATGGAAAGCAGGATGGCTGCAAATGCCGCCAACAGCAAATCAATCGCTGCACTTAGCGGTGAATAATGCAGAAGCAAGATTCCCAATCCGCCAAAGGTGGTCAATCCTCCTACCCAGACGACAGGCTGCAAAAAGGCAATCGGATGTCCCGCTAGCGAATCTGCCCATCCACTGAGCACTTCTCCAAATAAAAGGGAAGCAAGCGTAAAAATGATGCCAGTCAGGAAACAACCCCAAAAGAGAGTCTCCATCTCATTCCTCCCATGTAAAAATTTTGCTGTTCGTTTCTGTATGTTCTATACGTCATGATGCTGAAATTAGTTTCAGGCGAAGATGAAAGGAGTATATTACAAAACAATCACGGCAAAAATGGTGAAGTTATTTCTCAAAAAAATAAGCCCGAATTCTGAAATTACCTCTTGTAAAACCTTACATAATGTGTTATATTAAAAGTGCATAAAATCAACATTTCTCCTTTATTTGCACCCTAATTAATGGATAGGTTCGATGTTTGTAAGCGGTACAAATCGATTTAAGAGGAGTGATCGAACATGAATTCATCTTTGCACTTTCCGCAAGGTGAAGAACTCATTCGTGTAGAAATGACGGTTAAAGAAGCCCTCGCCTTATCCGGTGCGAAATTTCCACTTAACCACAAGCTGGAAACCGAAGCGATCCGGAAATTGAAGCAATCGATAGAAAACAAAATCTTATCGCCAAAGCATTAACTTAAAATGTTTTTCACCCTATGGACGATCCCAATCGCTCATGGGGTTTTATTTGTTTAGACGGATTGGAAATTACGATTAACTCCATAATATCTATGTACGCCTTATATCCCAGGTATCTCACCACTATCGCTAAGGAAGTGAAAAACAATTATGTCTGACAAACAGCAAGGACATGCAAACCAGAACACAACTACGCGAACCTCTGATAAAAACAGCAAAAAGGGTAAAAAGTAATGCATTCGTGGAGGAATAAATATGTTGGAGCATCTAGAAAGTAATTATGACTGCGCCAATGCCGGCGCAGATCTTAACAGTCTGCTGGAAGAACTGAAAGCACTCAAAAGCGATGGAGAAGCTTCTAAAGAAACAGAAATGCAAATAAACCGTATTGAAAACCAGATCCGCTTTATCGAAAATAAATGCTCCATTCGTCCGCAGCATGAATTGCAAGGATAACGGCTAAGCCGTCCTAAATGATGCGAAGCAAGTATAAGTTTAGAAAAACTTATACTTTCATATCAACTGAAAAAAGCTCTACCTGCCGGGGGAAACCCGTCAGGTAGAGCTTTTAATTTGCGGATGCGGTTATTCGATGATAACCGCATATACCTTGCCGGGACCATGGATCCCGATGGTCAAGTCGTTTTCGATATCGGCACTGCGGCTCGGGCCGGTGATCATGTTGAGCGACGACGGCAAGGTCACCGGGTCGGGGTGGTCTTCTCTCACCCGCTGGAACATCTCCCCCATGCGGGTGACCAGCTGGTTCGCGCGGAATACAGCGAACAGGATATCGGGCAGGAGGCTCACCGACCTGCCCTTTCCGCCTTGCGCCAGCAGCGTCAGCGTACTGGTATTCGCGATGGCGTAGTCCGGCCAGACGATGCCGATTTGGCATCGCTCGGCCGCCCGCAGAAGGGCGCTGCGCTGCGCCCACTTCGCGGTTTGCGCCGCTTGCGGCTGCTCCGCAGCTGCGCCTGGCGCGTCCGTGCCAAGCTTGCCGCCGTCTGCGGCAAGCTCGCGCCACGGCACAAGGGCTACACCTGCTTGGGCCAAGCCCGGTTCGAGCCCGAGCGCCGCCAGCGGCTCGTGGTCCCACATCGTGGCGCGGCTCACGCCGAGCTCGCGGCACACCTCTTGCAGGTAAGCCGATATGGCGGGGCCGGCTTCCTCTCCCTTCACCACCAGAACCTTGCCGCTTAATGCGGTCCAGTTCTGGATGAACAGATCCACCTTCTCCTCCTGCGTCAGGGAGATGGCTTTGTAGTGCTCCGGAACGCCGTGTTCGCGGCGTTCCGGAGCTGTGGCCAAGGGCTGCGGGCGGCCCAGGCGGCTCGCGATGTTTTGCATGAACGCCTCGCGGCCGTGCATGGTGCCCCGTTCTCCGCGTTGCCCGCTTCCTTGCAGTGGGCTGTTTCCGCTCCCTTCTTCTCCGCGTTGCTCGCTTCCCAGCAGTCCGCTGTGCACGCTTCCTGGCTTTTCGCCTGGGTTACTCATCCGCTCCACCCCGTTCTTCCGCTGCCTTTTTATAAGCGGAACGCTCCGCACTCAGCTCCTCCCCCGAAACAGCGCTCGATCGAGCAGGATGGCTGTTCGCATTTGTTTCCATCTTGTTGTCCTGTTTAATGGTCTGCCCCACATCGATTTTCGCCTTCTGCTTCATTTCCAATTGCAAGGCCTCCCACTTGTCTCGGAAAGACTGCTTCGGCTTCATCGGCAGGAAGCGTGACTGTGTCCAGCCGGCTAACGGTCCGAAGCCCTTTTTAATTTTGCCTTCCTGAAGCAGTGGCTTTTGCATATAATAGGCCGATTTGATCGCCATTTTATACAGCGTCACATGACCGAATGCGGTCTGGAAGGTGCGGAAAGCGATTCTTTCCGCCATTGGCGTCAGCTTCATTTTCACCTTGCGGTGACGAAGCTGGACGAGCATGTCATGCAGCGGGATTTTAACCGGACATGCTTCATAGCAAGCCCCGCAAAGGCTGGAGGCATAGGAAAGCTGTCCAGCCTCCTTCATATCCTGCTGAATTAACGGCGTGAGCACTGCTCCGATCGGTCCGCTGTATACACTGCCATAAGCGTGCCCGCCAATGTGCCGGTACACTGGGCAAACATTGAGACAAGCCGCGCAGCGAATACAATTAAGAACTTCCTGAAACACGGGATCACCCAGCTGGGAAGATCGTCCGTTATCGAGGATAATGACATGGAGCTCTTCGGGTCCATCCAGATCTTCCGGTCTGCGAGGTCCCGTAATTAAAGAGGTATACGTAGTAAGCTTTTGTCCAGTTGCACTGCGTGCAAGCATGTTGAGCATGACTTCCAGATCTTCAAAGGTTGGGATCAGACGCTCCATGCCCATCACAACAACGTGGGTTTTAGGTAAGGTGGAAACCATGCGGCCATTGCCTTCGTTGGATACAAGCGTAATCGATCCCGATTCGGCTACGCCAAAATTGCAGCCTGTGAGGCCAATATCCGCCTCCAAAAAGTAATTGCGCAGCTTTTGCTTGGCATAATCGGCCAATACCTTCGTCTCCGGCATTAATTCCTTTCCGGAAGCTTCGGTAAATAAATCAGCAATTTGCTGTTTATTTTTATGAATAGCCGGGATGATCAGATGGGAAGGCGTCTCCTTGGCCAGCTGCAGAATGTACTCGCCCAGGTCAGTCTCAATAGCTTCAATACCGATTTCCTCGAGATGATGGTTGAGGTGTATTTCTTCGGACACCATCGATTTACCCTTCGCAACAAGCCTCGCTTTCTTCATTTCGGCAATTTCTATGAACTGCTTGACTGCATCATCAGCCGTTTTGCAAAAATAAACATGACCGCCGCTGTTCACCACATTATCGGAAAATTGAGTCAAATAATAATCCAGATGGCAGATGGTATGCGTGCGGATGTTGCTGGCACGATCACGCCATAATTCCCAATTTCCGATATCGGCCATCGCGTTGAGTCTTCCGTTTTTTAGCTTATCTGTTGTAAAGGCAACCGCTTTGCGTAGAAATTCATCTCCGAGCGCAAGCTCTGTACGCTTCTTCAAGCCGCTGCCAATAAGCTCCAGCTCCGGATCATGGGAACTGCTTGTTTGTACGCTGCTCACTTTCCATTACCCCTTTCTCCAAAAGCTCTGCCAAATGCATCACACGAATCGGCTTGCCTTCTTTATTCAACCGGCCGTCGATATTCATCAGGCAGCCCATATCCGTTCCAACCAAAACCGTTGCTCCGGTTTCCACAACATGCTTCGTTTTCTCGCAAACCATTGCTTCCGACATATCGGCCATTTTCACGGCAAATGTACCCCCGAATCCGCAGCAATCCTCTTTATGGGAAAGCTCAATAAATTCTGCGCCTTTTACGTTCTCAAGCAGTTGCATTGGCTCTTCTTTGACACCAAGCAGCCGCATGGCATGGCAAGATGGGTGATACGTAACTTTTTCCTCGAAAATGGCACCCATATCCGATACACCTAGAACCTTTACCAAAAACCGCGAGAACTCATACGTTTTCTCCACCAACGCTTCTGCTTTAGCTTTCCATTCCGGTTCATTTTCGAATAAATAGGGATAATAATGATGAATCATCCCGGAACATGATCCGGAAGGAGAAACCACATAGTCACTTTGCTCAAAAGCACGAATCATGCCTCTGGCTACCTCTCTGGCTTCATCCTGATAGCCGCTGTTAAAAGCAGGCTGACCGCAGCAGGTCTGCATTTGGGGGAAATCGACCTCACATCCAAAACGGCTCAAAAGCCGCACTACGCTTTCTCCAACCTGGGGATACATCACATCCGCCAAGCAAGTAACAAACAAAGATACCCGCATGAATACACCTCTTATTCCATGATCACTTCATACTTATCAGGTTATCAGATAAGTTGGATTTTGAAAAGCAGTTTTGGGAGTAATTCCCCTCAAATCCGCTGACTGCTTCCTTTTTCCGTTGCAAGGTTACTTCAAAAAAGGCATCAGCATTCGCTCTACATGGAAAAGGTGCTGCCGCATTTTATTTTGCGCTTCTTCCGGATTGCTTGTATGAATGGCCTCATATATTTCTTGATGTTCTTTATACAGCTGGATCAGCACCGATTTATTGGAATACACCTGCAGTCTGCGGGTTTCACGAATTGCCAGCTCCATCTGGCCGGATATGGTTTCAAGGAGTCTCATCATGATCGAATTATGCGTCGCTCCGGCTAAAGTAAGGTGAAAGAGGATATCTTCCTTTTCCCCCTCTGCCTCATTATCCAAACTGTTCTGCATCCGCTCCAAGATCTGCTTAAACGCTCGGAGATCCTCTTCCGTACGCTTTTCAGCCGCTAACCCAGCATTGGAAACCTCAAGTGATTTACGTGCCTCCAGAAGCTCCAGGATCGTTGTCCTGCTCATAATCAGAGCGTCCAACTGCGGCATCTCGAGGTCAGACGGATCAATTTTTCGTACATAGCTGCCTTCACCTTGATGTATTTCCACGAGACCCATGGCCTTGAGCGCACTTAATGCCTCACGAACGGTTGATCGGCCTACTTGAAAAGACTCCGACAGCTCACGGGTTGAAGGAAGTTTGTCACCTGGGAGCAGCTTGCCATTCACAATTTGATCTTTGATTTGCGAAGCGATTTGCTCATAAATTTTCCTTGAAGCAATTTTCGTAATTTCCACGCTATCACTCTTTCTCATCGGTCTGTCTCTATTTTAACATAATAAATGGATTTGACATTCTTTTGATGATGTCGTATATTATACCTTGTAATTAACTTAGTAGATAAGATATTTACTTATTAAGAAGTTTACTAATTAAGGAAGGAGGAGAATCAAGTGTCTTCCGACAACAGCAGCAATGAACCAAGAAAACAAGAAATCATTCAGGAAATACAGGGATTAATTGAGCGTATCGCTTTTAAATTCAAGCAAAGAATGAATCATCCTCAATCGGATTATCAGTTGGCGGGCGGTCAGATCTTTGTCATTATGATGCTGAACAAGATGGGAAGTTGTAATGCTTCCGATATCGCAAATAAACTCGGAGTTACGTCGGGAGCTGTAACAGGACTTACCGACAAGCTGGTAAATTTGGGACTGATGAACCGCATTCGTTCGGAAGAGGATCGCAGAGTGGTTCATTTTTCGCTTACGGAAAAAGGTATGGAGCTGTCCAAACAAATTTTTCAGGAGCGCATGAATAAAATGATGAACGTATTCTCCGAGCTTAAAGAAGAAGATTTAGAGAAGATGATGGACGTATTCACCAAATTGGATGCAGTCCTCAATTAACCCAAACAAGGAGTGGAATGAATGTCTACCATATCACAAACTGCAACAGAAACAGCTCCAACACCCAAACAAATAAAATGGATTGTCACCGGGCTTATGCTGGGACTTCTGCTTTCATCCCTGGATCAAACGATCGTATCCACAGCGATGCCAACCGTAATCTCCGACCTGCATGGATTGGCGCTTTACAGTTGGGTATTCTCCATCTACATGCTGACTTCAACCGCAGCTGTTCCGATTTTCGGAAAACTGGCTGACTTGTATGGCCGAAGATTGATTTACTTAATCGGCATGGGCTTTTTCCTGGCTGGTTCTGCGCTGTGCGGCCTCTCGCATAACATGACGGAATTGATTATTTTTCGTGCTATTCAAGGAATTGGCGCCGGCGCATTAATGCCAATTGCGATGACGATCATCGGCGATATCTTTCCTCCGGATCGACGCGGTAAAATGCAAGGCATATTCGGCGCAGTATTCGGCTTATCCAGTGTGCTCGGGCCTGCTGTCGGCGGATTTTTGGTTGATAACGTGAACTGGCAGTGGATATTTTATGTGAATCTGCCATTCGGTATTCTGGGTGCCATCGTTCTTGGAACAGTTCTCAAGGAATCCAAAGGGACTGAGAAGAAATCCATTGACTGGGGCGGTGCCATTGTCTTGACAGGCGCAGTCGTCACCCTCCTGTTGGCGCTTGTACTTGGCGGAGGCGGTGCGAACGATCCGGGTACGCATTTTCCATGGGGTTCGTTCCAGATTATTGGTTTATTTGCTGCAAGTGTTGTTTTAATCGTGCTGTTCATTTTCATTGAATCGCGCGCCAAAGAGCCAATTATTCCACTTTACCTGTTCAAAAACCGTGCCATTACCGTATCCAGCATCGTTGGATTTTTTATGGGAATCGGGATGTTCGGCGCCATCACATACATTCCATTGTTTGTGCAAGGTGTCATCGGATCATCAGCCACACAAGCCGGCTATATCTTGACTCCCTTGATGCTGTCGCTGATCGCATCGAGCATTATCGGGGGACGAATTATCAGCAAGGTCTCCTATCGGGTGATAATCGTCGTTTCCATGCTGATCATGACAATAGGCTTTCTCCTGATGTCGCAGATGACGCTAAATACTCCAAATTCAACGGTTGTAATCTATATGATCATAACCGGCCTAGGTATGGGTGCTTTGATGCCAGTATTGACCATTGCCGTTCAAAGCGCAGTGTCCCGGGAACAGCGCGGTGTCGCAACGTCTTCTTCCCAGTTTTTCCGCTCCATCGGTGCTACTTTGGGAGTAAGCGTAATGGGAGCCTTAATGACTAACAAAATGAATGCAGGCCTAAGTGATCTCGGGAAATCTTTACCCAATATTCCCGCGGAAACCCTCAGCAAGTTTGCGAATCCGCAGATGCTGTTGAATCCTCAGGCAAGAGCTTCAATGCCGCCTGCTCTTCTTGAAGGCGTGCGAGGAGTTCTAGCTCACTCCATAACTCTTGTATTCGCCAGCGGTGTTATTTTCGTCCTTATCGGGCTTCTCGCCGGTTTCTTCATGGGCAAAGAAAGACTTAAGAAATCCGAAGAAGGAACAGCCTCTAAAGCGGAAGTGCTGGAAGCTTTGTAAGCAGCGGCTAAATAGAATCGCCCAGATCACGGTTTCATCAAGACCGGGTCTGGGCGATTTTGTTTATTCATTTATCATGAGTCAAGCGACCGTGAGCTTATACGATCCGCTTTCTGGTTAAAATGCAAGGCACGCCATTGCCCACAGCACCCGGCTCTGACATTTTGGCCAAATATCTGAGGCCCCTTGCGCATTGCTGTTTGCATACTGCACATGTGTTTGACTCCACTAATTTCATCGTATATTGAGCTCTGTTTGAGGCAAATTCAGTTTTCTTTTTGATTTTTTTCGCTTTTGCATTAGCTGCCATGGCTGCTGATCCTCCTGCCGGCTTTCCACTGGGAAAGCGTGTTTTTCGCGCAAGAGTGCTTTTTACAGCGTCCATTATGAAAGACTCTTACGCTTAATCAGTATATGTGGGCGGCCCAAATCTGTTCATACACACGGTCAAGCCTTCAAGCAAAATATCGGCCACCTCTTCATAAAGCTGAGGCAGCAGATCAGGCGGCAATGGATTCGTTCCCCATCCGACCTCAACCGTAAATCCTGGCCTGCCAAATTCTTGGATGAACCAGTCCTTATAGCCGGCATCACTATCGGTGAGTTTTACAGCTTTATAACCACTGACTTGCGCGAATCTATAAGCAATGGCTTCTGAACCAGGCGGCTCCAAATCACGGTAATTCCAGTAAATTTCTCTCCCTTGCGTATGCAGAGCCATAACAAGCTGAAAATCATGCAAAGAGGTAAAGCGGGCTAATGCGACAGCTTCAGGCTCCGTCAATGGAGCTTCACCTCCATAATCTCTTTCCCCGGGCAGCTGCACAGTTCTGCGAGCACGTTCTTCTTCCCAGTGCGCCGGAAATTGATCATTGAGGTCGACTCCTCGCAGGTTCGCCTTCCAATTCTCAAAATGGCAAGGAGCTGTGTGTACCAAATCTACCCCATCCGGGTTAACCATGGGTACGGCCCAGAGGCTCGTTTCTGAAAAAATCTGCCGCATATCCTTCCCTCGATAACAGCTTCCCTGCATAAAAGCGCACGCAGCCTCCTCCAGGAAACGCATCAACAAGGGTGCAGTGATCCACTCATTCGCATGCATGGCCGCATTGTAATGAATCTCATTGGGTCCAGTACCTAAGCGTACAACAGGAATTCCCCTTCCCGCGACACTATGTCCAATTGTTTCAACATACAAGAAAGGAAATTGCTCGCATAGCCTCGCAAGATCCTCTTTCATCCTCTGATAGCTGTATCCTTCTTCCATGACCAACCCTCCCGCAGCCCATAAAATGCTAATATACATCCAGATTTATACTTCCAAATAGGCCAAAAAAGACCTCCAAGGTTAGAGGTCTTTGCCATTAGTGCCTTATCTGATAGTAGGCACCTGCCAAACGACAGGAGTGATGGAGATTTCTTCCTTCAGCCAGTTTTGGGCGATTTGTTTAAACAGCCCCGGCTCTCCGCTGCAATAAAATTGATGAAAAGGAACCATTCCCGTTGGGGACAGCATTTCATGATGGTGAAGGATCGCACTGATCTCGCGGGCTGTTTCATCCGCTGAAGAAATAAGCTTGACCTCGGAGCCCATGACTTCAGAAATCGCACGGGTTAGAAACGGATAATGGGTGCACCCCAGAATCAGGCAATCCATTGGGCTTGAACGAAGCACCGACAGAGATGCTTCCACCGCTTGAATGGTTTCATCGGAGTCAAAAAGACCTTTTTCAACCAATGGAGCGAGGTCTGGGCATGCTTGGCTGAAAACTTGTATATTCGGCGAGATGGATGTTAATGCCTGCTCGTAGGCTTTGCTGCGGATTGTTCCTTCTGTTCCGATGACGCCAACCCTTGCGTTAAACGATGACTTGATCGCGGCGCGAACGCCAGGTGAAATGACACCCAGGACTGGAATAGATACTTTGGACCGGATAAGATCCATGGCTGCTGCTGTTGCCGTATTGCAAGCGATGACAATCATTTTTGGGTTGAATTGAATTAAATAATCCACAATTTGAGCCGTGAACGCCTGAACCTCTTCAGCGGGTCTCGGACCATAGGGACTGCGGGCTGTATCCCCGAAATAAATAATCTTTTCGAGTGGAAGCTGCCGCATGACTTCCTTGACAACGGTTAATCCTCCGACTCCGGAGTCTAGTATGGCAATAGCCTGCTGCACGAATATACGCTTCCTTTGTCGCTTGATGGATGATTGCAACTCATGCATAGGATATGAATGTACAAGTCAGAAAGTACCTGGATAAATGTCCTAGTTTGGCGATAATTCGTTCACGGTCCCAAACTCGTAACCAGCTTTTTTGACGGCTTTGATGATGCGGTCGAGAGCCTGCATATTCTCTTTGGAGCCTTGGTGCATCAAAATGATATTCCCGTCATGCAGATTATTCATGATATCATTATACGGATCGTCGGCCCCATTTTTGCGTGGCTCCCAATCTTTCATCGCAGTTGACCAGAAAACTGACGTATAACCCATGCTGGAAATCAAGCTTAGATCATGCATCGAATATTTGCCATAAGGAAAGCGGAAATATTTCTCCACCTCTTTGCCTGTAATTTCTTTATACATTTTTTCGAAATCCGTTATTTCGCTCTTCACTTGGTCATCTGTCAGCAGCGTCAAATCCTTGTGTGTCATCGTGTGATTCGCGATAAAATGACCGTCATTGACCAATCGCTTCAAATAATCCGGATTCTGCTTGATGTTATAGCCCGCAATAAAAAAGTTGGCTTTCACATCGTTGTCCTTCAATGCTTTCAGCATCATATCGACTTCAATAAGCGGTCCGCCTGCATCGATGGTGAGATATACCTTCTTGCCTTTACCTATCCAAACTGCTTTTTGGCCGCTGGTGAAGCTCTTGGTCTCTTTCGGGAAATCGGGGACTTGTCCCGTTTTCTTCTTCAAGTAGTACCATGATAAAGCTGCTTTCTCGCTTGTTCCAGATTTAGCTGCAGCCACGGGTTTGACAGCGGTTGACTGAACCGGAGCCGCTGAGGGAGAAGCCGATGGGATATCATTTGGAGTTTGTGTTGGAGTGATTGATTGTGATGGTGTAACAACCGGTTTTATCGTGCTTGTTGGTGATGGAGCGGCGGTTTCCTTCACATTAACTGAGACTTTTTGAGTAGAAGCAGATGCAGTATCCTGTGTGGAATTGGAGCATCCTGCCAAGGCAGTGCTCAGTAAAGTGACTAGCAGCAGATTCCAAGTTGACTTTTTCAATCGTGCACCTCTTTATTAGTATCGATCTGGATTCCAACATTATATTTCGACATCTCGTGCCAAATGTATTCATTTAATTAGACTCATGATGCTGCATAAAAGTTGCAAAAAAAAGCATCCGGATCGTGATCCGAATGCTTCATTTTTTATCTAGTATAGGAAGGCAGCCAATCTCCGTGCGCTTCAATTAAATCATCGCAAAGCGATACGATATCATCCAGCGAAAGTTCAGCCGCTGTATGCGGATCCAACATCGCCGCGTGATATATATGTTCTCTTTTGCGTGTGATGGCCGCTTCTATAGTCAGCAGCTGGGTATTGATGTTGGTTCGGTTTAAAGCAGCCAATTGCGGGGGCAGATCTCCAACATAAGTCGGTGTAACGCCGCTGGCATCCACGAGGCAGGGGACCTCCACGCAGGCTTCCTTCGGAAGATTCGTGATGAGACCTGTATTCATGACATTTCCGCCAATTTTATATGGAATGTTAGTCTCCATTGCTTCAAAGATGTAGGATGCATACTCATGCGACCGATGATGCTCAAGATTCTGGTTGTTTACCAGCTCCTCCCGCATCTTCTTCCAACGCTCGATTTGATTTACACACCGGCGCGGGTATTCATCCAGCGGGATATTGAAGCGTTCGATCAGCTCCGGGTAATTTTGTTTGATAAAATATGGATGATACTCGGCTGTATGCTCGGAGGACTCTGTATTATAATACCCAAACCGGAACATCATCTCATAACGCACCATGTCACCATGCTTTTCCTTCTGCTTTTCAGCGGCCCTGCGCTTAATTTCCGGATATATATCAACACCGTCTTTCGTAACCTCAAGCAGCCAGGCCATATGGTTGATACCGGCAATTTTAGTTTGAACCCCTGCGCTGTCAAGTCCCAAGCTTTTAAACAATTCAGGCATGCAGGCCTGCACGCTATGGCAAAGTCCGACAGTTTGCACTCCACCGTAAGTATTCATTACATTCGTCAAAACAGCCATTGGATTTGAATAGTTCAGGAACAAGGCCTCAGGACACATCTCTTGAATATCTGATGCAAAGTCAAGCATCACCGGAATCGTTCTCAGGTTACGGAAAATGCCGCCTATCCCAATCGTATCGGCAATCGTTTGACGGAGGCCGTATTTCTTGGGTACCTCAAAATCCGTGATCGTACAAGGATCATATCCGCCTACCTGAATCGCATTAACGATAAATTTTGCACCGCTCAGCGCTTCTTTCCTATTGGTATATGCCTTTACTACACAGCTGCTTTTCGCTGCCCTTTTGAGATTGTTCAGCATATTTTCCGAATCTTTCAACCGCTGATGATCAATATCAAATAAAGCCAATTCAAAACCTTGAAGTGCAGGCGTTAACATGCAATCTCCGAGTACGTTCTTGGCAAAAACCGTACTGCCCGCTCCTAAAAAAGTGATCTTGGACATGGATGATTTCCTCCTGTATGATAAAAAGTGAGATGCTCTTATATCGAATATACGCCTTCTATCAGCGAATTCATATGGAGACATCCCACTTCTATATGGAGATATGTAGTTATCTGTAAACTGAATGGCGTGCAGCCTTCCAAGTCATGAACTGCATCACCGCGATCAGCAGAAAAGCGGTCCCGGCAAGCATGGGAATCGTTATAAATCCCAGCCAGCGGATGTAATCCACATTGCAAGGTACTGGGCCGCATGAGGTTGCGGCTTCCTGAAACCATGAAGTCTCCTGCATCAAGATATGATAGATAGAGATGCATGCTCCCCAGAACGCCATGGGTATAACATAGACGGTTAACTGGTAATCCTTACGTACAGAGGCTATGCCCAGTATGAGCACTAAAGGATACATCAATATCCGTTGGTACCAACAAAGTTTGCAAGGTAAATAATGCAGAATTTCCGAAAAATATAAGCTTCCCAGCGTGGCAATTAACGCAACCATCCAAGAGAGATGCATACCGTTTTCCTTCATAAAACGTTTCCTGCCTATCGTGATCTCCCCCTTTGCCCTATATTATGGAAAATACGGCTGGACAAGTCAATGAAAGAAAGGAGAAGTTTTCGTGAAGATGCCCACCTATTCGTTTGCAATGAATCCTTTCCCAGGAAAAGGAGAGCTTACCGTGTTATTCGCAGGCAGCTCCCAGACAGAGCCGCAGCATCAAGCAGGACCGCAGGTGCTAGACTATTATCTCGTCCATATGGTCATTTCCGGCAAAGGCAGCTTTCGCTCGATGGGCAAAGATTATGAGCTCGGTAAAGGCGATCACTTCTTCATCTTCCCCGGCGAGCTTGTAAGCTATATATCCGATCGGGACGATCCTTGGTGCTATCGCTGGATCGCTTGTAAAGGAACTCATATTGTTCAGCTGCTCAGTCAGCTCGGCATCTCGCCTTATAAACCGATTGTGCATACAAAGCAGAGCCGTAAAACCACAGCCTTATTTTATCAGGTTGAACAAATATTGCGTGAAGGACATGCCTCCTGCGATATTCAGGCAGAGGGTTATTTGCGGCTCTTGCTGGGCGAATATGCGAAGCAGGCACTTGTTCCTGTGCCGCGGCAAACATCCATCTCTCCCCAGCAGCAGCAAATGGAACAGGCCATACTGTGGCTTACGCTGCAGTACAATAAACCGATATCCATCGAGCAGATGGCTTATGATCTAGGATATCATCGTACTTATCTCTCCAAAATTTTCAAAGCGTACACCGGACTCGCACCCATGCATTATTTGCTCAAGCTGCGTATGGAGCGTGCAAAGCTGCTTTTACAGGAGCAGCTTACTATTGAACAGGTAGCTTCCTCAGTCGGCTTTACCGATGCGCTGTACTTCTCGAAGCAGTTTAAAAAATGGTCAGGCTTCTCGCCAAGCGAATACCGGCTCGGCAAACCTATATCCGCTTACGATTGCTCCCGGTAATATTTGCAACTACACCCAAGAAAGGAATACAATTATGTCATCTAAATATCAGTTGCAGCCGCAATATCCAGGGAACCGAATTTATTTACGGCAGTGGCAGCCTCAGGATGCAGCCGCGCTTTTGGAGTATCGCCTGGAAAACCGCAGTTTTCTGCAGCCATTTGAACCCGCTCAGCCGAGCGACCATTTTACCTCCCAGTTTGCGGAGCAAAAAATCGAACAGTGGATCGACGAATCTGTAAGTGATATCGGCTATGCTTTTGGCATTTTCCTGATAGAGTCGGATTTACTCGTGGGTACCCTCCACCTCAATAGAGTGATTCGCGGGCCTCTCTTCAATTGCTTGGTCGGGTATTCGATGGCCCAGCGCTTTAATGGCCAAGGTCTGATGACCGAAGCTGTCGGTATCAGTCTTTCCATCGCGTTTGGATCTCTGGCGCTGCATCGGGTGGAAGCTGGTGTGATGCCGCGTAACATTGGTTCCAAGCGCACTTTGGAGAAAAACGGGTTCAGGCAGGAAGGCCTTTTTCGAAAATATTTAAGAATTAACGGTGAATGGGAAGATCATGCGGTGTTTGCTATATTGGCGGATGAGTGGGTTTAACTATTTCAATTTCTCACATGTTCAATTTAGAGCGTTTACAATAGATAGCACAAGGAGGGATGCCTTATGAAACAGTCTGATGGATTTGGTAAATTCCTGGAGCAATTAAGAGGCAAAATGTCTTTGCGTGACGCAGCCTATAAAAGCGGGTTGTCTCATGCTTATATCCGTGATCTCGAATTAGAGCGAAACCGCTCAACTAATGATAAGATAAAGCCTTCACCCGATACGCTCAAAAAACTTTCTGATGCTTACAACATTTCTTACACGGAGCTCATGATTAAGGCTGGTTATCTGGATAATCAAGAAACACAGGCAGCCCTTCCGGAAATTGATTTGAAAGAGGTCATGTTCATCGAACTCGGGGCCAAAGAAATTACCTACCACCAGCAAGATTCCAAAATGGTTAGAAATATGAACTCTCTCGTTGATTTCAGCGGTTTTTTGGACAAACTGGATGAACACATGTTCAAAAAAGTAGATAATGATTTATTCGTGAATCTGCACCATCTGCGAAAGTATATGGAAAAGGAAGGCAAGCTTTTCTTCGATGATCAAGGTCAAGGCAAGTATGTCACCATGTCAGCGCTGCGCCAGAAGAAGTATCATGACCTTATCTTAAGATCCGTTGCAGCCAATACCGGTAACAGCCTGGAGTACAATTTTGGACGTAAAACCGGGAAATCAGCTTCCATTATCTCCATAAAGTGAGACTAAAGAACGTGATTAACTATCAAGATTCAAGTACGATTTGTACTTGATTCTTTTTTTTTGTGATGAAAGCACTAATGAACGTGTCTATATTTGTAGAAAAATTATTTCCTCTCTGGAGTTGAGCCCATGACACCTAAGCTACCTGTTCCTCGCAACAGAAAAAAAGGGGCAGAAATTCTGCTTATCGACTCCCAAGAGTCAGTGACGATTTGGGAAAATCGTGTGATGAAACCTATTTCCAGTACGGTTAAAGAACTGCCGGGAAGACCCTGGTTTGAGGAGCAGCTAAAACAATCGCTTCTTGAAGCAGACGCTTCCGGGACAAAGGCAGCAGTCTTCTTTATCGACCTGGATCGATTTAAGCTGATCAATAATACATTTGGACATAGAACCGGAGACAAGCTGTTGTCTTACATAGGACATAAGCTGCTCCATACATACATAAAAGGTAAAAAAACTGCGGCCCGCTTCGGTGGCGACGAATTCATGCTGCTCTTGACAGATATTACTCACCAGGATGAAGTTAACGCTTTTGCGAAATACCTGCTGGCTTATACAAGCGAACCTATTCTGTTTGAGGATTTTGAGCTGCAGCTGACTGCAAGTATCGGTATCAGCCTGTACCCCGACAATGGGAATGATGCCCAATCCCTGATTCAACGTGCGGATATTGCCATGTATAAAGCCAAGGAGATTGGCGGGAATACCTTTACCCTTTTTGATCCGGACATGAATCGGCAATCCTTGCAGAGATTGCATCTGGAAATGGATCTTCGAAAAGCAATGGCACTGAGTGAACTCATGGTGTATTATCAGCCTCTGGTTGATCTGCAAAGCGGGCATATTTTTGGAATGGAAGCACTGATTCGCTGGAAGCATCCGAAATGGGGTATGGTCCCTCCCTCCGATTTCATCCCCTTGGCGGAAGCAACAGGACTTATTATTCCTTTGGGAAGCTGGGTGCTGGAGCAAGCTTGCAGGCAAAATCAATTATGGAGCAGTTTGGGACAGACGCCGCTAACTGTGGCAGTGAACATTTCAGTGCATCAAATCATGCAGCCCGGATTTGTTTCTTTCGTAGAAAACATCCTGTGCAAATCAGGTCTTTCTGCCAATCGGTTATGTCTGGAAATCACCGAAACTATCTCACTGAAAAACACTGCATTTATATTGGAATCGCTCAAAAAGCTGAGCCAGCTTGGAGCCCAGATTTCTATTGATGATTTTGGGACAGGCTACTCTTCTCTCTCATATCTCAAAAGTTATCGCGTAAATACACTAAAGATCGATCAGTCTTTCATTCGTGACATCACTTCCGATATTGATAGTGCTGCTATTGTGACCGCGCTGATTAACTTATCCAAACAGTTGAAAATCAAATGCCTGGCCGAAGGTGTAGAAACGCAGGAACAGTTGGATTTTCTCATCGAAAATGAGTGCGATGAAATTCAAGGCTACCTATTTAGCCAGCCTCTTCCCTCCGATCAATTTGAACAGCTGTTGAAATCAAAAAATAATTTATTTAATTAGGACAAAAGAGTGTAGAAAAGTCTGGGAAACATGAAACTTTTCACTCTTTTTTTTCGTTTAATAAACATATGCATTTTTATTGAGAGGAATGAAGAGCAAGCTATGGCAATCAAGCCAGTACCTGATCTGCCAACTGTAATTACGACTCCGAGCGGACAGAAGCCGGGGAAACGCAACAATTCATTATGGCTGCAGCTCATCAGCTATACTCTATTGATTGGTGTGCTGCTTATGATTTTGTTTACTTGTTGGTTTTATCTCACAGCATCCGGATCCAAAATCCGCTATGTGTTGGCGGACACCTTGATTACTACGCAGCATCGTGATTGGGCGAAGTATTTGATAGGCTCGGACCAACTAAATGAGCGTGTGAAAAATTATTGGGCGAGTTTCGAGCAGATGGGCGAGGTTAGAGACAAAGGTTTGGTCAAGTTGGAACCACAACCCGTAACTGAAACTGCAGTGGTAAAACCACCACCCGTAGAGTTGGTAAAGGTTGAAGCCATTTCGGGACCCAATTTCAAAGGATTTCTAATGACGATCTCTGATCCGAAAAAACTGAAAATTGTTGTTCCTAACAAAGTCGGCATGGGTGAGAAGGTTTCCTCCATGGTAAAACGAACTGGTGCCATTGCCGGGGTAAACGGCGGAGGCTTCATCGACCCTGAATGGAAGGGTAATGGGTTTCAACCCGAAGGCATTGTCATTTCAGGAGGCCAAATTTATTACAATGATGGAACCCTCGAATCCACCCAGCAGGTAGTCGGGATCGACAAGGACGGCCGCATGGTGGCAGGCAAATACAAAGTTTCCGAGCTTCTGAAAATGGGCGTGCAGGAAGCTGTGTCCTTCAGCCCTCGCTTCATCGTAAATGGTGAAGGCTTGGTCAAAAGCCAGGCAGACGGCTGGGGCATAGCGCCTCGCACGGCAATGGCGCAAACCAAAGACGGTTCCATCCTGTTCGCGATTGTTGACGGCAGGCAAAAACACAGTATTGGCGCCACTTTGTACGATATTCAGGAGATCTTCCTGTCTCATGGTGCAATCACTGCAGCTAATTTGGACGGCGGCGCATCGAGTGTGCTTGTTCACAACAATGAAATCGTCAACAAGCCTTCAAGCCAATATGGGGAACGTTATTTACCCACAGCATGGCTCGCTTTCGACAATCCGCAGGATGTACATGTGGCTAACATCTGGGCAGGCCTCGACATTAACAAAATTGATCCTTCCAAGTGGATGAAATGAACAAGAAGCATCCTATGCCGCATGATGAAGCGGTGTAGGATGCTTCTTTTTTTGATGGCGCCGGATACGTTTACTTCAAGCTCATTTGGAGTTCCTTTGGAGCTGGAAGATCATCTAGTAATTCAAAATCGGCTGTATGCCCTTCATCTGTAGGTTCATCACTGTTTTCCCGCCATGAACGGACATTCTCGATCACATCTTTAGCCGCTACTTGAACCTTCTCTACCCACTCGGAGGTTTTATCGCTGACTGCGTTAACCGCTTGCTGTGTCTTTTCACTTACTGTGTTTACTTGCTCCTTGATATCGCTTCTAAGCTCTCTGCCGGATTTGGGCGCTGCTAATAATGCGGTTAACGCACCAATGACGCCTCCAACGATCACTCCAAGCAAAAGATCCTTGCTTCTTTGCCCATTAGCCATGACCAAACACTCCTTTTTATATAGACGAATGCCTATGAAATATTACATTATAAGTAGGCGCATGGCTTTTTGACACAGATTTTTCTGAAGGATTATGTTAAAATTTATTCCAAGGCATTTTTTTGGAGGCATTTATGAACCAGCAGCAGGGTTTAAAAGAAATCAATGCAACTCGAATCATCGCTATTCTTAGAGGTGTGGAGGATAAGCATATCACAGCCGTTGCCAAAGCGCTGTACCAAGGCGGGATCACCGTCATGGAGGTCACGCTGAATACGCCGGGAGCCCTGGCCATGATCAAAAAGCTGCAACAGCAATTTGGAGAAACTATGTATATAGGCGCAGGAACCGTGCTTGATCTGGAAGACGCCCGTAAGGCGGTGGAAGCCGGAGCAGCCTTCTTGGTAACACCCAATTTGGATATTGAAGTCATCCACTATGCCTCAGAGACGGGAGTCCCCATCTTCCCTGGTGCAATGACACCGACGGAAATCGTAAAGGCTTGGAAAGCCGGGGCTACAGCGATAAAAATATTTCCAAGCGCCAGCATGGGCATCGCCTATTTCAAGGAGCTTATGGGACCGCTGAATCACATTCCGCTCATCGCTGTAGGCGGTGTGAACGAAGCCAATATTAGAGAATTCCTGAGCATTGGATGCTATGGGCTGGGTATAGGCGGATCTTTGATCAATCTGAAAGAAATCGAAGCCGGCAATTACGGGTGGATTACGGAAAAAGCTGCAGACTTGCTGAAAGCGTCCCGAGCATCATAAATAAGTAAGCAAAAGGAGCTGATCTTCAGCCATTTCATGGCTAAAAGCAGCTCCTTTTTCATTAACCTCATAGGTTGGTTGCATTGCGCTCGATCATGTAAGTGCATTTGGCTCCGCCCTTGGCGAGACATTCGGTGCGTTCCACTTTTACACCCAACAATCTTTGAAACAAGGAAAGCTCGCATTGGCATGCCTGCTGATACCGGTTAGCAACTTGCGTAATTGGGCAATTGTGCTCGCTTAACTCAAATTCCCCATCGCCGTGCTGATTCCATTTGGCCATATATCCGTTCTCATTCTGGATTCTCGCCAGCTCCGAGACACGTTCTCCAAGGCTCTTCGCCTGCATTCTCGACTGATATTTCGCCACCAACTTATCTTCTCTTTTTTTAAAGAGGTTGTCGATTTTTTCCTCGCCCTCATCCTCCAGCAGCTCTTCCAGCAAATCCAGAGTCAGGTGATGATAATTCTTTGGAAATAAATCATCGGCTTGCTTGGTCAACAAGTACAGATGAGTCGGTCTGCCCATGGCTTGGCGCACAAGCTTGGTTTCCAATAGTCCGTCGCGTTCCAATGTATTTAAATGACGTCTTACTGCCATTTCTGTGATACGGAGCTGATTTGACATCTCTCCGACACTTAGTTGGCCCTGCGTCTTTAGCATAGTAAGAATCACTTTGCGTGTAGAAGTTTCGTTTTCCTGGTTCATTAGATCACCTGCCCTTGGAAACTTGAATAGCCTTATTTTACAGCATCCGCGGGTATAAGTAAATTAAGAAACTAAAAAGTATAGTAACTTAGGCAAGCTCTTTTTCCATAAAAACACGTACATTCACCGCAAATTCCGTCAAAGCTTTTGGTAATCGGTTCAAAAGCGGGTGCAAGGCTCCACGATCCCATTGAACAAAATCCTGGGTTAGCGCTTTTCTTAG
The DNA here is from genome assembly GCF_900104695.1 of Paenibacillus sp. GP183. Classification (NCBI taxonomy): domain Bacteria; kingdom Bacillati; phylum Bacillota; class Bacilli; order Caryophanales; family Paenibacillaceae; genus Paenibacillus; species Paenibacillus sp. GP183. Next base: position 1,865,794 of record NZ_FNSW01000001.1, read on the forward strand.
CTTCACAAGCTCAAGGAGAAAGGCGGCAAGGTCCTCACTAAAAGCACCTTCTCCAGATAAAATGTCCACGATATCCTCGTAGCTGCTGGCATCGCGCAAAATAAAAGCATCAATAAGCAGACTGCCCACATCGGTTACCGATTCAATCGCAAGATGAAGGACCCTTTCCTGGGAAAACTGCAACTGGAGTGAAGCCTCGCCCTTTCCCCACTGACCTAATACCTGTTCACACGCCTCCGCAATGACCTGGAGGAAACGGAGCCTTTGCTCGATTTGATCGTGGTTGACAAAATACATTGCGGCTATCTCCGTCCTCTTTTTCTCCATTTGGTCCAAGCCAGCATGCCTATGAATGTACATATGACCAAAAACAGCAGCAGGATCGCCTGCATGACATACTCCAATTTCACTTCTCATCATCCTCATAATATTTATTGCTTGTTCCTAGGCTAAGTTCAGTTTATCGTGACAGCTTATTTATTTCAACCTAGCAAGCCATGCCCATCGGCGCTGTTGTCTGCGGCTGTAACGCGGTAATCCCCTGTAAATTACCAGCGTTTCCCGGAACGCCTGTTTCGCATCCTCAGTGCGTCCAAGCTGCTGATACAATTGTCCAAGCCGGTAGTATGCCTCACAGGAGGAAGTATGCAGCTCGCGAAATTGCTCCAGATTAGCTACGGCCTTTGCCGGGTTAACACCAGCCAACGCCTCGCCTAATCGCAAATAGGGCTCGCCATATTTGACTCTTGGATTGAGCTCGATCGCTCTCAGCATCAAGCTTTCTCCCTTGGCCAGATCGCCAAGCTTCAGATAGCACAGGCCAAGCTCGTAATGAACATCGGCGGAATCCTCCATAACCGACATCGTTTGCTCCAGAACCGGCAGAGCCTCCTGATATTTCTTCCGTTCGATCAAATTTCTGGCCAGATCCAGCTTCACTGAAGTATTGTGCGGATTGGCCCCAAGATCCTGCTTTAATCGTTTCGCTCTGCTGCCAAGCTGAAGCGGCCGGAATATATTCGGCATGATACCCACGTACCGGCGGTCCAGCACATAAAAGACAATAAGCAAAATAAGTATGGCCAAGAATGGGTTTCCGGTAAGGTACCAGAGAAAGGAAAAAGCCAATATTTTCGTCAACGAGTTAGGACCTCCCTTGGAAATCTGCATTCCCATTCTACCATATATTCTCATACAGCGGGAATCGACTGCTTTGTACGATTTTCGCCCATGGACATTGGTTATTTATATCCTGGATTGTGCTATAATTTGAGAAAATCCAAACCTGCTGGAAGTTAGGTAAAAGGAGTTGCTTGGTAATGAAGGAAACAGAGCAAAGAAAATGGCACAAAACTCGCCAAATGGGAAAGTCCAAGTACTTATTGATTTATGGGGTGCTGCTGTGGAGCTTATCCCTTACTGTGCTCTTTGGAGCCATCGAATATCTCTCACAAGGTGAAGTTTACAAAAGTTGGATCCCGATTCGGCTCGTCCTGTTTGCTACTCTTGGTTTTTTTATATCCAACTCCAGATGGCAGTCCAAGGAGAAGCGTTATGAAGCAGCCTCGGTACAAGGATCACAAGAACAAAGCAAGGGATAAGTACCTGTACCTGCTGCTTAAATACTCGCCACCTCTACAGTCGGTGCAAACCAGATTTTGCTGAAATCGACCCAGCCGAGCTCGTTCAAGGTCACCCCTTTGACCGACGAATGGTAAGACGTTTGATAGGAACGATGAATCAGAAAGAGGAATGCAAATTCTTGACCCAGCAGATCGATTAACTCGGAAACTCGTTTCTGCCGTCCAGCTTCATTTTTGTCAGCCAAAATTTCCGAGATTTTAACATCCGCAACAGCTGCCATATCGTCGCTTAAATGAACACCTAGATAGCTGTTGGTTTGTTTGATCATTTGGATGATGTGCAAATCGTAATCGTTTTCCATGACAACCCCGTAAATAATCATGTCTGCTTCGAGAATCTTCTCCACCCGCATCATATCGCTGTCTGTCTTGACCTTGATCACAAGGGGAATTCCTACTATGGCGCATTGGGTTTGAAGCCATTTAGAATCTTCCAGGTGAATTTCATAAATATAGAGCAGGACAGGCTCGCCTTCATAATTCATCTCTTTTAAGAGCTTCCGCGCAAGAATCAAGTCCAATGGTGCAATCTGATCCGCTTGAAATCTATCAGGCAAAAAGCTGGAGGACGGAGAAAACCGATTTCCACCCATTTCACGAATAAGCTGCTCACGGCCAAATATCAAATCCACTGCACGTCGAAAGTTAATGTGCTGCTGCGGACCCTGCTTCTTTAAATTAAAGGTAAGCAAGCTGGAGCCCGAGCTGACTTTCTCAATCTGCAGCCATTCCTCCTCCTTGGTGGATAAGCCTGGCAGACTCATTTTACCGTAATGATCCGAGATCACCTGTCCCCAATCCTCTTGCTGATTGGATTCCTTCAATTCCTCCGGCAAAAACCAAATCTCCACTTGGTCCAAATGCGGCCGCACACGAAAATAATCGTCAAAAGCCTTCAGTCTGCAAATAAATTCATCGTTTCGCTCGACACGAAATGGACCGGTCCCAATCGGAATACGGCTAAACAGCTGCTTGTTTTCCTTATAAATATCTTCAGGAATTATGCCGGCGACGCAAATTGAGGTGTACTTGAGAAACAGCACGTTGGATCTTTTTAATTTGATATGAACTGTAGTTCGATTGCTGACCATAATGTCCTCAATATCTTCAACCAACCAAGTGTTGCTCGAATTGACCTCAGGATCCTGCAATCGTAAAAAGGTGAATTTAACATCTTGAGCAGTGACTTCTCTTCCGTGATGAAACCGGATCCCTTTTCGCAAATAAAAGGTCCAAAGCGTATGGTCTTCATTTACCTCCCAAAAATGAGCGAGGTGCGGCTCTATCGCACCATTTTGATGATTGAAGCGAACCAAAGTGTCAAACACTTGGGTAATGATGTTGAAATCCGCACAATAAAGGGCTTGTGCCGGGTCGAGTGTATAAATGTTTTTGAAAAGTGGAAAGCGAAGCGTATCTGTGCATCGTTCCTCTTTGACAATGGAATTATGTCCAAAATAACTGAACAACCAGTCGGAAAATGACTCCTGCAAGCCCTCTCCTTCCTTTAATTGATGAATGAGGCCGATTGCCCCCTGAAAGTCTCCCTTTTGGGCAAGCTGCATGGCTTCTTTGGAAATGATCTCTTCCGTGGAAATGAGAAAAGTGAGCTCGGACGCATTGCCGCGCCCGCGCCCCGGGGTCCATTTAATCCAGTTTTGCTCTGCCATTCTTTTGAGCAAAAGCTTTACATTTCGGGTTGTGCAGTACAGCATGGAGCCCAATTCTTCCAGGGTGACTTTAACTGGTTTATTCTCGATATTCGAATCAAAGCTGCATCTCAAATCCATGTAATAATTCATAAGCTGCATAGCCGTAATCCTCCGATCCGGATAAAAGGGGAAATTAATAAATATAATTATACTCTTTTTATTCCCCTATTATAAAGGTAAGCTGTGTCTATAAGCAACAGGAAAAGAGGTGAGTGGAATGCAGCCCAGTATTTATTCAATAGAACGTTTAGTGGAGTTTCAACAAGTGGAGTCAGAAAGAGAAGCCCGAGAGCTGTGGATGTGGCGAACAAAAGTAAAATGCCGATCGTCCTTGTTAATGATGTTGATCAAATTGATCGTTTAAAAGTAAGGAGGAACCAACCGACTGCAAGCAGGATACCAATAGTGTCAACCGCTACATCGATTGCATGTCCGGTTCTTCCGGGAACAAATGTCTGATGCCATTCATCGGAGGCCGCATAAAGGATGGAAAACATGGTTGTGTATACGAGGACTTTTGATCTTTTCAGGGGTTTAGCCAGCAGTGAATACCCTAATAGCAAGGCTAAGATTGTGTATTCACTGACATGTCCTGCTTTGCGGATAAAAAATTCAAGCATCCCATAGGGATCGTGCCAAGTCACCACGGTACCATCATACAAAAAAGTAATATGTGGCAGCCACTTGGATAAAGAAGATGCGGAGAATTCACTGGAAAACAGCGGTATTAAGTTTTGCTGCTGATAAGTCTGCGAGGACTTATAAAAAATAAAAGCCATCCATAGGAAAGCGGCGGTAAGCAGCAGCCTGTAACGACGAGGAGATGAAGCAGCCATGTTTAGGTTACCTTTCTATGAATTGGAGTTTTGACGAATACTGATGAGTGCGAAAAACTCAAGCACCGCCACATTCACGCATGCAATCGCATCAAAAACCACTCCAAAAATAATCCGGAATGAATCCACATTCGCGTAATACCACCACAACACTCCTGCACCCGTCAGAATGATATTCACAACCGTCGAAACCCAAAAGGAATATTGCAGCCTGTTTGTTCTTCTCATCAGCCAAACACCGAGAACGAAAGGCACTGTACAAGCGATACCTAAGTATATCCAATAGATCAAATTATTCGACACGTAAAAGGTCACTCCTACAACATTTAGTCATGTATTAGGTTAGCATGAAAATGTCGATTAAACAACGTTACCCCGGCCTTGAGCCCTTATGCGAATGAGAGGGCTTTTAAGCTTGCCTACAATTAAATTATCGTGTATAATTCGAAAAGTCGACGTTATTTCTTGGGGCCTTAGCTCAGCTGGGAGAGCGCATCGCTGGCAGCGATGAGGTCAGGGGTTCGATCCCCCTAGGCTCCATATAGTACAGAACTGAAAAAGCCTTGTATATCAAGGCTTTTTTCTATGCAACAGCTGGCGATTTACTACTATAACAGCTTACACTATCGGGCGTTGATGTAAAATTGATGTAAAAACAAAAAAATAAAAAAAGTGACGCTGTTGAGGTAACCGCAGCGTCACTTTTTTTATTTATGCTTATGCATTCATATTAAATATAGTTTCAAACTTATCGGCAGCGGCTTGGTCTGCAGATTGCAGAGCATGACCATATATGTTCATTTTGTTCTGATGTCGGCATGGCCAAGCCTTGCCGCTATCGTTTTTGCATGTACACCCTGGTTAATGAGCAATGTCGCTGAAGTATGTCTGAGATCATGGAACCGGATTGAAGGCAGGCTTTTCCGCTTAATGAATCGTCTAAACCAGGTACCTGGTACAGTGTGATATAGCGGCTTCCCTTTCGTTGCTGAAAAAACAAAGAAGTGATCACCGCCTTCCCAAGCGTCAAGTAACTTGCGTTTCTCCTCTTCACATTGGAGCAAATATAGCTTTAATTCGGAAACAACGGAGGATGGAAGAGATACACGCCGGAAAGAAGATTTCGTTTTGGGTTCCTTTATTATAGGCTTTCCGTTCGCATAGCTTAGTGATTGCCTCACATCCAGTGTACCGTTTTCCAGATCAACATGCTTCCACTCTAAGGCCAAAAGCTCTCCTCGACGCAAACCAGCCGTGAGTGCAAGAGTAATCATGATACGCCACATATCAGGCTCCCGCTGTAAAGCTATAAATACTTGCGCAGCCTGTTGCTCATCCAAAACACTTGTTTCCTTCTTAGCTACTTTGGGCCGTTTCACAGGATCAATCGCTTTCGATATCTGGTCATACAAAAAGCTGTCGACTGACTCTTGATTTCGTTTGAACAAACCCAGTGTGTTTTCCTTCACTTCGAAATCAACCAATGCTTTTTCAGCGTTAATTTCCAAAAAGGTCGGTTTGTACTTGTCCAATAAGTTTTGGCGAATCTCTTCAATCTTTTCGTACTTGCTCTTTGTGAACAACGCGTGTTTAGCTACTTCAGCAAATCTACTTTCATCAAACCTTTCCGCAGCAGGAGTGATAGATTTATTCAGCAGCGATATATACACCAGTAAACGTTTCAGTTCTTCCAGATTTTCAAGTTGAAAAAGCCCCAATTGAAATTTCATTTAAGTTCATTAATTTGGTCGCCACATGTTTAGAGATCTGTGCTACTTCTAAGCTGTGTGTTAACCTTGTTCTAAAATAGTCACCTGTTCCTGCTCCAAATATTTGGGACTTACCTTGTAAACGTCTAAAAGCAGGCGAATGTATCAATCTTGCATAATCGCGTTCAAACTCGGTTCTTACATCCCCCTCTCTAGCGTGATTCTCCGTAATTCTAATATTTCTCATTGTAAGTGCATCGGAACGACTTATACTTTCACCTCTAATGTTTTTTCAACCCTACCATTTACCAAGAATACCCTTTTTTCGATCCCTATTCTCGTTTATTCTTGAAATTTCAAAAATAATTGTATCCGTTGTTTTCCTCTTCTTAACGAACAAAAATTAAGGATTGGAAAAAAATAGGTTGTTTGTGTTACTTCGACAAGAAATGAGATTCTCCTTCATATTAATTTCTTTATGTCATTACGAATGATTGATTCTAGGCTGAGAATTGCCACCGAAAAAGTTTATTTCCCATACTCAGCTCTCGATTACTTATATAGCGTCATCCAACGTTTGCCGCGTTATAATCTCGTGTGGATCTGCTAGCACATTATGGATGGATATATGTGGGTATATGGCATCCTCAAATTAGGGTCAAAATAAACTGTCGTTTCAAAAACGATGTATATGGAACAATATTTTCCTTTGGTTTTTGGCAGCTAAATACCGCTCATTCATACTATGCATCATTATCCGTTTCAAAATCATAGTTACGTAAACGTACGTCTTTATGATACAATAATATCAATAACACCAAATGGAGGCGTTAAATATGAGAATCGGTTATGGAGAAGGCAAGTGGAGCTAAGGATGATCGGGTCCAGTTGCAGCAAGCAATTGATGCTTTACGACCTGGTGATGACTTCATCGTTTATAAGCTTGATCGACTGGCGCGGTCTACGATAAAGCTGATATCGACGTTAGATGAGATTAAAAAGCGCGGATCTGAGTTCGTCAGCCTTAACGATAGCATCGATACTTCTACAGCTGCTGGTAAAGCATTCTTCGGTATGCTGGCTGTATTCGCGGAGTTTGAGCGGAATGTAATCGTTGAACGCACTAATGCCGGCCTAGCAGCATCTAGGGCAAGGGGAAGAAATGGAGGACGACCGAAGACGGATCGGCGTAAGGTGGAGAAGGCGCTGAAGCTATATGACAGCCGGACACATTCTGTAGCAGAAATAACGGAGGCGACCAGTGTAACGAAGGCAACATTATATCGGGCGATAAAAGATCGGGAGACGAGTCCATTCCAAAGGATTAACGACGACAATGGCTCTTAGCAAGCTTTTGGAACAATTGATTTTGTTTAAATTAAAATAATAAACCCCCATATACTGGAAAACAACTCCGAATCCTATAGCAATACATATAGTTGAGGAGATGAAAATGAACATGAAGAAAACAATTACCTTACTAGCAGCCGCAGGCATTCTAATAACGTCCGGACTCATAACTAATACCGTAGAAGCGAAGTCTCACCAGGGAGAGAAGGAAGGTCTCCAAAATGCCCTGGAGCATGTGGAGAATGAGCACGCTCATGATGCACTACACCGAACCATGGAATGGAAAGCAGATCGAGAAGTTGACAACGAGGATTCGGACGAGGATTTCAACGAGCATCAAATGACAAGCCAGCAGCTCGTGGAGAAGGATAAAGCTGCATTGGCTATTGATTATGGCGGCAGCGACACGGCGGGTAGCGTTACCGTCTCCTTCGATTCACTGCCAAGTCGTGGAGCTAATGGCTCTTCCATAACCTGGAAGTCTAGCAATACCGCCATCATTTCCGATGACGGCAAAGTAGTGCAGCAGCCAACAACAGGCTCGACGGATTATTATGTTACTATGACGGCGACTTTGAAGTATGGTGATGCAGTTGCAACTAAGGCTTTTGAGCTCACGGTGAAAAGCGCCATGACAGCTGCTCAGAAAGTAGCTGCCGATAAGACCGCTTTGGCCGTCGGCTTCAGCCAAGGGGATTCTGCAGAAAGTGTAACCCTGCCTCTGGTGCTTGATATTACCGGCAAGTATGGCTCTTCTATCTCATGGATTAGTGGATCACCCACTATTATTTCCAATGACGGCAAAACCGTCAACCGCCCCTCGATAGGCTCCGGCGATGCAGTTGTCGTATTGACTGCCATTATTTCCAACAGCGGTATATCTGTGGTCAAGACATTCCAAGTCACCGTTAAATCGCAATTGGCGGATCTTCAAAAGGTCGCGGCAGACAAAGCAGCTCTAGCGATCGGGTTTCAAACTGGCGACAGCGCAAGCAGCGTTACCCATGCGTTGACTTTGCCTACGATAGGCGCCAACGGCTCTAGCATTACTTGGATGTCAAGCAATCCAACCTTGATCTCTATAGATGGAAAGACAGTCAACCGTCCAGTGAACGGCACTGGTGACGGTACCGTCGTATTAACAGCCATTATTAACAGCAATGGCGTTAGCGATGCCAAAACCTTCACAGTTATCGTGAAGCAGCAGCTGACAGACTCCCAGAAAGTAGCAGCCGATAAAGAAGCACTAGCCATTGGTTTCAGCGAAAGCGACACGCAATACAGCGTCACAAACGCACTATCCTTGCCAACCATCGGTTGGAATGGCTCCTCCATCGTGTGGATCTCCGGAAACAAACCCATCATTTCTGACGATGGCAAAACCGTGGTAAGGCCAACTGGCACCACTGACATTCAAGTAACTATAACGGCTATCATCATGAGCAACGGCTCTGTGGATACCAAGGGTTTTACTGTTACTGTCAAGCACCAATAAGAATCGCAGAAAGCGCCCCTTAAGCCGGGGCGTTTTTTTGCGTTTGAGGTTGATATTAAGTGGCCTTAAACAATTTAATGAGTGACAACCTTTATGAGAAGAGTCATAATCATTCTTGGGATCACAACGAAATGATGCATAACCCCATTTAAATGGAACACGGTGCTAACTTAAATTTCATTTAGCCATATTTCGATTTCAGAAATCATTTCTGCGTAACGTCTGATGGCGGTTATAATTCCTAATACTTGTACAGTCCCAGTTTGCTGTTCTTTTTCATCCGTACAAATACATAATGACCGTTTTAAACTATATTCCAGCCAGTCTAACTTCCCCAAAAATCCAAATGTTAATATCATTCTCCAATCTGCTTGTAGTGTTCCGTGTGACTTTTTATAGCCCCCTATAAAAGCAAAGAATTTGTCTTTATCAATTTTTCCCAGCTCATTTTCAGACCAATAAATAGCTGTTTCAATTAAGTCTTGCATAGGATTTCTATAGCCAGCTGATTCCCAATCAATAAGGATGGGATTATCTTGATTCCACATAACATTTTTAGGGTCTAAATCGCCATGACTAATGACCATGTCCGAAGTAAGCAGTTTTGCCGATTTGATTGCATTAGTATTCCAAACATGTAGATTTTCGATGTTTTCAAACAGTATGTTAGCCCATTCCGAGTTACTTTCTTGTCCTTTTTTTAAATAGTAGTTCCAGTCAGTTGACAGTCTATTATCTGACCAATTATTCACTATACCTAACTCTGAAAAATCGGTCATATGTATACCCGAAAGAATACCGCCTATTCTTTCGCAGTGGACCGTATTTATCTCATTTAGTTTCAGAATTTTGCCATCTATCCAATCAAAAAGGAGAAATAATTGGTCCCCTTCTTTTTGAATAGCACTCCCATTAAACTTTATTGCCGGAATTGCAGGCACATAGTTCGCTGCAAAATTGGCAATTCGTTCTGATGTGATAAAGTTTTGCATGGCCGTTGGTCTGGACATGATTTCTGGGTTTAATGCTTTGACTATATATCTCCCTGAAGTTGTTTTCAACGCATACATACGGTGCAATAACCCCCCTGATAACGCTACAGGTACATCTACTACCTCTCCAAGCATTAAGTCGTTGCATAACTTTTCAAATCGTAGTAGGTCCCTTTTTTCAGTCACCTTTACCGGCTCCTCTTATCTTTTGTAGGCACTTTAACCCCATTATCTTCCATTGTATACACTCCTTAAATTTTTCTAAATTTCAATTACGTTATCCTGCTAGATAGCTTAACGAGACTGCCCATCGTTGCGGTAGCCTCGTCGTGTAGTTTAGCTCTATTATCCGATAGGGAAAGCGAAAATCGTATGGCACATAAACGGTTTTAATCCTATTTAAAATGGCATCTTCAGACAGAGATGTGTCGTAAATTTCCTTTCCAAATGTGGATTTATGATAAACTAACGACGTGGTATATTCATCTTCATGATTCTTAAAGCTTATATCCCTATTGACATCAATCACGTATCGGCTGAAATTAGCCGATACGCATACTGCCGTTACTTTAACAAACAAAAAAGGAGTCTTGACGAATCAATCCAATATACCTTCTGGATACAACTGCTTTTGTTTTACTACAAAATAGAGGTTGTCTGCTCTCGCCTTCTAAACAATTATTACGCGCATCCAGAGCATATTAACAATGATAATGCTTTGTCAAAAGGTACTCCTTTCTTAATAAAGCATTCAATTTGCTCATAACTGAATACCGTCAGCGTAAGGAAGGTCGCTCAGCAAGACGCGGGGTTGCGATATCTACTGCATGCTATGGAACACGGTGTATCGTTCATCGTTCGCAAGATCAGTCTTTTTACGTTTCTTTTGTTTTACTAATGAAATAATAACCGCTAGTATAGCTAAAAATGACAAGATGATCGACAAGTATACCAGCAGTAGTATGGATTTTTCATGCACCCCACTAGTCGGCAGCGGCAATTCCCCACCAGCCGTAAGGCTGTTTTTTGCCGTTCCAGCAGCTTTTGGGGTTACACTGGTTACCGATGCCGGTTTGTCTGATCCGGGTGCACCAGTCCACTCAACAACGGTTCCATCTTTGTAGGTCTGATACGCCTTCCATGCAATTGTCGTTGTGGAGTCCGCAACCTTACCTTGCATGTTAAATTCGCCAAATTCGGTTGGACCCAGTCCCGCATCCATGGCCGTCCAGACGACGCTTGTGATTTTACCCGATGCATCTTTCACGATATCGTATTTCCAACCTGCTTTTGGCTCGAACTTTGTAATATCGACATCGATAGGAATTTTAATCTCTACCTTCACCGTTGGGACTTCCTTTTCCGTAGGTACGCGAACAGTAAACTTTTCATAACTGCCTTGTACAGCTTCTTTTGGATAAACGGTAACATGCGCGTTTGCAATAGAGCCGAAACTTAGTGTAAAGATCATGGCCAACAGTAAACCAATCCATTTTTTCATGACAAACTTCCCTGCCTTCTAATGTATTGTAAAATCCTTTATGAAGACTGTTTCATTATCGTCCACATCCATAACGCGAATTTCCGAGGCCCAAACCCCGGCGAATGGAAGAAAGGGGCCGTCGCACGCATATAATAATTGTTCGCCAGTTAGACGATCTGTAGACAAAGGCACCTGGATGGGGCCGATTTCATTGGTCTTCGATTTTATTTTCAACTCGACGTTTTTGATCTTTATTGATTGGTTCGTTTTCGCTTCCACAATAAAATGGTTCATTCCGGGCATGTTGGGCGTAATCGTTAGCTTTACGGCAATGTTATCCCGAGACTCCGACCAAATGACAGGCTGATTTTGGGGAACCGGATTCAAGACGGTCAAAACACCGACAATCCCTACAATCGAAGCCATTAAACTAAAATCCGCTTTAAGCCAAAATGCGAAGCGGCGCGCCATTTTCTTTTTCATAAAAAAACGAAGGAGACCTGCGGAGGCAACAACTAAAAAAATGATGAAGATTTTCGCTAACAGCAATAAGCCCCAATCTGTGAAAAGAATATCTTGCAAGTTGGGCAGGAAAATTAACGTTGAAATGGTTCCTGTGACCGTTAGCGTGATAATGCTGATCAATGCCGCCTTAGAAAAAACCGGCAGAAAGTGAATAACTCCCATGCGCTGTTTACGCCAGTAAAGGAGTATGTAGAGCAGGCCTCCCGCCCAAACGGAAGCCGCGAACAAATGGGTCACATCCATCAGGACGGTAAACAACGGATGTTTGGAACCCATGGCGTGGCCGTTTATGCTTTTTGCGGCCAGCATCGACACGACCCACAAACCGTCAACGAGCTTGTGCTTAAGGAGTATAAAGTAACCGGGCACAATTAGCAGAAAAGTGAGCAGCCAGGAAATCCCGGCACTGGTTTTCAAAATAACGGTAAACTGGTCGATACCAAAACCAGTTAAAAGGCGTGAAAATTGAAGCAGCATGCTGTCGATAGAAGCGATTAGATACAGCATCAGCAAAAGTTTCGCAGCATGATGATAACCCCGTCTCCATTCAACTGTTTCGAAATGCAAGAAGTGGTACCACATGATCCATCCGGTTAACGAAAGAAGCAGAAAGTAGTAGCAGATTCGGGTTATCCAATACAGCCAATCGTTTTGACTGATTCCGACTTTGGAAACATAAACGTTCGCCGCATTTTTGATGGTCAAGTCACCTGCTTGTCCAACAGTGAAGATGTACGAGTTTTCAATGGGATGGCCGTCCGCAGATATAATCCGGTAGGAGACCGTATAAATGCCATCGGGCAACTTCGGCAGGAGCTGGTGCAGTTCCTTTTGGTCTTTAGATATCTCTGCCGGTTGGGTGTTTAACGCTTTGCCCCCTCCATCGTAAGTTTTAATATAAAACAGCCCATTCTCCATCCTTTCGTTAAAAGCGAGAACAATTTCCGACGGCGATGACGGATAATTAACGTTAGGCTCGGGATAGGCTTTCTCCAAAATGGAATGGGCAATAACCTGAGTGGGAAACAGGAAAACAAAAAACAATAAAAGCGCGACAGTCAAAAACCATTTGGTGTTTCCATTCATTTTCTCAGCAACCTTTGGCATGCTGTTCCGAATAAGTTAATATTGACCTCCGCAGCGGCAGTCGGCCGCTGCGGGGTCATTACATTACAATTCATTACATGGACATTCCGGGGTTATGCGGGTCATTGACGTCGACTGCTTTTATTTCCAAGGCCTTGCTCAACCGATCCGCCATCCCTTCGAGCAACGCATCCGCATGTTTTTGCGGGATTTGCCCGGATTCGACTGCCTCGTTAATGTTGCGGGTCTCCAATTCTGTAAGCTGTTCAAGGAATTCATTTTGGTTTAATCCTTCTTCCTCAGCGATTTTGACCAAAGTTAGCCCCTTCTTCATCTCGTCCAATATCCAGATCGGTTTTACTCCAAGAATGGCCGCTGCTTCGCCCACCACGTTGCTTTGGAAACGGCCATGCCGGGTTGTGGCGTGGCCATTCATTCCCATATTTACTTGAGTAGCCTTGACGAGAGTCGCAGATCCGTTGGCTGCTGGAGACGGGATGCTTGCTAAAGTGTCATTATTTAGCATTGACACCACAACTCCTCCAGTGATTACTAGCATGACGGCAAAAGCCGAAGCTTTGAGAAGTTTGCTCTTCATTGGCTCAATCGGCTCCTTTCAATTTAATATATTATCATTTATTTCCTTTAAACCTTTTTGATTCGTTTTAAAGAGAGCTGCTGCTGTTCCAAAAACTTTGCGCTGAGGAACAGCAGCGCTGGTCTACTTTTATTCTTTTGAGACAGCGGCCGTTTAAGGCGTTTTTACAGTCAATGCCGCCGACCATGCGGAAGAGCCGCCCAAGTTGACCGCTTGTATTCGGTAATAGTACGTTGTGTTCTTGGGCAAATTCGTTTGCAACAACAAAGTAGCAGAGGTAGTTACAGTATTTAGACCTTGCGTGAATCCCGCATCAAGAGCCCGCTGTATGACATATTGGGTCGCTCCGGTCGAGGCATTCCATCTTAACGCGACCGAATCCGTAGTGGTTCCTGCCGAAACTCTTGAGGTGAAGTTCGTCGGCGTGGCAGGAGCCACAGGCCCTCCCGGTACGTCAATGGAGGCTACGTTGGAATAAGCGGACGACAAGGCCCCGTTCACAGCATTCACACGGTAAGAGTAGGAACTGCCTGCAGCAACCGATGTATCGCTGAAAGTAACAATTCCCACGCCGTTATGCGGTCCCGGATTCGCGATCGAGGTAAAATTGGTTGTTCCATACACGGCACGTTCGACTGTGAAGCCCGTCTCATTGATGGCGTTATCCGTCCAAGTGAGATTTACTTGTGCTCCGTATACCGCAGCCGTCAGATTTGTCGGGGCAGAAGGAATGTTAGACGCGGCTGCGGTTACCACATTCGATTCCGTATTGCCAGCCGCATTATAGGCAACCACTTTATAGCTGTAAGAAGTAGCCGGGTCAACCGTCGTGTCAGTATAACCGGTTGCGTTGGCCAAAGCTGTACCGATCTCCGTGTAGGTCCCGATTTGACCCGTAGTGTCAAAGGCAGCCCGCTGAATCTTGTATCCTACTTCGTTGGAGGGGTTTCCTAGCGTTTTCGGGTCACTTGCCGGCGTGGGGTCCGTCCAACTCAAACTGACGGGACCTCCTGAGTTATTACGGCTAAAACTGAGTGTTGAAGCCGCAGGTACCGCACGTGCAACATTTAGGATCATAGGACGCATCATGTCGTTTTCTTCGTGACCCAACAGGTGGCAGTGCCATACATATTCCCAGCCGAAGTTCACCAGTTGGTTAACTACCGTTATGGCGTTGCCGGTTTTCGGATCGATCCCTGAAAATTGAGTAGTCGTGCCCAAAGGCATTGTCGGGTCGAGAGGACGGATGCTGTCGGGAAGACCAAACGGCAGCTTCGGCGCAATCGGCCTCAATGCGACAATCGCATCCTCCAGAGGATTCATGCGGACGGTGTCCTTCCATCCTCGTTCATTGTCATCGGGGAACCGGATGGAGCCGTCCCAGCCAACCCGGTTAATCAGTTGCACATCAAACAGGTGGAAATGAATGGAGTGGGTATCGACACCATTGTGCGTTACTTTCCAAATTTGAGTGCCATCCCCTTGAACGGGTGTCATCGGCGTGATCACGTCCTTCAGGATCTCTGTTGCCGGGTCGATGTACGCCTGTAGTATAGTGGTTTGGATTTTGAAATTGGTATTTGGTATTTCCATACCCAATACGGCGTTCATGCGACCGTAATCCTGCGTGAATTCCTCGGCAATAGCTTTCGGCTCCAGAGGAAGCGTCAGGGAGTTTGAAGACTTGGGGGGTGTAAAAGTAATGGAAGTATCCATAATGTTTACATACTTGGTATCCGGTACCAGCAACGGATTCTGGCCTGCCTCGAATGCGGCAGGTATAGCTGCCTGTAACTGCTGCAAGATATCCGTCGTATTGGCCGTCGCCGCAGCGCCCGAACCTCCGCCGCCTGTTATGGTTACCGTCGGATTCACATAACCGCTGCCCGGGCTCGTCACTGCGATTGCGCCGACTTTCAATGCCGCTTGAGCTGAGCCAGGCGTTGCCGGATTGCCGCCCGTAAGAGTAACCGTCGGCAAGGAAGTGTAACCAGCACCCGCGCTTGTGATGGTAATGTTATAAACACTGCCGGTTACGGTTACACTGGCAGGCGCCGTCGCGCCTCCACCGGATAGGGTAACGACCGGGGCCGTATACCCCGTACCAGGATGGGTCAATGTCACGCTATAAACCGAACCTGTCACTGTTGCTGCTGCCGGTGTCGTGGCACCCCCGCCGGAAAGAGTAACAATAGGAGCGATATATCCGTTTCCTGGGTTCGTCACGGTTATCCCGGTTACAATCCCTTGTACCGAATCTATGGCTGCTACGGCAGTCGCCCCAGAGCCTGATCCGGGCCCATAAATGGAATCCGTTACAGTGACGGCTGGAGCTGATGAATAGCCTGCCCCCGGATTGGTAACCTGGATACCCGTTACCGATAAGGCGGCTTTTCCTGTTGCCCCTGAACCGGTGCCGCCTCCGGAATCCGAAATACTGACGCTTGGCGCCGTTGTATAACCAGAGCCGAACGATCCCACCTTCAAGCCATCCACCGAAATCGTTGCTTTTGCAGCGGCATCTGTTGTCGCGCCGCCGCCGGTAATGCTAACCGCAGGCGATGCCGTGTAGCCGTTGCCCGGCGAAGTCACGTTGATCTTGTCAACAGCCAATGATGCCTTGGCGGCAGCCCCGGTTCCGTACGAATCGGAGATACTTACGTTGGGAACAGAGGTATACCCAGTTCCGCCGTTGGTGACGCTGACGCTCGACAGCGGTCTTCCTGAAGCAGACGGATTATCCGCCACCTTAATCTGCATGACCGTCCTCGTATTCGGACCGTAGCCCGGCAGTGTCGTAGGTGCGCCTCCAGTATAGTTGTTGATGATGGGAGCAGTTATAGATTGGTCGGGATCCCCGGTATAGTAATCGTAGCGGGGATCGAAAAAAGGACCCGGTGCAGGCGCGTCATTGTAAAGGATGAGCGTTTGTCCGGCATATTTGCTGAAGTCGACCACAACATCCGCACGTTCTGCAGGACCCAGCAAGAGTGTTTTGCTGGTTATATTCAATGTCGAAATGATTCTACGGCTGTATTCATAATCGATCGGTTGATTTATGAGTTCCACCGGTTTCGGCAGAAAGCCGCTGTCCGTACCGATCTGAATCATGTTTGGTCCAGCTGAGGACGGATCGGGAACCCCGCCGGGCCTATTGTCGTTCGGCCAAGTGCTAGGGAAGCCCGGCTGTTGCACGGCTGGAACTATGGGAACTTCACCGGCATTTCCATCTTTCAGAGTGCCGTCGGCATTCCACATCTGTCCGTTGGATTTAGCCTTGTACAATTGCAGATTCCACATCCGGTCATTTGACGCATTCAGGATCCGGAACCGGTATGCCTTCGGCTGGATGTTCAGATACGGATAGGCTGTACCATTCACCAAGGGGGTGTCCATGAAGGCTTCGGGTACTTGGGACACATTAGGCACCCCAGGATTCATGTCCCCTTGGCCGGGCTGGCCTTTTAACGGATTGGGAACAGGACCGTGCAACAAGCCGGTGTTCGGCGGCCAAAACCACGGGCCATAATCCCACCGTCCCAAGTTATTCGCCCCTGTCGTAACATAAGGGTTCTGATTGGGCATGTACACATGAGGGAACCACAGTTGGCCCATTCCGCCCCATTTCGCCTTGTCCCACGTGGGATCCGTAGCCGCCAGCTGGGCGTCTTTCGGGACAAAGGTCTTATCCTGGATGATCAGGGGAATTTCGTCTGCCGGAATGATTCCTTTTGCAATAAGATCCTTTTCCACCTGGTCCCGGAGCATGTACGGGGCAGCTTCCCCCGCATATACGTTCAAGCGGGTAATCCCGTAGGAATGATCGTGGTACCACATCATTCTGGCGCTTTGCTGGTTCGTATAGAAGTACGTCATGGAACCCGGTCCGGGATCAGGCATGTCCGGCACGTTCTGCACACTCACGCCTTTCGGATACGGCGTATTCTCGCCGGCGGGAGTTACCCATTGATGCGGTGTCCCGTCGCTGATCCATGGCGTGATGCCTCCATGCAGATGGAGAAGTCCACGGTTTTGGGTGTACATATTCTTCCCGTCCGGTCCCATCCCCGCACCCATGATCGTCGTATCTACCGGAAGGAACAGATCGCCGCCGCTGCCGGTTGGCAGGTTGTTCGTAAATTTCACGCGTACCGGCCGATCTTTTTGGGCATTAATTACAGGCCCGAAATAGCTGGGCTTGCTGACCGTGGCATCCGTCGTATTGGTCTGCTTATAACCCCGCAGCTTTGTAGCCGGAAGGTCTTTATGCAGCTTTTCGGTGTACTCTACCAACGAGATTTCGTAGTAGTCGGAACCGGGATAAGTCGTCGTGTCCGGAATGGCGACCGGAAGATACTGTCCGAGGTCGTTAGCATTCGCCGCTCCCAAGCCCGGCAAGGAATCGACAAATTTTCGGATCCCTGTCCCTGGAATTACATTGCCTTTTGCGTCCAATTCCGGAAGCGGGCTGTTGGCGTAATTGGGAGTACCGTAATAGTCCGGAGTGGTTCCGGGAGCCATAACACCCATGCCGGCCATCGCAGACACATTCACGATGCTAGAGAAAGGAAACGATACAGCCATTAGAGCGATAAGTACGGATTTTGTTAGCTTGTGTCCAAGGTTCATTTTTAATTGTTTGGGCTTCACCAAAAATCACCAGCGTCTCTCTAAATTTTTTAATAGTTCCTGCCGATCTGAACGATTCTAGTTGTTTTTTGATTGCTCCCAATACGTATTAAAGTTGAAATAACCCGAAGCGCCCTGCATGTCGTTGCCGGTATCCAGGTTGAAAGAAACGGTGAATGCAAGCATTTCTGCCCCAAAAGGCGGTGTAATCACTTTGAAGCTTGACACGTCAAGCACTTGGTTTACGGTACCCTTCATAGGAGTTTCATACATTTTGGTAACTTGCACTGTAGCCGTTTGATAAACCGGGCCTTTTACTGAAGCGGCACTCCTGATGGTATTGATGTTATCGAGCAGGTATTTGTTGACTGCGATGACCGCCTGGTCACTAGCGTTGGGATTTTTCAGCGGATCGGCATTCGGGTTTCCTGCAGCCCATAGATTGTATCCGTCATTAACCATATACATAATCAAGTCCATGTCACCGCCGGTAATTGGCCCGGTAGGAAATGTGGCATTTTTGGCGTCAAACCAATTCAACTGCCAGACGATAAGATTAGCGTGATTGGCAAAAGCGATATCAGCATCATAAACGAGACCGCTTGTTACTTCATTTCCGCTTCTGTCGGCCGTTTTTGCCGTTATGCTTTTTAATTTGGCATCCAAGCTTCCCGTGTTTTCAAGGAAGAGGCCGCGGGTATTGCTGTCTCCAGGAGCCCATACTCCTGTCGGCAAGGTCCCGGGAGCGCCAGTGGTATTGGTATAAAACATCGGTCCTACGTTCGGCACATCTCCGCGTACGGTGGAGATTTGAAGGGAACCGGCAGTAAATGCATTGTTCGCATTCGAAACGTTATTCTGAAACAATGCGTACGTTATGCCTCCGGCCAACAATCCGACGGCCGTCAAACCTGCGACGGAGATAAGGACTAACTTGTTTTTAAGTTTCAAAAGGATTCATCCCCTTATCAATTTTATCGGGGCCTTTTGTACAAGGCCCCCTAAATTACGCCACCGGAAAAATCCTAACGAATCGCAGTCGGATTATTGTGTGCAGCCTGCTGGGAATTGAACTGGATGTCCCCTCTAATGCCAAGACCTTGATAAGTATTTCCTGCGCCCAGAGCCAATTGGACGGAAGTATTGATCGCTTCCGAATCGGCAGCGGTGGTCCCATTAGCTGCTTTCAGCAAATGCCAAGCGGCAAGACGGTTAATACCGTTTGCACCATCATTAGCGGCAACGCTGTCCGCGCCCGTCAAATCAAACAGCACAGTATTACCCGACTTGATTTGGAAAATCAGGCTTTTGCCGTTATCCACAGTATTTTGTCCGTTTTTGAAGCTTGCGAATGCCGACCAACCATCCTTGGTGGGATCAAACAGACCAGATGTGTGAGTGGTTCCAGCTGCATTGTTCACAGCATTATATACCGAGCCATCTTCGTTGGTCAGGTAGTAGGTTGCTGGAGCGATACCGTTGTTTGAGGTGTATTGCAGGTTAAGCAGCATCATTTGATAGTACTCATCGAGGCTGCCGCTGTTGGTAACCGTAAAGCTGTCGGTTGCAGCAGCATCGCCCGGTGCAGCGTTAGAAACGTTGAAGGCTTTGGTTAGTACTCCCCCGACGCCCAACTTCACAGTCCCAGCTGAAAAAGTGTTCCCGGTGTTACTTGCCGTAGCGCTAAAAAATGCAAACGATCCGCTGACGATCATGATTGCACCTGCTATTGATGTCATTAACGCCATACTCAGCTTTGTTTTAAGTCCCATTTCAAAATTCCTCCCAACAATTTTTTCCCGTTTAGGGATTATATTTGAAACTTCCCATGATTTCGATTTTGGCCGGCCGATCATAGGAAGCACTCAAATCTGAGATCATTGCAAAACTTGAAAGCCTTACAATCCTTCTGTCTTCGTTGCCGAGTTCATTTTTTTTTGCAGCTTGCTGATTTCCCGAATGAGACTGACCATGGCACTTACGATAAGCAATGCGCCGGGCAGAATGAGCAGCAATGCAATGCCAAGCTTTGTTTTCATAAAATTCAGGTAGTATCCCAAGTAGGGAATCATTATGTTGTTATATTGGCCAATGATATTGGCGGGCTGTACAAGTTGGGCGTCCGGTCCGTCATTGGAGTCACCCTTGGTTTGAAACGCAAGCTTTCCATTTAGAGACTTGATTGCCTGTATTCTGTGGGTGATCAAGATCGCGGAACCATCGTTGTTTTGTCCGCCAAATTCATCCTGGGATGCCTTAAAAGTAATGACGTCGCCTACTTTCAAGCTGTTGGCGTTCACATTCGGCTTTTCCAAAATAATTGAACCAACTTGGATACTGGGCTCCATCGAACCGGAAAGTACTGCGTAAACGTTAAGACCCAATATCTTCGGAGTCCCACCGCTCATTCTTGATGATGCTGCGCAGAACACGGTAATGAGCAAGAATACTGCCAGGATAACTGTGATGGTGCGACTTCCCCATTTAACTGCCTGTTTCATCGGATGTTACCCCTCCCATTCCTTTGTTGATTAAGTTTATCCGGTTTGTCCGGTTTGTTTTTAGGCTCGAGACAATAGCTGCCTTCTTCACGGCTTGATTCCTTGGAAGCACTGTACACATCCCTTGTTACTGTACTTCTCACAGTCACTATACCGCCAGGCGGGTCGCCCGATTGATCAGAACCGCCATAAACGTTCGAACTTATCGTACTTCTTACAGGACTTGTTGTTTGGCTGTAATTCCGATATACGTCGTTCGTTACCGTGCCGCTTGATGCTTTACCGCAAAAACTGGTTGAAACCGAGATAGAAACAGTCGCTTCGTGGGAAAGGAGGGAGTAGGTAGGTATAGCCCGTACTTCGGCGGCCATGATTAAACACAAGGATCCGGCAATCCCAATTGTTCGGATATAGGAATTCTTCTTTTTGTGCCGGCGTAATCTTTTCATGCGCATTCGACTTGATCACTCCTTTCCCAAAACTTTTATTCTTAATAGCGCGAATGACGGTAAATCGCAACATGAATTTTTTTTTAAAAAATATCCTCCCTTTCTTCTTCCGCTTTGGAGGTGCATAGTAATCACTTCACTGGAGTTCCTTTTGGTACTCAAGTAGGAGCTCCTTATTGGAAAGGTAGTAAGCCCTCATGTAAACTTTCCGCTGTTCCTTCTGCTCGTCCGTCATGGGGTTGAGCTTCTGGTAGAGTTTGCTACACTTTTACGTAGTGAGTGAGGTAGTCCCTATATCGCTACTTGATCGTACTTGTTAAATTTGAATTCCTCGACCATCTTTAGATTGTGGCATGTATTACAAGTCCTGATTTCATCCATGTGCTAATAGTCCTTATTTTGTACCGTATCAATGCACCGCATAGATATATTCCATAAAATGTAATTTATGTAATATGTATTCGACACAGACCTATTATTGGACGCTGTCTCGGTGAAGGCCCGCCCATAGCTTGGGAAGCTCCTGCTTCAACTAAACCTTCCTTAAATAACGTTTACCAGTGATTCAAATCATATGATACAGTTTGTATCACGTCAACATTTTTTTTATGGGCTAATTCTAAATAAAAAAATAAGGATTTTATGTCATTTACTGTAAATATTCAAGTTACAAAATGTATCTGTCTTTATCAGACTCGGTCCTCTCTGAACTTAAAGGAATACTACTTAACTTCAAGAAGGGAATGGGATATTCTCGGGGAAACCGGGGACAGAATACAAAATGAGCATTTCTTTGCGTTTTTTAACAAAGTAGGGAACTCATTCTATCCTGAAAGTCCTTATCTATGGTTTCGTGGATTTCTGAAAAACATAGCTTCTGTTTGCTCTTGTTGAAAAAATTAAGCTTAACTTGGACTTAGTATCATCTACTTTTAGAGTTTGTGTTAATATTTGAAACCAAATAATAGATGATGGACAAGGGGTTTGCATTTAATAAACTGGAGTCCCGCGTGATGTAAGCTTAGTTGATTTAGATGTGGGTGTTAGACAGAACTTCGCCTTCCATCGACTATTCGCTCCTTTTTGCATTCTTTTTTCTTACTTCGCTCTTTACGTTTTCGTCCCACCTCCTTTCACGAATTTTCCTCAGCAATCGATGATTTTCCTCCGAAACAGAAAATTGCATATTAACCACGTACACCTCTTTCTCTTTCTTATTGGGATTTTTAAGCTGGTGGTTCCTTCTCAGTGTCATTGAAAGTCACCCCGATGGAAAATTTGGAGAACCTTACCCTGAAATCCGATGTTAAAACATAGACAATAGGCAATAGGCAATAAAAAAACCACTGGCTATTAAACCAGTGGGTTGATTGGAGATTCATTTGTATGATCGTACTCTCTATTTGTTGCCGCATTCCAATCGCCCGCCCAATAGAGCATATATGTGCTTTATTCTACCACGATCGACAAAATCCTTTCTCACCTGCCGACATCCAGCAAGTGCATTTTCTTAGTCCCAAGGCCAGCGACACGATGGAAAAGATGCTTCCCCCTACCTCACGTTTTTCGGCCCCGAATACGATTTTATAATCCGTCTGCCCGTATATAGGGGATAGCTACGGGCTTGGCCGTATTCGAGCGCACCTCCAGACAACCAGCGAACCGGTGAATGGGTTGCATCTGCTGGTAATGAACCTTGAAAAGTGACTATGAGTTCTCTTTTTGCCTGTTTTACCACGGCTGACGTTCAAGCTCGCCTCTCGCTTTGCCTTGTTCGTCGTAAAGGCGATCCGTTCAGCAAACCCTATTAAATTTCAAAATACTTATCATTATAGAAAGTTGCTCGTTAGTGCAAGAAAGCCGCCACCATGGCGGTTCCCTTTTTAATTGAATTTCTATTCTACTATATTAATTGTCCAAGCATTTTATTATGAATCTCATATTCTATTAACGTAAGAAAAAAAGAAAAGAAAGGAGGACACACTCATGAATGATTTTAATATAAACAATCGGGGGCTGGGGCCTGTTGTGTATCAAAGTTTGGTAACTCTTATGCGCTTAATGTTCGGCATGGGATGGTTTATGGCAGGTCTGACAAAAATCACGGGAAAAGCAGGAGAAATATCATGGTTTCGTTATCCCGGCCAGTTCCTTGTCAACTACTTTGAGAATGCACTTATCAAGCCTACTGTTCCAGACTGGTACAAACTATTTATACATGGTTTTGCCTTGCATCACATTTTGATTTTCAATTACATCATTCCCCTAGCTGAGATTGTCGTTGGTCTGTTTATGATCATGGGGTTTATAATGATTCCAACAATAATTGCCTGCCTTTTCATGCATATTAATTTTATTTTATCAGGTAATATGAACCTCATCAGTTTAACATTGTACACGAGTTCTTTTGGAATTTTATTGCATATTGATCAATCCTTTGTATTCAGCATTGATAGATACCTAAAATGGGATCTTCGATTTCTTCCCACTTACAATAAAAGGAAAAAGGGCAACATAAAACATTTTCCAACAGAAAATACGAGTTGAAAAACCGCCTGCCCTAATAGGGATATATAGGGAAAAATAAACCACATCGTTATCAACCGAATCAAATATGTAAGGCATGTTTGCCAATTTAGGGTCCGATAAGGATCCTTTTTCTTTTTGCCAGCGCAGGTTCATATTTGCTATATTCCATATATTCCATAACCTTGAAGTTACTGTTTTACTGGCTTGTGTGGTGTTCGCTGCCCATTCTTTTTCCAGATGGTAAGATTGGTCAAGATCTCCTTCAGCTCGCTTGAATTCATATAATCTAAACCTCCAGTGTTTTCCATGTTGCGACAATGCTGATCTGCAAAGATATATAAGACATTTGTTCTTTTTTGAAGCACACGTTTTATTGAACGATCCTGCCTCAATCAGAAAATCAACATCAAAGTTCAACAGAGTAATAAAAAAAACGCTAACCAAATAGGCTAGGGTTGGAATATGGGTATCGTTACCCGTCATGTGATTTATAGTGTTTAGAGATCGCTTGACTCACACTCCAAAGCATAATGTGCGATTGGCTTAGCAACCGAATATAGGTGTTCCTGTGCATTCCCTTCGGCTTTACCGGCACTGGTTCTATTATATTTATGGATCCACCTAACCGCTTACCAATGGATTTTAATCTGTTTAGCTGACGGCATGAGGTATTCTCCCGTTGCGATTGATAATCCAAGTTATAGCAATGGCGGCGGAGAAAGTGTTTACCGTTTAAATGAACCTTCCCTACGCGCCAATCACATTTTGGACATTGCAGCCATGGGCGGTTTCCTCCATAATGGCATGGTGTGTGAACGATCGACACCTGATCACATACACTTCCTTCATTTACCTTATAGGATAAGATCTAAAAGCGACAACCCCTTAAGGCTAGCGTTTGTCTCTATAGGTTCCGGTCTTCTAGGATTTCTCTTGTGGGTTAGAATGATCACCAAAGATATAATAATGATTTTCAGGATGATCATCGATAAACTTCTCACCATCATCAATAGTAGAACCAGAAAATCCATCTATACAAAGTATCATCGTATTTTCTTTATAATTGATTGATCCTAACACGATGTTTAACGATTTTTCTTGCTGCAACGATTCCTCCAAACGGGCGATACGTGTATTTTTCATTACTATCCCCCCTTAACCATACGTTTTTCCTTAAGTTGAGATTCCAGGGTAGTGATTCGTTCCTCCAAGTCGCCATCCTTTAGGCTGGTAAGTGTGATGTTGGCTAAGTAGCCTAATACACGGGCCCGTTTTTCTTTGTCCATTGCGGTATCATGACGCAGCTCATTGATGAATTCGTTTAAAAGCCTGCGTACATGTTGAGGCTTTTGCAAACGTATATCCCGTTGAGTATCGGCCATAACGCCCCTCCTTAAAAATCCTTATATATATCGCGTATTTAGACGTATTTACTTTAACAAAATAATGAGAAAAACCGCCTTATATTATATAACTATTATACCATAATACTCTATAGGTATAAACTATTTCCTGTTTGCTTATTCTGTTTAACCGCAATGACAACTAACCATCCAAGGGAGCAAAATAGCCTGGCATTAAAACATGCCCATTTCCCTTCGTGATGTAAAATTGATGTAAAACATCAACATCAATGGTCATAAATCAACTATAAACATCAGGAATGACAGGAATAATACCTTTAATATCAAGGTTTTAAGGGACTATAACAGAATGTATCTCTATCACTGGCAGCGATGAGGTCAGGGGTTCGATCCCCCTATGCTCCATAATGAAAAGTCATGATCCACGAGATCATGACTTTTCTTTACCTAGGGGCAGAGCGAACCCCTTCTAGGGGTTCAGTCCGCGCGCACGCAGCGTTAGTGGAGGAGCACGGCGTCTGAATCTACCGCTAAAAATCCTCCTCGACATTGCTTCGTCAGCCATTTAATCAAGATTCGGACATCCCCCTAGGCTCCATACAGTACATAACAGCTATATTAAACGGACATTGATGTAAAATTGATGTAAAAACAAGAAGAGAAGCTGCAGGTTATTCCTACAGCATCTTTTTTTATTTATTCTTATGTATTCTTTTTAAATATAGATTCAAACTAGGGTTTTTTAGTGAAAAGTTGCTCGTCACACTTACTTCAACGATAGTTGGTAAGCCCAAGCTCCATAATCCGTGCCCGTTCCACCGCCTTGACCATTTACTACTGACTGCACGAATGTACCAGTTACGTAAACGTCGCTAGCAGATTGTTTATATGCCATTTCCAACTGAAAGACGGCAAACCCTAAAATTTTCCCCGTGGGGCTATTATCACCCATTGAATCGACTATGGGGAGAGCAACGAGCCTCTGTCCATTGGCTATACGAGTCATTATGCCATTTACAGTGTCATCGGCCAGCGCTGTAGTTGCAGTTGTATATTTACTAATCGTCTGCCCCTTTGTCAAGGTGCCGCCATACCCGTTTTTTAACATGCTTAGATAGGTATCATTCGGATTGATCTTCGTCAGATTCAGGAAACCTCCGTTAATGTTGTTACCGCTCCCGCCGGATTGGTAGAATTGAAATTGAACTTTTTTCCCCAGCATCTGCAGCACATCCGTACTAGCTCCCCAGGGAATAACACCATACACAGCCGACGCTTGAGTCGACCGAGCCACTGCAGTTGCCGACACAGTCCCCTCATTTATACCAAATATCCTAAAGAAAGAGAACAGCACCTTCCTGTTGATGGTTACAGGCAAGGTATGATTATCCGTCGGAACCGCTGTGATCGTATCACTATCCTTCAATCCATTCAATTTGGCATATTGAAACGCAGTGGCTTGTGACGAAGCTCGCGCATCTGCAGATGTGCCTGGCAGTTCATAGATGCCGGCGATAGCCGCCGCGTCCACCAACTTGGTGACTCGGGTTTTCTCCAAATACATTATTCCCATATCCACTGCAAGGCCACAAAAACCTAGCAATACCGGTAATGTCAATGCAAACAATACTATAGCTGTCCCTTTTTGGTTCTTTAAAAAATGTTTTATCATAATCCAACCTCTTCTCTAAATCAATTGATTGGGCTGTAATTTTCTTCGCGCATGCTAGCTGAAGCTGAAACGGTGAACTGATTAGCTGGGAAAAAAGAGCTTAACAGTGGAGTGATAAGGGCGACATTATAAGTAACGGTTACAGTAATGGGTTGTCTAAATACCAATCGCGAAGGTGTTACGGTTGGGGCAGGAAAAGTCCCAAAATTAACTATTGCAGGTGCAGCCTGCGTCCTGTCTCCAGTTAAGGCCACAACTCTTGCCGCCTCGCGGGCCGCCTCGTTAACAATCGTTTGCCAATACAGTATCCGCCCAAATTCCAGCATCCCCACAAGCAATAACAAAAATATCGGCAGTATCAAGGCAAACTCCACGACGCTTTGTCCACGATTTTGGCGAACCATGGTTCTGATTTTCCGTAACATGTTTATTTCACCTCCTTGCGGCAAAGCTTTCGTAAACATGAGTCCCTTCAATCTGCGAATTACGTTCGGCATTCCATCACCCGCTCCGCTAGGTTCATTCAAACCTCATCCATCCCAATAAAAAATCCCCGCCTTTGCCGAAAGGTGGGGTTGTAAAGAAACATTCATACTCCCGTCCCCTTACGGTAGCTGGCTGGCATAGTGCGCATTTGCACCTAAGCCCCTGTTAGCTTTGCGTCACTGGCTTTCGCCAGTTTTGCCTTTATCGAGATTCCGTGAAGCATGTCGGAAATACGATTAAATTAATCATAGCTTACTTTCGATTATGCGCGTAATCGTCCCAACTTCTTATTTTATATAGGCATTTAGAATCAAATTTTAGCGGGTTGGAATCGGCCTTTAGCTGACGACCAAGGTAGCGGACATATTGCCATGACCAGGGCCGCACAGAAGGCTGCAGAAAATTTTGTATGTTCCAGCTTTTAGGTTAAGCTTCACCGTGCCGTTTTCCTTGAGATTTACGTTCGTTCCTTCTATCTTGATCCCGTGCAGGCCTTCCGAGCTGTTCAACTCAATCGTGATTTCTTTGTCCGCCGGCACTTCATATGTTTGCTGGTCGAACTTCCACAAGGTAGCTGTGATTTTGAGCGTAGCGCCGCCTGATGTTATACTGCCACCGGAGCTCGCAGTTGGGGTAGGAGTTGCAGTCGGAGTTGCAGTCGGAGTTGCAGTCGGAGTTGTAGTCGGAGTCGCCTCTGGTTTCGCGCTCGGTGTTGGGCTCGCCGATGCGGAGGCTATGGGAGTCGGCACGGGACTGTCGCCTGCAACTGGACTCGCTTTTGTGCTTGCTCCGGCGGAAATACCTGCTGATGCCGTGGACTTGTCAATTACGCTGGCAGCGGCGGCCGTAACGGTGGCCGTTGGGTTTGCGCTTGGCTGCGCCGAAGGGCTTGGCTTCGTGGATACGCTCGCTGACGGAGTGGTCGCAGCGACGGTCGTTTGGCTCGCGGTCGGGGTGTTTGCCACAGGGCTGAAAGGAGTAGATGTGGGTGCCGCGCTTTCTTTTTTGCCTCCACATGCTGTGAATATGAGTAACATGGCTGTTGTAACGGCGCAAACGGCTATGGTCTTTTTCAACATTGTTAATCTCTCCTTAATTGGTATATTCCGCATTGAGCAGCATCCGCTCTTCTTCGAGTTGGACCAAACATTTTCGGTGTTTTATCTGGAATAAGATGTGTATATAGGTATTTTAAGCACAATCACTCAGATGTTACATTTGACTCTAAGCTCAAATTGATATAATGAACACTTTCAGTGTATTTTTTACCTAGTAGGGTAAGACGAGGGATTACTCCCTCGGACTCCCCGTCAAACCGTGCATGCGGATTTCCCGCACACGGCTTTCCTTCGTCAGTTCCCCATCTTCAGGAATGAGTTCTCTTCATCCGTCACCGGATTGCAAATTTCACTCCTGAATTAGGAACGTGTGATGAGTAAGCTTGTTAGAAATACCATTCCTGCCGATTCCAGTACTTTGTTAGGTATCAGCGAATTAGAAACCGTAGATTTCTTTTGACGCATGAAGGCTCGAACCCTCATACGCGTCCATTCATCCAATCGTTGAAACTTCTTCTTTACATTCCCTATGCCGAAATAGTTACCAAAACCCCGTGCAATTTCATTTAGTTTCTTGAGCATTTCGCCAAAGTTATTCGCTTGTTGTCTGCGGGTGACTTCCCGGATTTTATCCTTGTACTTCTTCACTTTCGTGTCGGGTACCATCAGATAATCTTTCCAGAAGTCGAATCCTAGGAAACGAAAGCCTTCATCGAAATGCACCACTTTTGTTTTCTCAGGGTGCATTCGAAGCTGTAATTCCTTTTCCAGAATGGTCTTTGCCGCTAGATACGCTTCTTCTGCTTGCTCCTTTGTTTTGCAAAGAATAACGGCATCGTCTGCATACCTTACCACAGCAAAACCTTTCTTCTTCATCCCCCAGTCGAAATGGTTCAAGTACAAATTCGCAAGCAATGGCGACAAATTCCCGCCCTGCGGAGACCCGATTTCCGTTTCATGGAACTGGCCACCTTCCATGAATCCCGCCGATAGCCATCCGCGAATGAGCGTCAGCACTTTTCCGTCAGTGATTCTCTCATGCACTTTCTCCATCAGTGATTCGTGTGGAATTTCATCGAAGAAAGACATGATGTCCAGGTCAACCGCATATTCGTATCCGCCACGTTTCGCGCGTCGAATCGTATTCACTGCTTGGTGCGCCGAGTATCCTGCACGAAAGCCAAAGCTATAGTA
Organism: Paenibacillus sp. GP183; assembly: GCF_900104695.1. Taxonomy (NCBI): domain Bacteria; kingdom Bacillati; phylum Bacillota; class Bacilli; order Caryophanales; family Paenibacillaceae; genus Paenibacillus; species Paenibacillus sp. GP183. The sequence continues at coordinate 1,895,105 of NZ_FNSW01000001.1, forward strand.
GTAAAAGTCCTGTTCGAAGATCGGTTCAATGATTTGGCGTACCGCTTGCTGACATATGCGATCTCGGATTGTGGGTATCCCTAACGGTCTTAACTTCCCATTTTCCTTCTCGATGAAATGTCGTTTCACAGGGTCGGGTTTATACCGCCCTTGTTGCAATAACCTTTGGAGTTCCCTTAGGTTCATGCACACGTTTTTCTCAAACATGGCGATACTTACGCCATCGATGCCGCCGCTTCCCTGATTCTTCTTTACAGATAGCCATGCTTCGTACAGATTATCCATTTGGTACACTTTATCGATCAGGGAGTAGTATCGTCGTTTCGGTTTCATTGGTGTTTCACCACCTTTACCCCTACTCACCAAGCTGATCTTGTTTCCGCTACCGATGATCGATTCCTTGCTTGTTCCACGGCACGACAAATGCGTCTTAGACTCATTGCCAATCGCTCCTGTTTGCTCGCCGTGTACTCAGGTCGCCAGTAGCCCTCGATCCGTTGGCGTTCTTTCGCCATTGGCGGGACGTACCCACTTGGAGCTACCCTCATTGGTTTAAGGCGTTTACGATCCCCCACTCACGCAAACTCACAGACTTTGACGAAGCACGTCCCCTTTGCCTCTGTCTTCCCTCTTTTGGAGTGGAAGCAGGTTATGCGACTGAGTTTTTTTTTTCCTCTCGTGCGCATACTCATCCAAGTTTTACCCTCCAGACTGTTACCAGCTTTCATCGGCTCGGACTTACTCGCTACTACGGGACGATCCGCCATCTCGCAGCCCATCGATTCGGCTTTCCCTTTAAGGTTATACCTCCCCTACCTTGTCCGCGTTTACGTCAAGGAGACTACGAGACTTCCCTCAGTTATCTGCACATTCTATTCCATCCATCCTGACCCTAATCACGTCGATGAGCCTTGCAGGTCATGTCCCTTTGATTGTTTTCCTGCAAGATATGCTTAATCGCATAGGTTTCCCCGTTTTCATGGCGGGTCACCCTACATCGCCGCCACCTCTGGTTCACCGCATTCCGGGCTGGACTTTGCCTGCAGGCCCTTCGGATTCCCCCTCACGAGAGACACCCTGCCAATCCTTCTCCTATTGGATTAGGACCATATCTTCGGCTACGGCACTTTAAAGGGTAAAGTTACCGAGTGGATTTGAACCACTTAGATTGTGCGACTGTGAGGCGCACACAAAAAGGGCGACCGCAGTCGCCCGTTTGCTTATATATCAATTTTTTAAATTAGTGTTTCATACCATCCATGCCACCAGCAGGCATGATTTTGTTCTGCTCATCGCGAGTAATAAAATAAAGGTGCATATCATAATGAGGAACCTCATAACCATCGTGTCCTTGCGGATTCCAATCAATATCGAAATGATCGATTTTTGAAGGGATCGGCACCAGATTTCCAGGAACATCATGCACTGTTTTATCTAGGGCTTTTGCCGGCATGTACTCAAAGAATACGAGTTTGCCGTTGTAAACACCATAGATAGGTCCCATAGGCATATCTTTTGGATTAGCCCAGTGCTCGCCCATTTGAGGTACGACAGGTGACAGTTGAATCGTTCCGGCTGGCAGAATTGCCACATTGATGGTGCTGCTGTTGGCATCCCAGCCAATTGCGGAATGATTGCCTCCGAGTGCGTTAGTCATAGCACGGATAGAAGCTGTCCCTGACTTTGCATCCGCGTTCCCGTAAGTATCTGAAACCACGGTATCGTTTAATTTTAATACATTCGATTTAGCATCCCAATCCACTTTAGCACCGTAATATTTCGCAAAAGTATCAACAGTTGCAAATGCGCTACCGTTATCCGCAATATACGCTGCCGAATCATTTACAGTGCTTCCATTTAAATTTAATTGTACTGAAGTGGCGGCAAAGGCTGAAGTTCCGCTTAGTAACATACCAATAATGGCTAAGAAAACGATTTTCTTCTTCAATTTTATGGCTCCCTTATATTGGAATAATAACATTACTAGATTAAACAAGATAATAATATATAGCAAGAAAAATTTAACAATTTTTGCTGTCCGAAAAGAACTGAGTATTATCTTCGGTAGACGTTGCGACACATAGTGAATCAATGATTGCTACAATATTTGCAAAGCCGCCTATTAGTTGCACTAGTCTTACGGACCTAATTGCCATTATTATCGGCTAACCGTCCTTTTCTCCAGATGTAAAGGACCTCAGTGCCGTTATTTGGCAATTAAACAGTCCAAATACGGTTTGTTACAGTGAATCCAATAATTTAGCAATCCATAAGAAATCACGACGTATTTTTTAAGGTAAAATGAGCTTGTCAATAAATCACAAAAGGAGACAAACAATGACTAATCAAATTTCAAAAAGCCGGCTTTGGACTGCACGAATTTTAAGCGGACTAGTAATACTGTTTATGTTATTCGACAGCATACTGAAATTTTTTAAACCTGCCCCTGTTTTGGAAGGAACACAACAACTCGGATTTTCCGAACATCATATTATTGTGATAGCAACACTAGGACTTCTTTCTACAATTCTTTACGCCATTCCTCGTACATCGGTCTTAGGTGCATTGATATTGACCGGATATTTTGGTGGAGTTATTGCTACACATGTTCGGATGGATAACCCACTTTTTACCCATATCCTGTTTCCGGTCTATTTAGCTGTTTTGGCTTGGGGCGGAATTTGGTTGAGGAATGAACAAGTGCGTAAACTCATTCCAATTCAAAAAATTGAGGATTGACAAATGTGAGAAAAATAATCTGTAAGAACCACACAAGTCACCGCATCACGCGGTGACTTGTTTTTGTAGATCAATCACACATACTTCATTATCCGCATGAATAAATTTAGATTAATTAAAATCTTTCAAACAGATTATACGATGGAGGCAGAATCATGGAATACCCTTATCCTGTGTATCCTTTTATCGGTTATCAAACCAAGATAGTACAGGAGCCTATAGCCTTTCCACCACAGCACCAAGATCAAGTCCCTGGCCTGGAATACCTCATGACACCGCGTCCTATTTTTGATTACCCGGGGTATGTCGGCAGCGCCAAGCTGAAAGGAAAAGTCGCGATCATTACCGGAGGCGACAGCGGATTTGGACGTGCTATTGCAGCAGCTTATGCCAAAGAAGGGGCCGATCTGGCTATCGTATATCTGAATGAGCATATCGATGCGGCAGAAACCAAAAACTATGTTGAGCAATTCGGCACTCGATGCCTGCTCATGGCCCGAGACCTCCGCGATCCCGCCAGTTCGCCGGATATTGTAGCTGATACGCTCCGTCATTTTAATAGACTGGACATCTTAATCAATAATGCTGCCGTTCAACCTTTCACAGGCAGTATTATGGACATTTCCAATGAACAGCTCGAGAATACGTTTCGAACCAATATTTTTCCTTTGTTTTATTTGACAAAAGCGGCATTGCCTTATTTGGATAAAGGCAGCGCCATCATCAACACAACCTCGCGGGTTGCCTACGAGGGAGACAAGAATGTCATTGATTACTCCGCAACAAAAGGAGCTATTGTAAGCTTTACACGCAGCATGGCGTTGTCTTTGGCTGAGAAATCGATCCGGGTTAATGCCGTCGCTCCTGGTCCGTCATGGACGCCTCTCAATGTTAGTACCTACTCCAAGGAGCATGTGGCTACTCTGGGCACCGACATCCCGTTCGGACGTGCTGCACAACCGTTCGAGGTTGCGCCAGCCTTTGTATACCTCGCAGCTAAAGAATCCATGTATGTCACAGGCCAAGTGATCCATGTAAACGGAGGAAAAATTCGTTATTCATAATCTATAAGCAAAATGGGACCGCCCAATCGCAGGCGGAACCGATTCATGAAAATTCACGCATATATTGTGGAACGAGCACCGTTTGTTTCTCCATTGACTTTCCTGCCTCTCAAAAAAGATTCTCAAAATGTATTTCTTTAAAGTGAATTATTTGTTCTTTATTACGAACATAATAAATGTGCAAGGATTTCAACAAATGTTTGATAATCTCTTCCTTCCCATGAATAATCCTTCCTCCATCCCACCAAACTAGATGTAACAATAATGGAGGTATCTGGATGATCGGAATGAAAGTACGCTACCAAATCAGCGACATAAATCTAAGAATAAATAACGTCACTCTTCCCAAAGCCGAGGATAGTTATGTCCTTATCACAGCAGCTGATGAAAACAATGAAATCATTTTTGCGCTCTCACACGAGCAAGCAGAATTCCTTGAATACCGATTATATGAAGCGAACCGCCGACGAAGAGCTCATTTCAAATCTGCAACCACCCATTCCAAACCTGTAGCGCCTATTCAGCAAGTTCTTGACCTTGATGATGAGCACTTTACCCATTAATAAACAAAAAAGCCCTCAGTCCTATTAGGAAGAGGGCCATCTAATTCTCATTAACAATGGGAAGTAACTTCTTATGAATTAGCAATTGAATGGAAACCATGACTTGAAGTTCGGTTAATTTACTTTCTTTTGCAATTTGATATATATCATAATATTCGGAGCAGCTTCGCTGCAGAGCATCGTAAACCATTCTTTCAACGGCAGACAATTGTTCGATCTCAGTTCCAAAATGCTCACTCAATCTTGTAGGATCCATCTGTATCAACCCCCAGAAAGTATTCCTATTTATTACCCTTATCCATTTTAGCTGAATCAGCCGCGGGAATGGTAATGATTTCCTATGCCTGCTAATGCATTAAATGAAGATGAAACCATTGCCATATTGGCTCTAAATTTCTTATTGGTGTAAAATGATCTCATAGAAATTATGGGAGGTGTATGGCTTGAAAATCATGATTTCTGCTGCAGAAGCTATGGAAAAAGGGGTTTGGAAGGAACTGCTTCTGCTCTTTGGAAGAGATGACAAGGAAGAGTTCTGGCCTGCCGAGCAGTTTATCTTAACGGAAGAGCAAGCGTTTAAACTGAAACTTATCAAGAAATAAATCCGGTGTCTACACAAAATATTTACATGTCGATAATATTCTGATTACATTTGCACACTATAATAAGGTCAAAATCATAACAGCGGAGGCAGTGAATGTGATAAGAAAAATGAATCTTACCATTGTCTGTTTGTTATGTTTATCTTCCTTAGGAAGCCATACAGTGAAAAGTGATCCCTATACCCCGAATTCATCGAATCAATTTGAACACGAGTTTGAATGGTTAAGTGGAAAAGTGGAAGTCAACCCATACGGTCTGAAATAAGAAGGAGCACAAGAGACACAACCTCTTAGGCTCCTTTTGTTTTGCTCCAACACTATTAAATTGCTAGGATCTATGGTAACTTGTTTTCATACCGTTCTGGGAGGACTATATATGGCTAAACAACAGCATAGATGGAATTTGAAGCTTAAAAAAAGCAACTCGTATTTAGGGACCGTTTATCTGGGTGAACCCTTGCCGCAAATTGAGGACATCATCATGATCGGGGATAAAAAATATACGATTGTCGAGATTAAAGTGGATGCTCCGCGAGATTCAAGTGAGGTTTTTGTAGAGGAAGCTAAGAAAAATTAATTGTAATAATGCCCATGCCCTACACAGAAGACTTAATTTATTGTATAACTGATATATACATACTATTAAAAATTGAAAGAGTGACTTCATTGCTTGCAGGACTCGTAAGGAAACATAGATTAGTAGTGATTGTATCCATTTTAGCTATCCTTATATTAGTTCTGTCTCTTTATTACTTAAGAGGAAAAACAACGTATTACAGCGATGGAGTTTCTATCCTTATGTACCACCACATCGACGACCAGGGCCAGGGCGGGGATACCATTTCCTCGTCTCTTTTCAAACAAGACCTGGAGTATCTAAAAAATGAAGGTTTCTCATTCATCTCCTACCAACAATTTAAAAAGTTCCTTGCTGGCAGTCCTATTCCAGACAATGCGGTTCTGGTTACTTTTGATGATGGCTATGAAAGCTATTATAAACAGGCATATCCCATTCTCAAATCAATGTCTGTCCCATCTATCCAGTTTGTGATCACGAATGAATTAAACAATCCCAAAGGTGGAATAACGCCTTACCTATCTCGCGAAGAAATTCTCAGCATGACTCAAGATGGAGAATTAGTCGAGATGCAGTCTCACACAGACAAGCTTCACCGCAAACAAAACGATAATGCTTATCTTACCAATCGGCTGCTCATCAATGGGAAGGAAGAAACAAATAAGGAATTCAAGCAGCGTGTAATTTCCGATCTTCAAAACTCTGTTTCCATGCTTAAACCCCTACAATCGTACCCAGTAGATTCCTTGGCTTATCCATATGGGATATACAGTGAATCGGCGATTGATTTTGTGAAACAAGCAGGCAACATTCGATATGCTTATACCGTCCAGCCCGGCATTGCCGATCGCAGTAGTGATCCTTATCTAATCCCGAGAATCAATGCGGGGAGCCCTTGGATTACTCCAAGCAATCTGGTTCATAGAATCAAAATCCAGAAAAAACGATTTAATGAACCGCTGGATTCGCTTCCTGTCCGCAGTGTTATGGAGCAAGTAGGAGGATCTGTTGAGGCGCGTGATCATGGAAAACAGCTTATCTTATATTTTGCTCATCAAAAATGGAATCTATCCTCCAATGTCGCCATTAACCAGGACGACGGCCAAACCATAAATCTCTCCCATGGCATTATAAACAAATCCGGTGTTTCCCATATTTCATATTCAGATCTGCAGATGATATTCGGTACTAAGATCCTTTATGATAAAAAGAAGAAACGATTTTACCCTGATCCCACCATGTCCCAGGAATAACACTAAAAAGTCATGATCACTATCGATCATGACTTTTCTATGTAGGCACACTGCTGCTGACAGGCCTGCATTTCATTCCTGTTCCAAACGTATTATAATAACTTAGAGTACGAACTTATTTAACTATTCCCAAAAAATATGATATAGAGAGGGGCTCGCAAATGACCCAAGCCGAAAAAGTGAAATTAACGGCCTATTCGACAAAAGGAGGCTGCGGCTGCAAGATTGGTCCGGCTGACTTGAGACAAGTGATTGCAAACCTGCCGCTTGCAGAGCCTAATCCTAACTTGCTCGTTGGGCTGGATACCAGCGACGATGCCGGTGTCTACAAGCTTAATGATGATCTAGCCATTGTGCAAACGGTCGATTTTTTCACTCCTATTGTGGATGACCCCTACTCGTTTGGGCAAATCGCTGCGGCGAATGCGCTCAGTGATATTTATGCAATGGGCGGTAAGCCTCTCACTGTGCTGAATATTGTTGCCTTTCCTATTCAAAAATTGGACAAGCAGGTTCTCTCCGATATTTTGCGCGGGGCTGGAGACAAAGTGAAGGAAGCCGGAGCCACCTTGGTTGGCGGGCATTCCATTGATGATAACGAGCCCAAATTCGGGCTTGCCGTAACGGGATTGATTCATCCGGAAAAGGTGCGTACGAACGCTGGGGCCAAACCGGGAGACAAGCTGATTCTGACTAAACCGATTGGCGTCGGCATTCTCACCACTTCGATTAAGAAGGATCAATTGAATGAGGAGGAAGTGGCTCGAGTCACTCAGGTCATGTCCACGTTGAACAAGACAGCGGCTGAAATTATGGAGCCCTATGAGGTCCATGCCTGCACGGATATCACGGGTTTTGGACTCATGGGACATGCATCTGAAATGGCAAAAGGCAGCGGCGCCGGAATAAACATCGTGAAGGACATGGTTCCTGTATTGCCCCGTGTTCGTAAGCTTGCGGAAGAAGGCTTCGTCCCAGGCGGCACGAAAAATAACTTTGCTTATTTACAGGATTCCATTATATTCCCCGAAACGATGGATCAAATTGATCAGTGGATTCTGTGCGATGCCGTAACCTCCGGAGGACTGCTGATCTCAGTATCGCCCGAGCAAGCTGAAGACTTACACAATAAGCTGATTCAAGCCGGGGTTGAAGCCAGCTTGATCGGTGAAGTTACATCCGATCATGCGGGACAAATTGTCGTCATTTAAACCACCAGCGAGGCTTACACGAAGGAGCGAGATACATTGTTTCAAGATATTACCTTAGAGGAATTAATGGATCTGAAGCAAAAAAAAGAGCTGATCACCATCGATGTGCGCTCTCCATCCGAGTTTAAGGATGCTTCCATTCCGGGAAGCGTGAATATTCCTCTTTTCGATGATAACGAACGTGCCGAAATTGGGACTTTATATAAACAGGTGAATGTTCAAGCAGCGATGGATCGAGGGCTTGAGATCGTTTCAGCCAAACTGCCTGCATTTATCAGTACTTTCAGGGAGATCAAAGAGCAAAAAGCCGTATTTTGTTGGCGAGGCGGAATGCGAAGTAAAACCACGGCTACCGTTCTATCCCTAATGGGGATTCGTGTGTACAGATTAATTGGCGGAGTTAGAGTCTATCGAAAATGGGTTGTAGACGCGATTGACCAAATGGAACTCCCGGACAAAGCTTACGTGCTCAATGGAAATACGGGCTCCGGAAAGACGGATATTATTCGCCGCCTTAAGAAGCTGGGTTACCCTGTTCTGGATCTGGAGGGCATGGCCAATCACAGAGGTTCCATATTTGGACAGATTGGACTGGAAGCGAATAATCAAAAAACGTTTGAATCTCTGCTGGTGCAGGATGTGCGGAAGTATAAGGATTCACCCTTTCTGTTGTTGGAAGCGGAAAGCAAACGAGTAGGTAAAGTGGTTTTGCCTGAGGTTATCAATCATTACAAAGAAAAAGGCACACAGCTCGTTATCGATCTGCCTATGCCCGAAAGAATTAAATGCATCATGGAAGATTACCGTCCTCACGAAAATAAAGAGGAATGTATTCATGCGTTTACAGGAATAAAAAAACGTATTCATACACCCATTGCTCAGGAGATTGAGACCCATTTGATGTCAGACCGTTTTGAGGAAGCTGTTCAGCTGTTGCTGGAGCATTACTATGATCCACGCTATGAGCATGCGACTCATCAATATAATCCTGATCAAATACGGGTTAAGGCTCAAACCATCGATGAAGCAGTCGATGAGATTGCGAATTTTTTAAAGAATCATGATCAATAATAAAAATAAGCGGGAGGCTAGACAGTTGAAGCGATTTAAGGATGTTCCTATTTCAATATTGGATCTGGCGCCTGTCGTTAAAGGCGGCACTCCTGCAGATTCTTTTCATAACTCCCTCGATCTTGCCCGCCATGCGGAAAAATGGGGGTATCATCGCTACTGGCTTGCCGAGCATCACAATATGCCCGGCATCGCCAGTTCGGCCACATCACTCGTCATCGGCTATGTAGCAGCTGGAACTGAAAAAATCCGCGTAGGCTCCGGCGGGATTATGCTTCCCAATCATGCACCCTTGATGATTGCTGAGCAATTCGGGACACTCGAATCCATGTATCCGGGCCGGATAGATCTGGGGCTGGGAAGAGCCCCGGGCTCTGATCAACCCGCCATGCGGGCGATACGGCGCGGTCTAGGAAGCGACGGAAGTGATTTCCCGGAGCAGCTAAGTGAGCTGCGCTCCTATCTGGACCCTGCTTCCTTCGATTCGCGTCCACCAGGAGTCCGAGCTATCCCGGGTGAGGGTCTAACCATCCCGATCTGGCTTCTGGGCTCCAGCGGCTTCAGCGCTCAATTGGCTGGCCAGCTTGGCCTGCCTTTTGCCTTTGCCAGTCATTTCGCACCGGATTATATTCTGCCTGCACTCCATTTGTACCGCAGCAACTTCCGCCCTTCGGAAGTTCTGGACAAGCCTTACGCCATGATCGGCCTTAACATCGTTGCCGCCGACACCGAGGATGATGCCAAGAGGCTTGCAACCTCTCAGCAGATGCAATTTCTGAACATTATCCGCGGACGTACCGGCCAGCTCGGACCGCCTGTTGATAGCATGGATACACTATGGGAGCCGCATGAAAAGGCCCATCTCCAGAGGATGATGACCTACTCCATTGTGGGTAATAAATCCATTCTTCGTGACAAGCTGGAATTTTTCCTGAAAGAAACAGAAGCCGATGAATTCATCGTCGCTGCCCAGATTTATGATCACCAAGCTAGACTAAGGTCTTATGAGCTTTTGGCCGAGGTTAAAAAAGAGCTGGCCTAAAATTTAGACGTCATAAAAGAAGCTGTCCCCAATGTGCATGCATTGTGCATCAACATTGGGGACAGCCTTTTCTTTTTCACTAAAGCTAATGCAGCCCTGCTTCTTTCATTGATTAAAATTGTAGGTCCAAAAGCGTTCAGTTCCAAATCGCTCTTGGACTTCCGGGTCCTCCCAAGCATTGCCGCCCAATATCTCTGGCGCATAGAATTGAGTGCGATGAGATTCTATAGATTGCTTTTTGATATGCAAAAAGTCTTTGACGTTATTTAGCAAATCAGGTTTCCCGATAAATTGCTCGCAATTCTTGGAAAATGCCAAGCAGTGAACCTTAGGTCTTTGTTCGGCAGGCATTTTCCTTATTGTGCTGATAACAGCGGCCCCTGTAGCATCATGATCGGGATGAACGGCGTATCCTGGGTAAAAGGTAATCACAAGAGACGGGTTAATCTCTTTGATAATTTCAAGAATACTGCCTTCCAGTTTATACTGATCCTCGAATTCGAGCGTTTTATCATGGAAGCCAAGAGTGCGTAAGTCCTGAATGCCAATAACCCGGCAAGATGCTTCCAATTCCTTCTTGCGAATTTGGGGAAGTGTAACCCGATTGGCAAATGGAGCGGTTCCCATGTTTCTTCCCATTTCCCCTAAGGTCAAACAGGCATATGTAACCTTGGTACCATTTTGTATATGTTTGGATAGTGTCCCCGACAAGCCGAACGCTTCGTCATCCGGATGCGGCAGTACAACTAGAATGTGACGTTCCATGAATTTCTCATCTCCTCATGTTTTAGAAGGGTGCCTTGCTTAACTGTAAGGAAACAACCAGCTTGCCTGAAGTATCATGGCCGGCCAGGATCAATCTCTCCTTTTCGGTTTCTTCACAATGTGTAAGACCTTCTGTGTATATCCAGCCCCGCTCCATTTTTAAACCGACACGATAAGGTCCTGTTCCTGCAATAACACCATTAGAATAGCGAACCACCACATTCGATATAAAATTAGCTGCAGGGTGCTTGGTGCTGTCCCTGTGCGAAGCGTAGGCGCCGGTTGTCATTTCCAGATGAAGATACAGATCTTGATTCTTCAAAGAATTGATCATCTGTTGAACCTCTGCTTGATTGATGAGCTGCATCTTAGGCCTCCATGTATAAGAACATTGTTATATTGCTTAGTTTCATGAATACACTCATTTTACCATACTTGAACATAAAGCAAAAATGGCATTTTTAAAGCCTGAATCTTTGTCCTTTAGATAATTCTTCAAATTACTTTTTTGGGTACAAGGAATCGTTTATTTGGGTACAAAGAATCGTTTTTTTGGATTTTATGTAATGTACACCACAGAATAAATCAAATGAATATGGTAAGGTTATAAAGATGTTTAGAGAAAAGAGGGTTGAAGTAAAAATGACTACAAACGATATTATCAAAGAGATCAATACGATCCAGGATAGTTCAAGCTATATTGAGAGAACGATAGATTTATTATACGAGGTACAATTATCCCGCGGTCCCTTGATCGAAGTGGTGACGATCTTCAAATACGAAAAGCCTTGCCTCTACTCCACATTAAAAAAAAGATTCCACTATGATGTCAGTTTTGAATACGATCTTGCCAAAAAGAGCCTGGGGTTATAAACCATCAGCATAGGAAACACTTCTTCGTGCACATTCTCTTTAAATGGAATGTGCATTTTGTTGTTTCTAAATACTATAATAGAGGTAGTAGTGGATAGGACTTCATTTTGAACATCGGAGGTATCAGATGAAAAAGATCATGATAGGGCTGACGATTCTCAGTTTGCTAATCTGGAATACTTCTGCCGTTTTCGCTAATTCCACTCCTGCTGATCCCGTAAGTCAATTGATAGAATTGCCTGCTTCCAGCTATAATAAGCAGGACGCCAACAGTATGATTAACAGAATCAAACAATTCCAGCCGGATATTCTCGCCCGATTGGTGCAAAACGGCGTGAAAATAAGGCTCATCACGGGAAAGCTGACGGATGAGCCGGAATACAAGGCGCTCAAAGGTGTCACACCTCGAGGATGGGAAGGAACAGGTAAAACCTGGGATGATATTCCAGGAGTCGGGGGCAATCCCGTCATTTTGAGAATCGGATATAGCGACACCGGGAACGGACACGGTTCTTTAAACCTTGAATTGCATGAGACGTCACATGCCATTGATATTCATGTTTTTAACAATATTAGCCAAGGCACAGAGTTTATCCAGCTTTTCAAAAAGGAGGCTAAACTATTATTTCCGGCTAATGCTTACATGGATTCTTATTCCGAAGAATATTTTGCCGAATCCTCCTGCATGTTTGTCTACAGCTTGGTGACGAGGAATAAAATAAAGCGGGTTGCACCGCTGACCAATGCATTCTTTGCCAGACTTTACGGGCTCCCGGCATCACCACCGGTACATTTTACGGATCTGATCGATACCTACTGGGCATACGATACAATTTATAAAGCGGTTAATGAGGGCTATTTGAGTGGATATGAGGACGGTTCTTTTAAACCGGACAAGGAGATTACTCGAGCTGAATTTTTGAAAATGGTAACCTTAGCCCTTGGCTTCAAGCCGAGACAACCGATGAACAATGAGGTTTGGTATGCACCTTATTTGGAGTTTGGTGCAAAAGAGTTCATTCTAAGAGATCAGAACTTAAGCAATACCAAGTGGAATGATCCGATCACGCGTAAGGAAATGGCCGAGTTTTGCGTGCAGGCATTAAAGCTGAACGAGGGCACGGATGCCATGCAAACTGCTATAAATAAAGGCATCCTGCAAGGAACAGATAAGGGCTTCGAGCCAAATCTCACCTCCACGCGCGCACAATCCGTGACCATCATCGAAAGAACATTAGCTCTTCAACCAACAGGAACAGTAACGAAGTAGGAATTGATAAGCTGATTCCCGCTTTCCGTGTTCATTTTTTCCTCATGACATCCAAGGCTTCACTCTTACCCAGAATTTGAGTAAGTTCCTTGAGGAACATATTGATATCCTTGAATTGTCGATAAACGGAAGCAAAACGGATATAAGCCACCTCATCGACTGGATAAAGCTGTTCCATCACGATTTCCCCGATATCGCGGCTGTCAACCTCGGCATGAGCCGTATTTCTGAGTTGCATTTCCACCTCAGAGACAATCATCTCCAGCCTCTCCATCGAAACAGGACGCTTCTCGCAGGCTCGAATAAGTCCGCGAAGCACTTTGTCCCTGCTGAATTCCTCACGGCTTCCATCTTTTTTGATCACAATCAAAGGGGTTTCTTCGACCATTTCAAAGGTGGTGAAGCGCCTAGCGCATTTCTCGCATTCCCTGCGGCGGCGAATGGATTTGTTTTCGTTGGCGGGACGGGAATCCAGTACTTTTGTGCCGGCATTATCACAAAAAGGGCATTTCATTTCGATTCACTCCTTTGTATGGAAAGCGTATTGCCATTAGTTACATCTCATGAACCCCTCGAAAGTGTACATAATAGAAGTACCAACGAAAAGGAGGTGAACAGACATGGGACAAGGTCAATCAAATAAGAATAATATCCTTGTAGTTCCTCAAGCAAACCAAGCCTTGGAGCAGCTGAAATATGAAGTCGCTCAAGAGCTGGGTATTGCCATTCCTCAAGATGGATACTACGGCTATATGGCTACTCGTGATACTGGTGCCATTGGTGGTCACATTACACGCAAACTAGTTCAAATCGCAGAACAGCAATTAGCTGGACAAATGAAATAAATGTTTGGAAGCAAAACAACGCAATGATCTACAAGAGTATTGGACTTGGTTCGAAAGGGCCTGTCCAATGCTTTTTTCTTTGTTTACTCTAGGGCAGCTTGCCAATCCTTGCTGTATAAGTTTTGATACTTATGGTAGTAATAAAGCACACGATGCACATAATGTCGGGTCTCTCCAAAAGGAATATGGTCCAAATCCGTTTCCCGGCCATCCCAAATCCCGCTCTGTTTCCAATGGTTCACATTGCCTTGCCCTGCATTGTAGGCAGCAATGGCATAAACGACATTACCATTGTATAGCTTGGTTAGCCAGTTCATATACCATGTACCCAAAGAGATATTCACTTCCGGCCTAAGCAAGTCGGCTGATTTAAAAGGTCGAACACTAGCTGCTTCGGCAATCCAATTCGCAGTATCTGGCATGATCTGCATAAGGCCCATTGCCCCCTTGCTCGACTCCAGCTGATATTTGTAATTGGTTTCCACACGAATTAAGGCGGCAATCAAAAAAGGATCTATGTTATGTTTCTCTGCGCTCGACTTGATTTCCTTCTTATAATAAATTGGATATATTTTTTTCCCTATAAAAGTGCTGTTCATAAAAAGAATAACGATAAAGCCGATGAGTAGAAGCGCAAACACTCTTTTTTTACGAAAAAATTTCATGTAAGCCCCTTCCCTACCCAAAACTCGCGGACGAGCTGCTGCGTTTCCTCCAGTGTCCCTTGATTATCGATCACGTAATCGGCTTGCTCTTTCTTAAGCTCAATAGACATTTGCGCTTCCAGACGATTCTCGGCTTGCTCCGGAGTAAGACCGCTTCTCTTAACCAGCCTGTCCAACTGGACCTCTCTCGGAACGTACACCACCATTATTTGTGAGAACATCGTTTGAAGTCCGGATTCATATAATAAAGGAACATCCACCACGACCAGCTTGTCGGGATAGAGCTTTTCGAAGGTCTCCATTCGCTCCCGCATCAGAGCCCGGATAGAAGGATGCAGCAACCCCTCCAAATCCTTGCGGGCTGCTGAATCGGCGAATATCAGCTCACCGAGTCTTTTGCGGTCTAATGTCCCGTCCGCTTGAATAACAGCTTGTCCAAATCGCTCCGCAATTTTTGTAAGAGCAGGACTCCCCGGCTCTACAACCTCTCGGGCTATTCGGTCCGCATCTATCAAGATGGCACCGCGGCTGACAAGCATGGCGCTAACCGTGCTTTTGCCGCTGGCGATCCCTCCTGTCAACCCGATGTTCATGACTTCAGCTCCCGCCTGAGTTTTGATTGTTGATGAGAAACGCACTCGTCATTTAGGTCGGCGCAGCCGTTTATCCTTGGTTCACATCCATTTTAGGATTCCCATTAGGATCAATACGCAACCTGGCAAAATGGACAGCTTGCGCATCCACATAGTCCCTGCAAAGCGAAGCCCCATGCGCAGCCCAATCGCAATAAAGAGACCGCTGGATAAGGTGATGACCAATGCGGTCAAAACCGGAGCTAATCCGATTAATGCCGCCCCTATTCCGGCGCCAAAAGCATCCAAAGATAGCGCAATCCCAAGGAGAGTCGCCTCGGAGGCTGAAATGTTGCCAGATCGATCCACATCTGCAGCTGCAGGTGTTTTGAGGATTTGAATGACCAAACCGAATCTTTTCAGTTCGATGTACAAGATATTTGTAGGGCTTTTAGGTGCACTCAAGAGGGAGTCAGCTTCTGAAGCAATAGCTTCCGCAGCACTCGATTCAGAGTCCACATGCTTGTTGGAATGCAACAATTGAAACAATGCCCAAAGGCCAATGCCAATCAGGATAGTAGCTCCCACTTTGGAGGCGGCTGCAGGATGAATCCATGAAGAAAGCAGCAAACCAATCTGCATCGAGCCAAAGATGATGACACCGGAGCAAAGAGAAATGATACCGACGGAAAGCAGCGGAATTCTAATTTGGCGCAAACCATACATGACGCCGACACCAAATCCGTCCAAGCTGACTGCAAAGGCAAGAAGGATCAATGAAACCATGGGAAGCATGTTACCCCTCCTTAGAGCTTTTCGAACAAAAGCTTTCCTCGTAAGCATATGCTGAGCTTTTCGAAGAAAAGCTTTCCTCGTAAGCATATACTGAGCATAACTCATATTGCCCATCATATGGGAGGAGGCAGGGGATTGTGCCTACTTCTTGGGTTTCAACGGCTTGCTTGGGTGTTTCAGCGGCTGGCAGGTCAAGCAAATATGAGTTCCCCGGCCGCCTACAACGGTTTTGTAAATCTCGCTGCCGCATTGGTAGCAGGACTCGGACTTACGTCCGTAAATTTTCAACTGGTGCTGGAATAAACCGATTTCTCCTTGTCCGTTCACGTAAGACTTTACCGAAGAGCCGCCAACCTCCACGGAATCATGAAGAGTGCGAATGATCGCCTGATGAAGCAGCAGAAGCTCCTGCCTGGTGAGTGAGGAAGCCTCACGTTCAGGATGAATCCCTGCAAGAAATAAGGACTCATCTACATAAATATTGCCGATTCCAACGATATATTCCTGATTGAGCAACAGCGGCTTGATCTTCGTCGTCCTCTTCGCAATCCGTTTGCTAAACGCATCGAAGGTGAAGGAATCGTCCAGAGGCTCCAGGCCTAACTTGTGAAGCGGCGGCTGCACCATTTCTTCCCCCTTGGGAAAAAGGTGCATGGTGCCGAATTGCCTTACATCTTTATAGCGCAGATCCGTTTGATCCGTAAAATGAAAGATGACGTGCGTATGACGTTCCATCGGCTCTTCAGCAGGGTAAACGCCATAACGCCCTTCCATCCGCAGGTGTGAGACCAGCACATAATCACTTAAGACGAAGCGCAAAAACTTGCCTCGCCTTTCAATGGCTTCTATCGTTTGACCCTGCAGCAGGGTCTCGAATATTTGAGTGTCGGATGGCTTTTGAATAATTCTTGGTAATAATACTTGTACCGATTCTATCGTTTTTCCGGTTATGAGCATGTTCAAGGTTCTTTTGACTGTCTCAACCTCAGGCAGTTCCGGCATGTGCGGTCCACCCTCCTTTACTTGGCTTCGTACCAGGTCAAGCCGTAATCGACATCAGCCCTAAGTGGAACAACCAGCTCCAAAGCGGATGCCATGACCTCGGGAACCATTTGCTTCATGATTTCCATTTCCTCTGCCGGCACTTCAAATACAAGCTCATCATGCACCTGAAGCAGCATCCGGCTCTTCAGCTTTTCATTTTCAAGCCGCTTGGCCATTTGCACCATAGCTAGCTTGATAATATCCGCGGCAGTACCTTGGATAGGAGTATTCATGGCCGTTCTCTCGGCAAAGGATCTTAAATTGAAATTAGATGCCGTAATTTCCGGCAGGTAGCGGCGTCTTTGCAGCAATGTGGTTACATATCCATTCTTTCTTGCATCCTGCACAATGTCATCCATATATTTACGAACCCCTTGGAACACGTCAAAATATTGTTCGATAAAGGCATTCGCATCTTTACGCGTGATAGCTAAATTCTGGGATAATCCATAGTCGCTGATCCCGTAAACAATACCGAAATTGACGGCTTTCGCCTGACGGCGCATATTGGAATCGACCTGATCTTCACTCACGCCGAATACATCCATGGCCGTCTTGGTGTGAATATCCATATTGTTCACGAAAGCTTCGATCAGATTCTCATCCTTGGAGATGTGAGCAAGCACACGCAGCTCGATCTGCGAGTAATCCGCTGCTAGGATATACCAGTCAGGCTCCGCTGGCACAAAAACCTTGCGAATTTTGCGGCCTTCCTCGAGGCGGATCGGGATATTCTGCAGGTTGGGATACTGGCTGCTTAAACGACCTGTAGCCGATATGGTTTGCCGATAGTACGTATGCACTTTACCGGTTTCCTTGCGGACCTCCTTCAGCAAGCCTTCCACATAAGTGGACTGCAGCTTGGCGAGCTGCCTGTAGTTGAGAATCTGCCCTACAGCATCGTGGTAAGGGGCAAGTCTCTCCAACACCTCGGCGTCCGTTGAATAGCCGGTTTTGGTTTTTTTATAAGCGGGAAGCCCCAGCTTCTCGAACAAAATCTCACCGAGCTGCTTGGGCGAGTTGATGTTGAATTCGGTGCCGGCGAGCTCGTAGATGCGCCGCATGATGCTTTCGAGCTGCTTCGCCAGCTCGTCGCCGAACTGCCTTAGCGCAGCCGCATCGACCTTGATGCCCTGCATCTCCATGTCACTCAGCACGCTCGCCAGCGGCAGCTCCAGCTCATAGAAGAGCCGATTCAACTCGCTCTTCTCCAGCTCCCGCTGCAGCACGGGCACGGCACGGCGAACGGTGTTCGCCTTGCGGCCCAGGTGCTCGCTGAGCGCGGAAAGCTCCGGCAAGCGGAACTTCGCTCCTTTGCCGAACACCTCTTCGTCTGCCCGAATGCCAGGCAGACCGTACCCCAGCGCCAGGCCGTTCACGGTCAGCGTCGATTCCGTTGGATCGAGCAGATAAGCGGCCAGAATGCAGTCAAAGTCGACTCCATTCAGGGGAGCGCCTTTCCAGGCCAGGGCGAGGCTCGCCCGGTGGGAGTCGAAGATTTGCTTCTTCTTCGACGCGTCGGCGAGCCAAAGCTTGAGCGGAGCTGCCGCTTCACTCAGCAGCAGCTCGAACGGCAGGTACCAGCAGCCTGCCTCCGTGGCGAAAGAGAAGCCGACAATATCCGCTTGATGCGGATTGTCGCCCAGCACTTCAACGTGCATCGCTGCAGATTCGCCCAGCGCCATCACGGTTTCGCCAATGGTGGCTTCCGTCACGATGGCAATGTCCAGTTCATCCTCGGCTTGTCCACCCGCATC
Organism: Paenibacillus sp. GP183; assembly: GCF_900104695.1. Taxonomy (NCBI): domain Bacteria; kingdom Bacillati; phylum Bacillota; class Bacilli; order Caryophanales; family Paenibacillaceae; genus Paenibacillus; species Paenibacillus sp. GP183. The sequence goes on from NZ_FNSW01000001.1 coordinate 1,913,813, forward strand.
CATGCCGCTGAGATCGAGCTTCTCCAGCAAGGATTTGAACTCCAGTTTGCGGTAGAAGGCAGACAACGCCGCAAGGTCGACGCCTGAATACTGAAAGGAGTCCCAGTCCGAGGACATGGGAACTTCCCTGAAGATCGTCGCGAGCTCCTTACTCATGATCGCGCTCGCGGCATGCTCCTCCACTTTTTCTTTCATTTTACCCTTAAGGTCTGATGAATGAGACAGTACCTCTTCCATGGAACCGTAATCGTGAAGCAGCTTCAACGCTGTTTTCTCTCCGACTCCCGGAATCCCCGGAATGTTGTCCGAGCTGTCGCCCATTAAACCTTTTAGATCTATAATTTGCTTGGGCACAAGGCCATATTTTTCTTTAATTTCTTCCGGATTGAAGCGATCCACCTCACTGATGCCTTTTCGGGTAATGGCGATGGTGACATGCTCGGAAGCGAGCTGCAGCATATCCTTGTCTCCTGATACAACGAGCACCTTTTCCCCTTTATCATCCGCAAGCTTGGTTAAAGTGCCAATGATATCGTCGGCTTCATAGCCAGCCAGCTCAAATTGCTGGATTTGAAAAGCCTTAAGCAATTCCTTGATCAGCGGAAATTGCTCGGATAATTCAGGAGGCGTTTTGGATCGCCCGCCCTTATATTCGGTAAACCCTTTGTGACGAAATGTAATTTTGCCTGCATCAAAAGCAACAAGAAAATGGGTGGGTTGTTCCTCTTCAATGAGCTTAAGCAGCATGGTCGTAAAACCATAAACGGCATTCGTGTGAAGGCCGCTTGAATTACTTAGCAGCGGCAGCGCGTAAAAGGCTCGATTCGCTATACTGTTACCATCAATAATCACTAGTTTATCCATAAGTGCGCACCCCAATTTTAGACATACTCTCTTTATCATAGCATACGAAACTTAAATAAAAAAACGAATTTGCACATAAACATGTAAGGAATGAATGGTTAGATCAGGGCAAGGGAGGAGCGCCATGAAGAGTTTATTTTCCCCTTCGCAAAAAAAAGTCATATTTATGGATATGAACAACACCCTTGTGGATCGCAGACGGTGTTTTGATTTGGCTTTTATTGAGACGATTGACGATTTTACCGCAAGATGGGAGCCGGATGATTTCACTTGGTCCTCACAAGATGCCCTGCAAAGCTATAAGCTGGAATGGAGCAGGCAGCGAAAAATAACCTCCCGAAATGCCATGTCTCAGGAGGAAATGCGGAAAAGCTGTTTAAGTAAGGCGCTCAGTCCGTTTCCGGTAAGTGTCAATACGGGGTTTTCGCGGACATTTTTTGACCAGGTGGAGAAGCTGGAGGATCATCATGTTTCCTTATTTGCCGGAGTTAAGGAAACTCTCGATCAGCTGGCGGAGCGTTATAAGCTGGCCATTATCAGCAATGGGGTGAGGAGCCGAATGGAGTTTAGTTTAACGAAGCTTGGGCTGGATCAATGGATCAGCAGAGATCGGTTATTCAGCTCAAGTAAAGAAGGCATTCGTAAGCCCCAGAGGGGAATGTATGAGATGGCTTTGCAAGTGATGCAGGTCACTCCGGCGGAATGTGTGATGGTAGGCAACTCGTGGAAAAACGATGTGGTCGGTTCCACGAAATGCGGTCTCGATGCGGTGTGGATTTACCCGGCTCATTTTAAAAAGCTTTCCGAGCGAAGGATTGGCAAACAAAAGGTGATCATCATCCGCACCTTTCCCCAGCTGGCTCAAATTTTTTAGCTTAGATTTCATTTCCCAGATGATGAATATAATAGATGCTGCCCTGATGCGCTTTTGCTTTCTTTTTGAGATTAGCCGCAGCAAACGATATTTGCTCCAAAGAACTGGGGGAGTCAGAAAGGCAGACAACCAGCGATAAAGAGAGGGTCACACCATCACTTTGAATGTGATTTCCGCTGCGATCCTCTACGTAATCCCATTCCTCCCCCCCATAAAAGAGGCGGACGCCCTGTTCAAAGCGTCGAATCATTTCCTGACAGAGCAATTCCGGATCCTGTGCAGTCGAAATGACAATGAAATCATCACCGCCAACATGTCCTACAAAATCGTAAGGCGTTCCGCAAACCGCTATCGAATGCTGTAGAATATCAGCCGTATATTGAATGAGCTGGTCCCCTTTTTGAAAGCCGAAACGATCATTAAACCATTTGAAATAATCCAGATCGGCGTAAATAACGCTGAAAGGCTTTTGCTCCATTAACCTTTTGTTTAATTCGCGATTGATTTGCAGGTTGCCAGGTAAACCGGTGAGAGGGCTCGCTACCCGCGCGGTCTCCATTCGCACATTGGTGATGCTTTCAAGGATGGTGCGGATCGAAGCCACTCCCGCCAGCTTCCCGGAGCTGGTAATCACGACAAGGTCATACAAATTATGAATAGAACGGGACGTTGCCATCTGAGAAACCATTTCTACAGCCATACCCTCGTCCACAATAAGCGGCTCAGCATCCATTACTTGATCAATCGAACGATTTGAGAACAGGGAGAAACCATACTGTCCTGAAAGCTGCTGGAACAGTGTTTCCCTCATAATCAATCCTACGGGGACATCCTCCTTGACGATCACAGCCCCAATCGCATCGGGATTTTGTTTGAAATAGCTGGAAACATGTGAAATAAGTACCTTCCTGTCAAAAGTTTGCGCAGGTGTTACCAGGTCGCCAATGGACCAAGATGGACCATTGCTGACGATTTTGCGATGCTGCAAAATCAAATTAAGATGGTCAGGATGAATATTAGCCGGCTCTTGCTCTGGCCTTCCCAGCAAAAATCCTTGGGCATAATGAACTCCCATTCGAGTGAGCTTGGCGAGCTCGTCCAGATCCTCAATCCCCTCGGCAATCAAGTGAATATTCATTTTCTGAGCGAAGGTAACGAAGGTCTCGAGTATGTACTCTTTAATTTTATTTTTGTGTATATTTTCTATCAGGGATCGGTCGATCTTAATAAAATCCGGCTGGAGCTCCGCAATCGCTTGCAAAGAAGAATACCCGGCTCCGGCATCATCGATAGCTATTCGATATCCTTGTTTGCGATAGTGCTCGAGTATTTTTTGGGCCGATTGAAAATCTTCAATGGAACTTCTTTCCGTAATTTCAAAGACCACATTACTTGGACTCAGGCCGTAAGATTGCAGAATCTCCAAAGTCTTCCCAGGAATAAATTGAGGATCATAAATGACCTGTGATGAAATATTAATAAAGAGCAGCTGCTGCTTGTTCTCAAGGAATGAGCCCTGTATCGCTTTCTCGCGCGCGAGCTTATCAAGGACATACAGCGCTCCTTCTTTTTCTGCAAACTCAAAAAGCTCCAGCGGTGAATGCAGCAAACTATGAACAGGACCGCGCGTAAGAGCCTCATAGCCGAATACTGCTCCATCCTGTAATGAAACAATAGGCTGATATAAACTATAGATAGAGTGCTCTTCCAAAATATTTAGAAGCTCTGCCTTTTTCAACTTTTCTTTTCCCGCCCATTCAGGTGAAGTTTGATTATAATTTCCCATCGCCTTGTGCTGTCATCCTCATCATCTTGCATTCGTTAAAGTAAGTGTAGCAAAGGAAATGATTACTAAGATTAACCAACTGTAAAATCCATGTAAAGATACAAAAAGGAGCAATGTGGAATACTTTGTTGAAGGGGAACCGACTAAGTGGAAAATCGAAAATCCCTGGAAGAATGTTTTTCACACTAAGCTTGCATCAAACTTCACATTAACCACTTAACTTGCTTGTTTTTGATTAAAAAATACTTAATAGTAATAATTTTACAGTAACTCAATTTCCGTAACAGCTAAAAAAGGAAAGTGGAGTTAAGACAGCGCGTATTCCCATAAAATGGAATATTCATTTATCTTGGCCTAAAGTAAGATCATTCGTTGCGACTCTTGCTTGGCTCTTCCCGCCGTGTCCACTTTTTGTCTTCCTTTTGACTGGCGCGTGGGTGGTCGATTCAGCTCCTGCTTAAACACCTTCCACGGGTGGTACATGTACGTTCGCAGCAGTTGTAAAAGGTTCCACTGACTTTTTCCTGTTTGCAAAGCTAGCTTTACAAGCATACTCACAGCAAAAGCAATCAGGGACAAAAAGAGTTGGTTCCACACTGAATCAGGTTGGCAGCCATGCAGGTTCACTAGCTTCAAATGCTGTTTCATCCATTTAAAGAAAAGCTCAATTTTCCAGCGATTCTTGTAAATGTAGGCAATCTCATTTGCAGTTAAATCCCATCGACTTGTTATTAACCGGTAGCGGCGGCCCTTGTCATCCTCAAATTCAACCAGACGTAATGGAGTTGTGGTCTTGTTTGTAAGTACATCCACATCCTGAAGCAGCCGGAGTGGCCCAACGCTTGCCACACTCTTACGTTCACTACCGCTAATGGGATATAGATGTGTTCGATCCCGCACACGCACCACGAAAAGCTTATTGTCCGTTATCCAGGTTTGGAAATTAGGGAGGCTTTCATAACCCCGATCCATGACATAGGTGACATCATCTTCCACAACCATATCTAGCACGACCTTATTTTCCCGTACATTGACCGTAGAAGCAATGACCTTATCCGGGAATACGGTGTCAGGATCTGCAACAACCACACGAACATGAAGACGAACCCCTGTTTTTCGCGACCCACAGCGAGCCCAACTGCCTAATAAAGCGGGAAGGGAAATGTCCGTAGCATCGATGATATGCAGACGCCCAATGTTCGGCGTAATTCCAGCCCCCGACTTCGTTTTCTGGTCGATTTGGCTGATGAGTTGAAAGAAGATCTGCTGTAGGGTTTGGGTGCATAAGCTATTCGTTTTGCGAGAAAGCTGTGCGCTGCTGATGGACTCCAGGCCGATCGCTTGTTGCAATTGCGGATGCGCACGCAATTGTTCGGTAATGACATCATACGTAGGGAGTTGCAGCAATTGAGCGATCACATGAAGCTCGATAGCCGTACCTGAAAACAACTTTTGGGTTCGATGATCGTCGAGTACAGAACGATAACCTGAAACATTGAGAGTACGTAGGCATTGACAAATGACGCGAATATCTTTAACGTTATCCATGGTTAAGCTCCTTATTGGAGAAATGATGGATAACACGCCGTCAATTCAACAATAAGGGCTTTTTTGTTTTTTATCCACGAAATAACATCAATTTATTCCATAAATAGGAATTAATGAGAACAATATTTTCATGTCAGGTTTGATGCAAGCTTAGTGTGTTTTTCAATCTTCCAAGGAGTTAAATCCAGGATCCAGCGAACTGAAACGATGTCCTTCATCTTTAAGTAGCATATCAGGAAAGGTATCTTATCTGCAAGAAAGTTTTTCATGTTTAAAGTTAGGGGAATGCTAGATTGACTAGCTGCATTACCTCTTATCCAAAATCTTTTTCAAAAAAATAGAGGTAAGCTCAGCTTACCCCAAATGCCTTTATCCCTATTAGATATTCAAGTCCTTGCGTTTGCCGGTCACCATGTAGATGACGCTTTCGCCAATGTTGGTCGTGTGGTCAGCCACACGCTCCAGGTAATGGGCGACCAAGATCAAATGCGTAAGCTGTCTATTGCGGTTGAAATCACTGCTCATCATGCTGATAAGCTCTTGCACCACTTTGCTGTACAGTTTATCGACACTGTCATCCTTCTCTGCCAATGAAGCTGCGCGATGAACATTGCGCTCCGTGTAGGCAACCAAGCTCTCGCGCAGCATTTCAATGGCGATATCCGCCATCTCCGGGATGGTTTCGAGCGGCTTCACGAGTGTTTCTCCGGAGAAACGAAGCGTCATCTTGGAAATATCAACGGCGTGATCGGCAATGCGCTCCAGATCAGTGGCGATCTTGAGGGCCGTGCCGATAATTCTCAGATCGCTGGCCATGGGCTGCTGCAGCGCGATAAGCCGGAGGCTGAGCTCATCGATTCTCGTCAAGGATGCGTCGATCTTGTCATCATTATCAATCGTCTCTTTTGCGAGATTTTCATCAAGCAGGCTTAAAGACTCGACCGCCTGGAGGATCAAATTTTCCACGCTGCTTCCCATCGCCAATAACTCTTTTTGCAATAAATCCAAAGACGTATGAAAACCTGATCTTGTATCCATTAGCAGCACTCCTTCATGATTATCCGAAACGTCCGGTAATGTAATCTTCCGTACGCTGATCGTGCGGATTGGTAAAAATCTTGTCGGTTTGATCGGTTTCAACCAGGTACCCATTCAGGAAAAAGGAGGTCATATCGGAAATCCGCGCGGCTTGCTGCATATTATGGGTCACGATAATTATAGTATAACGTTCCTTTAAGATTTGCGTAAGCTCCTCCACTTTTAAAGTTGAGATGGGATCCAATGCGGAGGTAGGCTCATCCATTAATAGCACATCAGGCTCGACGGCCAAAAGGCGTGCGATACATAAACGCTGTTGCTGTCCACCGGACAACCCCAGCGCGGATTTATGCAAACGATCTTTGACCTCATCCCACAGGGCGGCTTGAACCAGACTGTGTTCAACGATTTCATCCAGTACGGGCTTCTTCTTGGTGCCATGGATACGCGGACCGTAAGCTATGTTATCATAAATGCTCATCGGGAATGGATTAGGGCGCTGGAATACCATGCCTACCCTTTTTCTCAGTGCAACCACATCGGAATCCGACGAGTAAATATTTTGCCCATCCACAAGAACTTCACCATTAATCCGTACACCGTCAATCAGATCATTCATCCGATTCAAGGTCCTCAAAAAAGTCGACTTCCCGCATCCTGAAGGCCCGATCAAAGCCGCAATTGTATTAGCCCCAATATTAAGATCTATATCATGCAGGGCATGGTTATCCCCATAAAAAAGGTTTAGTTTCTCCGCTTTAATCTTATGCATCGTCGCCACGATTATTTACCCCCGGATAATCTTTTTTGTAAAATTCGGCTGGGAATAGCCACTAAAAAGTTAAAGATCAGCACCACGATTAACAACAGGGCCGCACTGCCCTGAGCAATGTGCTTGGCATCGGGTACAAGCGATTCTGCTTGCACATACCAGAGGTGCGTAGACAGCGTTTCCCCCATTTTGAGCGGGTTGAAGTCGGGGAAGAAACGGGAGACGGATAATCCCGCCGTATAAATAAGAATCGCAGATTCTCCTAATGCGCGACCGGCAACCAAGGTAACCCCTGTGATCAGGCTGGGCAGAGAAGCCGGAATTAACACTTTGCGGATGGCTTGCCATCTGGTTGAACCTAGCGCGAGGCTTGCTTCCCAGTAAGATTCGGGGACTGCGCGAATGGATTCTTCCGTGACCCTTACAAGAACAGGAAGGTTTAGCAGCGACAGCGTCGCGGCACCGCCAATAATCGAAAACTTCAATCCGAGAAAGTTCACAAAGAGTAAAAAACCGAACAATCCGAACACAATTGAAGGTACGGAGGCAAGAGCTTCAACCGAAATCCTCACGATATCGGTAAATTTGTTCTTTTTCGCATAAATCGCTAAATATATACCTGCTCCAAAACCAATGGGGACCGATATGAGCAAGGACAAAAACAATATATAAAAAGAGTTGAACAGCTGAGGCCCTACACCCCCGCCTGCCATAATTTCCTGAGGTTTACCGAAGATAAATTTCCAGGACAGCTGTGGAAGGCCGTCACCTAAAATTTTGATCAAAAACCAGGCCAAGAGAAATACAATAAAGCATCCTGCCGCCCAGAAATAAATTGTAGCCAGACGATCGGTCGTTTTACTGTTCATTTCAGCTCACTCCTTTTGGCAACCATACGTATAACTATAATGGAACCCATCGATATCAACAAGAGCACTAATGCCATAAGAAAGAGCGCATTGTTCCATGTCGAGCCGTAATTGGTGTTCCCCATATCTTTGACAATAGCTGTAGTTAAAACTGTGGTGGATACCAGCAAGGATTTAGGCATTTGCGGTGAGTTCCCAATGACCATAAAAATAGCCATCGTTTCTCCGACGGCGCGTCCCATCCCAAGTATAATTCCTGTTAAAATGCCGGGTCTGGCTGCCGGTAGCAAAACACGCCATAAAGTCTGCCACCTTGTAGCTCCAAGCGCAAGTGAAGCTTCCTCTAATCGCTCCGGAAGAGATCGAATGGCATCCTCCGATATGGAAAGAATTGTAGGTAAAATCATGATAGCCAGAATGATCGCGGCGGGTAAAATGCCATATCCGATGCCGCCCGTCATCTTACCTAGCCATGGGACGATAACCGTAAGTCCGATCAATCCATAGACGACAGAGGGAATACCGACAAAAAGATCCGTTGCCGGACGAAGAATTTCTCTCATCCATTTCGGTGCGATTTTGGCCATAAACATAGCTCCGGATAGAGCAAGCGGCACAGAAAGCAAGGCCGAAATGATGGTTAATAAAAAGGTGCTGTACAAAAATGGCAATGCACCGAATTTATTGGTCGAAGGGGTCCAATCTGTAGAAAAGAAAAACTCCAATGGACTTACGGTCTGAAAGGTCTTAAGCCCTTGCAAGCCGACAAATGCAATAATGGAAAAAATGATCACAGATACAAGAATAGCGCTTCCGATAAATATCCATTTAAGCAAATGATCCTGTCGGTGCTGAGCTTTGGTCCATTTCGCAGACTTGGGCCGATTGGATTCTGATGTTTTTTTAAGCTTGTCTGCCACTGGCGCCAATGGTAGATCCCCCTTTATCAAATTACACACTATTCTTATGATAGGCTACGAATGTAAATGGATTGTCAATGAATTGTAAAGGGAATGTAAACTTTCTATTCTTTGATGCAAAAAAAAGACGATGCATATGCACCGCCTTTTTAAAAAAATCAGTTTCTTATTTTTTCAACAGGTCTGCTGGTAAGAATTTCAGATCCCTTACTTGCTTGCCTTGGAATTCTTTGCTTGAGATGAAATCGATGAATGCTTTGGCTGCGCCTTTTGCTTCACCTTTTGTATACATGTGCTCTACTCCAAACAATTTGTAAGATCCGTTCTTGATGTTATCTTCAGAGTAAGCTACTCCATCAATTTTCAAAGCTTTCAAAGTGTCATCAAGATAAGGAGTATCAATGTAACCGATTGAGCTTGTTGTACTGGCAACTGTAGTTTTTACTGCACCGGTAGTTTCTTGAGTAAGTCCTTCTTTAGTAAAGTCTTTTCCGTCGAGAATAATGGTTTGAACCAATTTACGGGAACCGGAGCTGTCTGGACGGTGAACAACTGTAATTTTGGCATCCTTACCGCCAACTTCCTTCCAGTTCGTCACTTTGCCCATAAAGATATCAGCAGCTTGCGCTTTGGTAATGTTATCGACGTTTACGTCTTTGTTTACAACTAAAGCAAAAGGAGCGATTGCAACTTGGTGGTCAACAAGACCTTTGTCTTTGTATTCAGCTGCTGGCTCAACATCGGAGTTACCGATATCGGAAGTGCCGTCTGCTACGTTTTTCACGCCTACACCGGAACCGCCGGCAGTTACGTTGATGGTTACTTTTGGATTTAAGGCCATGAAATCTGTTGCTGCTTGTTTAACCAAAGGAAGAAGCGCACTGGAACCGGAAGCTGTTACCGTACCTTCGATTGGTGTTGCAGAAGCAGTTGGAGCAGCTGTTGCGGAAGTAGTAGCTGCAGGTGCAGAAGCTTTTGGTGAAGCAGAAGCTGCGTTCTTATTATCTGTATTAGCGCAACCTGCTACAACCCCCATTAATAGAATTGCTGAAATCGCAAAAATGATTCCTTTTTTCGACATGAACTTTGACATTGTCAGCATGTCCTCCTTTGTTTTTATCATCCTCAGTTATCTTAACAAGCCATTGTAAAATTCATGCATGTGAAACGTTAAGGGAATGTAAAACTTTTGTTTAACATCATTTGGTTGCCTAGAATCTGAATCACGGATTTTCGGATAACGGATTCAATTAGGCTCATAATATCCCAATAGGACTTAAATTCCGCTAATGACGTTCGCTTCCGGATTAAGGATGATGGTACAATGACATTGTTCATCATACTTATTTTTGATTCGGAATAAACAAAGGAGATGTTTCACATGGATGTTATGGATGCCATAATGGCTCGCCGTAATATTAAAAAATTCAAAACTGACCCTGTAGCTCGGGAGCAAGTTTTATCGTGGCTGGAAGCCGCAAGCTATGCGCCGAATCATCGCATGACAGAGCCCTGGGAGATCGTTTTTATCGGACCAGAAACGAGGATTAAGCTAAACCATAAAGCTAATTTTGGGGATGCTCCTGTTCTTCTGGCTTTATTATCACAGCCAGCGTCTTCTCAGCTAGCCAGGGATGAGAATGTAATCGCAGCAGCCTCCTTCGCGCAAAATTTCCAGCTGGCTGCAACTGCAGCTGGTCTTGGAGTGACCTGGAGTTCGTTAGGCGCCGCCGCTCACAATCGTGAACTCATGGAGGTTCCGGGTGACTACGATGTGATCGGAATCTTAGGTATCGGCTATCCTGCCGAAATTCCCCCCGTCAAGCCAAGGACGCCGATCACGGAAAAAATGAGAGAGCTGCCTTAGCGCGATCCGTTCGTTTTAAGTAATTGAAAGAGGCTGTACTAGTCGTAATACCCTGAAATCGACAGTGGTATTATGTCTAGTGCAGCCTCTTGTCGTACCGACATGCTTCTGGAATCACTCTACGCTCAATGCGCTATCGTCCTTAAGAGATCCCCAAAAATAATATTGTCCGAATAGTTCAATGCTTCTGCAGCTTTCTCCTTCCAATGTTCACATGCTGCTGCATTTGTCTTCTCTCCGGTTGCTTTGTCATAGCATTTATTCCGAGTGAACACCAGCTTATCCGTAATAAAACTGCCATTTCGCAGCACCGTAAATTCAGGCCTATTCAATCCAAACAAATCATTCCCAACGCGCACCTCGCGCTCTGCCTCGAGCCCTAACAGGTGAAGAATCGTCGGCTTCAAATCTACCTGGCCTCCAAGGGTGTGGATGGTTTGTCCCGAAACGCCGGGAATGTGAATGAACAGCGGCACTTTTTGGAGCTGAATATGATCAAATGGCGTGATTTTCTTTTTGCCCAGAAAGGCGGCCATGGCCTTGTTGTGTTTTTGAGAGATCCCATTGTGATCTCCATACAAAATGAACATGGAGTTGTTGTACAGCCCCGCAGCTTTGACCTGCTCAAAAAACTGCTTCAACGCCTCATCCATGTATCGAACGGACGGTATATACCGATTGAGTGTTCCAGAGTTTGAATCGTATTCCGCGATCAGCCTATCCTTGGCTTCCAGTGTGAAGGGATAGTGATTGGTTAAGGTTATGAGCTTGCAGTAAAAAGGCTTGGGAAGCGACTTGATCAAACCTATTGATTGCTCAAAGAAGGGAATATCCTTTAGTCCCCATCCCACGGAATTTGCCGCGTAAATTTGATAGTCAGCAGAAGAAAAGAATCGTTCATACCCAAGTGCCGGGTACATTAAATTACGGTTCCAGAAGGTTTTGTGATTTGCATGAAAAACCGCGGGATAATAACCATGCTCCTTGAGTGTCTTCGGCAAGGCTTGATAAGCATTGTTCGGGTGGGTAAAAAAAACGGCGCCACTCGGGAGCGCATATAACGAGGTGTCGATCATAAATTCAGCGTCTGACGTTTTGCCCTGTCCCGTTTGATGATAAAAATTATCGAAATAAAAGCTCTCTTTTAACAAATGATTGAGAAAGGGAGTAATCTCCTGGTTGCTGCTGGACTGCCCGATAACAAAGCTTTGCAACGATTCCATGGAAATCAGAAATACATTCCGTCCTTTGGCGATGCCAAACATGCTCGGATTCATTTGATCCCGCGGCATTTGCTGCTTGTAGCTCTCTGCCATAGCCAGATGACGCTTACCGGTCAACGCTTTTTGGGATTCGAGCCTCAAATTCACCACTGCATCATACACAAAATAATTAAAAGCACCGATGCTTTTTACGACAATTTGGCGGTCAAATGTACGGCTTAGAAGTTCTGGACGCACAGATTCGGCCATGCATAGGTTCACTGCAAAGAGGACAACACTGGTTTGACAAAGCGCTAATAGTTGGAGTCGGTTTAATGGTTTGACGGGGGATTGTTTCTTCTTATATAACCAAACGGCCAAGAGCAGCGTATCCGTGAAAAGAAATAAATCCGTGATCCTGACCAAGGCGAGAATACTGCTCCATAAATCCCCCAAATTCGAGGACTCCATGAGTACAGGAAATGTGATGAAGTCGTTAAAGCAGCGATAGTAAATGAGATTGATCGATAAGATTAATGAGGAAAAAAAGCTGACCAGGAGGATTGCAAATCGTGGATAGCGTCTGAAAATGAGCATTCCCATTACAAGCATGCAGAGCGTGGAGCTTATCGGATTCATCCATAAAATAAATTCCTGATACGCCCCCTCCACAGGGAGCTCGAAAGCGAACCGCTGGATGTAATAGGTTTTGACCCAAATCAGCAGTGATGCCCACACAACCATTTTCCCCAAACCAATTCACGCCTCCCTGCACACAGGAAATTCTTTCAATTAGCGTTCACAGGCCGGAAGCAGAATATGCATCTGGATTGGAAATACCTGAACATCAGCCTAGTCCGAGTCTATGGTTCCGACATAAGATATCACTAAACGTGTATGGAAGAAGGATAACTAATGAGCTCCTCGCAACAGAATAGCCTTTCCAAAACTATAAAAAAGGTCATGATCGTGGTGCAGGATCATGGTGCGACCGGGACGGTATATACAAAAATAGACGGTCAGCTTCCTTCCAAAGACATTCTGATCGAAGCGATGAAAGAAGTCGAGGATGGTTTGATTTATGCGGATGAGAAATGTACGGAATTGATCGATGATGAATATATTGAAATTTTTCACCGCCGCACAACCAAAAAATACGAGGGATTTGTGTTTCTCATCCCTCGTTCCTTTGCGTATGAATATATCGTGTCCTTGAAAATTATCAAATGAGCTTGCTTTATTCCTGAATGTCTTTCGATTGATCCACCAGCTCATCATATCGCTTATAGCGCGCATCCACTTCTTCTGCCATTTGCCGATATCGCCTGGTTTCTTCCACCACAGGATCGATCAGTGCCTGAATCCGGATTTCTGTCTTGACAGGGAGCCTTTTACGGGCATCCTCTGCGGCATCCTCGAACTCGATTTCACTTTCTGCGAGCTGTCCGGCGAGTTTTTCTTCAAGACTCTTGGAATCCATTGAAGACATCCTCCTTTCCCACTTTTACTTCAGCCATTAGGATAACCGTAATGGGTTTCTTTAAATCTCGAGCCTATTCACTCCTCAGCTTCCATGAAATGCACTTTGCAGAATTGTTCCACAAATGCGGCTTCGTCCTCTTCCATATCGAACTCCAGATAACGGTCTGTTTGCTTCTCGAGGAATTGATATTTCACGATCCCGGCCTGTTCCCCTTCTACCCAGTAGATGACTCTGATGTACAGCCCATTTTCAGAAAAAAGCTCGTCATCCTTAGGCACCTCGAGATCCAGCAAAAACTCATATCGCTTTCCTGTTAAAATACCAAATGGGTCTTTAATCATCTCTACACTATATGAGGTAATCGTTAACATTTTTTCCTCGTCCGCCCCTGTCCATTTTTCAGTTCATTCGAAACCGGATTTATATTTATTGGCGCTTGAAGAACGATGCTTGGATTCTTCCTTTGGCTTCTCTTCCTTTTTCTCCATGCTCAAGTCTTCCATCGGGATAGGGTCTACGTTTTGCTCGCTTTCAAACATATCAAACAGGCTTTCCTTTTCCGTCGGATATTGCTCCGGATGGTCCCTGTTTCCTTTTTGCTCGATCCGCTTATCACTCTCTTTAAACTCGTCCATGTGTGCTCACCTCAATTAAAAGTTTGTCACACCTAAACATTACCCTTTATAAATGAAGCATTAAACATCTGATTCTCCGTTGTTCGATTACTCGGCCAGACTCTTCCCTTCAAAGGAACGAATTATGTCCCGGGCGGCTTCAGGCAATCGACTGCTTTTTCCGCTCTTTGTGTCTACACGAACTATCGCCCCGCGGCCGACAGCTTTCAACTGACCATTGGTCTCTTCAACCAAGGCATATTCCAAATCCAAAGAAGTTCGCCCCAAACTGGCTGTTCTTATATACAGCTTTAATGGCTCTTTCAGATATACCTGTGCCAGATACTGGCACTCCAGATCCGCGACAACGGTAATCGCTTCTTCATTAAATAAATAATCCGACAAGCCAAGATGCTCGAAATAATCGACCCTGCCTTGTTCGAAATAAATAAAATAGCTGACGTTATTGAGATGCCCCAGCATGTCGGTCTCGCTGTATCTGACCTTGAGTGGAATTGAAAAATGAAAATTTCCGAGCCATTCTTCGGCATTTGGTTGAATAAGGGAAGCTCTTCTCATGGTTATCTCCTTGATTCCTAGTCTTCTTGCTGCACTCTATTATACAATAACGATCAACCTGTACATATAGCACATCCAACCTTTCTACTTCCACCAAGCTGCATGAGGGTAATCAGCAGAGCCGACGATCACCGGTTCTCCAATTTTCGGAGAGGATAGAGCTGTATTTCGTCTTTTGGCCTCTTTGGCTGCCCGTTCAATCGAATCCGTCCAATCATGAAAGGCCAGTGTAAAACCACCCCAATGAATCGGGATTAGCAATTTACCTTTGACATCGAGATGGGCTTGAACAGTCTCTTCAGGTATCATATGAGTGGAAGGCCAACGTGAGTCATATTGACCGCATTCGATCGTGGTTAGGTCAAAAGGTCCATACTTCTCTCCAATTTTGGCAAAATGAGGTCCATAGCCGCCGTCTCCGCTAAAAAATAGGCTGCTGTGCTCACTCTCAATCACCCATGAACACCATAAGCTCGTGTCACGATCCCCAAGACTTCTTCCCGAGAAATGTCTGGCAGGCGTACATGCCAAGTGAATCTTGCCGAATGAACCTTCATCCCACCAGTTGAACTCTTGAATCTTCCCTGGCTCAATGCCCCATCTACGTAAATGGCGCCCTACTCCGAGTGGTACAAAGAATTGTCCGATTTTCTCTTTAAGCTTATTGATAGAGCCATAATCCAGATGATCGTAATGATCATGGGAGAGAATCACAGCATCAATCGGCGGAAGATCTTCAATTTCAAAAGGAAGCTTGCCGCTGTATCTTTTACTCCCTATACCTGGAAATGGCGAAGGGGAGCTGCCAAACATAGGGTCAATCAAGATCGTTTTACCGTTCATTTGAAGCAACAAAGCGGAGTGACCCAGCCAGGTCATTCTTGTTTCATGGTCTGGAACTGGACCAAAGTCTATTGGAACCATGGGAAGCGGCTCTCTCGGTCTTCTATTCGTATGCCTTGTTAATGAGTCTTTTACCATAGACATGTATCCTCTGAAGCTTATGTCCATGGGCGAAGGCAGATCATAAACGAACTTTCCCTTGGAGAAGTTATGCAGACTGTTGTATGTATGGACTTGTTCCGGAGTCAATTTACCGCCGAATGCCGGGAAGTATCGCATAAATAGAATCCCGATTAAAACAATTAAAATAAGGATCATTGCAATGCTGGCAACTGTGGACATGTAATTTTTCTAGACCTCCAAATTCAAATGTGATATGCTGCTCCGGCTGTGACGTTGCTGCCTTATTATTTTACCCATGTCTGGGTTTCATGTACAGTTTGCAGTCCAGAAATGAAAAAACGGAGCACATCAGGCCTGGCTGGCCCATGCACTCCGTTTTCTATTTAACAGCAGCCTCTGATTTTACCGCTCTCATAGCGATCTTTGAGACAATCCATATAGTACTCTTTTTCCGTCCGAGGGGTTTGATCGGGATGATGGTCTTGCTGATGCTTCAAATACTTGTCGTAATCTGGAATATTAAAAATAACCTTAATGGTTGTTCGGGCTTGTTTGGCAAACTTCATAATGGCTGTCATTGGCATCAGGCCCCCAAATTGGATTGCACGAATGGTGCTTCTTTCAGTTGAAGCTGCTTCTTTTGCACAACGATATTGTACCAAACCCGTAAGGATTCAATAATCATGAGAATGACCACAATTCCGAATGCAATGGTCAGGAAAGCATCAACATAATTGTTGGTTACGATTTGATGCATGACATTCATATTTTTGGCAGGTGCGATCACAGTTCCGGCGTCAATTCCGGCTTGATATTTCCTGGCCGCCGACAGGAATCCGATGCTGGTATTACCGGAGAAAGCTTTCTGGAATCCGGCAGTCAGCGTAGTCACAGCAAGGAAAACAAATGGAAGGATACCTACCCAGGCATAGCGGGCTTTGCCCATCTTGATTATAATCGTGGTTCCAACTGCGAGCGCAATCGCAGCCAACATTTGATTGGCGATTCCGAATAGGGACCATAGGGAATTAATGCCGCCGAATGGGTCGATCGCCCCTTGGTACAAGAAGTAACCCCATAAAGCGCAAACGATCAGCGAAGCAATGAAATTATATCTGAACACTTTGGTTTGGGCAAATGGTTTATAGAAGTTTCCTACCAGATCCTGCAGCATAAAACGGCCTACACGAGTCCCGGCATCAACCGCCGTCAAGATAAAAACAGCTTCAAACAAAATCGCGAAATGGTACCAGAACGCTTTGGCTCCTGCCAGGAAGGAAGTGAAGATTTCAGCCATCCCTACCGCAAGAGTCGGCGCACCGCCCGTTCTGGACAAGATCGATTTTTCACCGATTTCCTTGGCGGTTGCCGTAATTTGATCAGCTGTGAGGGTAAAGCCCCAGGTCGAGATTTTGGATGCTGCTGAGGCAGCATCTGTTCCAATGACAGCCGGGGAAGCATTCATGGCAAAGTAAATGCCTGGTTCGAGGGAACATGCCGCAATCAGCGCCATCACGGCAACGAAGGACTCGGCAGCCATCCCGGCAAATCCAATGAAAGGCGCATGGCTTTCTTTTTCAATAAGCTTTGGCGTTGTACCGGAGGAAATCAAAGAATGGAATCCGGAAACAGCGCCGCAGGCGATGGTAATGAACAGGAATGGGAACATATTGCCCGAGAAGACAGGCCCTGTACCGTCGATAAACTTGGTCACAGCCGGCATTTTTAGTTCAGGCAGGATTACCATAATGCCGCCAGCGAGTAAGATGATCACTCCGATTTTGAGGAAGGAGCTTAAATAATCGCGTGGCGCCAAGAGTACCCACACAGGCAATATGGAAGCAATTAATCCATAAATAACCATCATCAGGGCAATCTGTGGCGCGCTAAAGGTAAACATTTTGGCCAGCACTGCATTTTCCGCTACAAATTGACCTGCCCATAAGGTGATCATCAGAAGCACAAAGCCGATAATGGAACCCTCAATAACCTTGCCGGGACGGATGTATCGCATATAGAAGCCCATGAAAATGGCGATTGGCATGGTCATTGCGATCGTAAACAAGCCCCAAGGGGATTCTGCCAGCGCTTTCACAACGACCAGTCCGAGAACCGCAACAATGATGATCAGAATGGCAAGGGTTGCAAGCGATGCTAAGGTGCCACCGAAACGGCCTACCTCGTCCTTGGCCATTTGACCCAGCGACTTACCGTCTCTTCTCATGGAACCAACGAGTGTTATGAAATCTTGGATACACCCTGCCAATACAGCACCAATAATGATCCACAAGATACTTGGCATGTAGCCCATTTGTGCGGCCAGGATGGGTCCAACGAGCGGTCCTGCTCCCGCGATCGCGGCAAAGTGGTGGCCGAAGAGTACAAATTTGTTAGTCGGCACAAAATCCTTGCCATCATTATGTACATGTGCCGGAGTAGCCCGGTTGTCATCCAGCTGATAGATTTTTCTGGCGATAAAACGGCTGTAAAACCGATAAGCAAACGCATACGTGCAAATCGCTGCAATAATCAGCCACGCTGCCGAAATGGTTTCACCGCTTGAGAGCGCAATCATTGCAAAACCTGCTGCACCCAACGCTGCTACTGCACCCCAGATCAAATATGAGACAAACTTGTTTTTCATGATTTCTCTCCTCCAGGCATTTTATGTTCGCGCAAATGACTTTAATTACACAATGACAGCGCTTGCATCTAAGTATAAAGCGTTTGCAAAAAACCTGAAATGCTTTGGACGCATCATGCATGATTCGGCTATTATGATGTCAGATTTCCAGCCTCAAACGCAGCTCTTTTACATAATTTCGGCTGACCGGAACCGTGCTTTTGCAAGAATCATCCATCACAAGATTGTAAGCGCCATTAACCCAATTCCGTAGCTCCACAATCGAAGCAAGGTTTACGATGTAGCTTTTGTGGCAGCGGAAAAAGCCGAACGGCTCCAGCTTTTGCTCCAGCTCGAAGAGAGGATAAGCAACATCATACGCCTTGTTTGCGGTATGAACCTGCACATATTTGCCTTCTTTGCTTATGAAAACAATGTCCTTAGGTGATACATACTTAATGCCCTCTTCCATTTCAAGCGCCAGCTTCACACTGGACGTTCCTGCGGCTGCAGATGAGGCTGCAGTCGGACTTGTTTCCTGCCTTTTTTTGCCCAATTCCCGAAAAATAATATTCAAATCCTCTTCATCGTAAGGCTTGAGCATGTAATGAAAGGCCCTGAGCTTGAACGCTTCAATCGCATATTGATCATACGCGGTGGAGAAAACAATTTTCATCTGCGGATTCGATTCTCCAACGATTTCTGCTACCTGAAGACCACTGATATCCGGCATTTCCATATCGAGAAAAATCAGATCCGGCCCATGTTCCTTCACTTTGCGGATCGCATCCATCCCGCAGACCGCTTGTGTAATCTGATCCACATCCGGAATTTGCTCGAGCAAATAGGCCAGCTCTTCTCTTGCCGGCGCTTCATCGTCCGCAATCACGACATTCCACCCCATTTGCACCTTCACCTCACCCAAAAGCTGATTTTTGTTCCTTCTCCCCGCTTACTTTCGATTTCTAGCGGGTGTTCTTTACCATAATGGTAGCTCAGACGCTGCTCGATATTGTTTAAAGCCAAACCGGCATGATCCTCCTGGCCATCGAGCTGCCCTCTCTTCAGGCCCACTCCGTTATCCTCGACCGTGACTCGAGCATGAAGTGCGCTGCCATCCAGCTCTTGCTTGATCCGTACTTGAATGATGCCGATTCTGTTGATATTTTTGAGCCCGTGAACAATCGCGTTTTCCACCAGCGGCTGTATGGTAAAAGGCGGTATGGAATGATTCAATACACGTTCATCAATGTCTGTTGTAAATTCCAGTTGATCGCCTAGCCGCCCCTTGATCAGGTTCAGATAGGCCATGACCAATTCAATTTCATCCCGAATAGAGACCATAGTCTGGTTGCTGTTACCCATGTTTTTACGTAAGAATTTGGACAAGTGATTGACCATCTGCCGCGCTTCTTCAGGTTTGGTCCGAACATAGGATCTTACTGTATTCAGCACGTTAAAAAGAAAATGAGGATTCATTTGCGCCTGCAGCGAGCGAATTTCCGCATCAGCCAGCAGCTGTGACTGCCTCTCGGATTCCACAAAGGCATATTGCTGAGAAAGCAATCCCGCAAGTGAGACCAGCATACGCCGCCTGGATGGATTAACATCTTGCTCCCTTAAATAATATAACCGAAATTGGCCGAAGGGCTTCTTGTTGGGTATTTCAATAAAGAGATCGATGTAGTACTTGGTTTTCCTGCCCTCGATGACCCATTTCGAGCCGTTCTTGCTGAAAAATACACCTACCGCATTCATTTCCTGATTCAGCACTTTGGAAATTTCACGAACTGCCCTTTCAAACTCCAAGCGCCATAAGGGCATGGTCCTGTCTGCGATCTGCAATGCTTTTTGCGCGTGCTCCATCCCGATTCGGTCTTCTTCCCGCTCTATCGTATTGTACAGCACGAAGTAGAGGGCAACGCCGATGCTGTTGGCGAGAATTTGCGGCAAGCCGATCAGCGATACTAAGCCGATGGCTTGCTCCCAAGGCTTGGCCAGCAGGAGAATCAAAGCCATTTGCAGCGATTCAGCGGCAAAGCCGATCACAAACGCGAGCTGCATCGACGATACCTTGCGAAAACGCCGTTTCAGCGCATTGCGATAGAGGCCGGACAGAAGCCCCTGCAGAATCGGGGCGATCATACAGGCTACGGCTACGAAGCCGCCCAAGCTGTATCGATGCAATCCAGCAGCGGCGCCGACGATCAATCCGCTCTTCCAGCCGCCGAGCAGCCCGGCAATGACCACCCCTACGGTACGCGAATTGGCGATCGCTGCCGAAGGTGAGACTTCGCCAATCCAGGGTGCCGGCTGATAGGTATATTCGGAAACAGTTACACCGGAATAGGTGCCAATGATCGCATACGCACTGAAAAATAGAATAAACTTCCATTGGTACGCCTTGTCACCCTGATAGCTCATATAATTACGCATCCAGCGGCTGCGAGAAAAGACAAACGCGATTGCGATCAAAAATCCGACTCTCTCCAGCATATCGACAGATAAATGCAGCATCGGTCCATTCACACACCTTCTGGAATCTTCATCAGATTTATCCTATCAGATGTATGCTGTTTTTGCATCAAAGGAAAAAGGCCGGCCTAAAATATTGAGGACATCGACCTTTGGTTTAAGGAAAAACTCGATTCTCCGCTTTACCACTATTTGTGATACGGTTCACCGTATTATCGCTAAAATACATATCCTCCCGCTCTTTCAAACAATCTACTCTGGCTCATATTTTCGCGAAATCCCACTTGAAGGATTCTGGACACATTGTCGAAATATATAGCCATATTAATCCACTCTAATGCACTCGAGGGGTAGCTATCCGCCCCAAGGGCTAATGAAGTGGTTCAAATGAAGCATGATTTTGAGTTCAAATATTTAGGGAGGCGTGATCTTATGTATTGTGTTATGTGGACGTACCAAGTACCCGCCGAATTGACAAAGCCAGCCATACAGAAGCAATTTACAGAGGTTGCGGATCGTTATCCGGGCATTCCTGGGTTGATTAGAAAGTACTTCGGGTTCACCGAGGACGGTACCTCCGTCATCGGTATTTATCTGTGGACTTCAAAGGCGGCTGCTGACGAGTTTTACTCCCCGGAATGGATAGCGGGGGTTACACACCGCTGGGGCGCTGCGCCGGTCAAAAACGAGTGGGAAGTTACTGTGGTCGCGGAGAGTGCCGAAGGAAAACTGGTAATTAACTGACCTGCCAGGTTGGTCAATCAAAATGGATTTGTTATCAACGTAAGTGCTTGTTTTGATTGTATCAGCATATTGGGGGAATATTGATTGGCACTACAAGCATGCCCGTCCGCTCTCTTTTCCTATCGTTCAACTCGTTAATTTAGCATACACAACAAAGAACAACATAATTTCTCCAATGATCATGTAATTGGGTACAAGGACAAACAAATCTAATATAAAAAAGCCTCCAAGTAACCCTAAAAATAAGGCTAAATGGTATATCCCCAGTCTTTGATCTACGTGTCTAAATTTATGAAAAACCAATGAAGTTGACAAAAAGTAGAGCAGTACAGATCCAAAAATAAAAAATAACATAAATGAATGTTTTAATTGTTCCAAAAATAACAACTGGATTGAAGCTGCAATCATACACATGGATAAATAAATGACTAAATGTCCATAAATAATGGTTTGGCCGACCGTTTGTATGTTTTTGTTCACTTTCTTTTCAAGATTCTCAAAATATTGCCACCACATAGCAATAATTAATAAAAAAGTCATGGAGGCAAATACAATAGATTGCCAATTCCAGTAGCTAGACTGTAATACTGCAAGTATACTGATTACGGATTCACCAAGTAGAATGAGGGTAAACAACGAGAAGCGTTCTAATAAATGATAAGTATTTATGGGGGTTTTCACCAAGTATTTCCGCCCAATTAATGGGATCAAAATGTCTACAGCAATGCCCGCATACAAAACGGCATAACGAATCCATGAGTCAAAGAACAGTGAGAAGGAAGATATCAACAAACCAATCCAAAAGCGACTCCCCAAATAATGAGCAGTTATCTTTCTATGAGCTGCTTCTTTTTTATGTACCGAAAGATATTGAATGGCTGTCATGGCTCTTAAACCAACATAGCCTATAAAGAATGGAATATAGGTTTGATCAAAATTAACGGATAGGCTGGCCGTCATGATTAATACAAAAAACAATTGAATAATCAAAAATATACGGTGTGATGAGATGTCTTGTCCAAAGCGGTTTACAAATAGAGTTTGCCCCACCCAAGCCCACCAGATCGGAACAAAAATGAGGACGAATTTAGTTAAGTATTCAGCGGGAATTGAACCATTCTCGACATGTAACAAGACATGGCTTGCTTTTGAAACTGCAGCTACGAAAAGCAGATCATAAAAAAGTTCCAGCCAGGTAACTTTTTTCTCAGCAAATGCAGTGATATGTTGAATTCCCATAATGTATCCTTTAGCTCCCTTGGTTTGGATGTGCCGGATCCCCATACTATTGCTGGATGGTCACTTTGTACCCTTCCTTAGCGGTACGCTTGTACATAAACAGCACAGCCATTGAGCCAACACTCATCAAAAATAACACGCCATAAACATGCTTGTAGGCATCAACCGGAGGCAAATTTTTCTGAAGAGTGAGCAGCAGTCCGCAAGCCGCTACAGAAACCGATCCGCCGAAAAATTGAATCAGCTGCATCAGCCCCATGCCGGAGCCAATCCATTCTTTGGGCAGAATGCGCGAGGTTTCGTTGTTTAACGAGGCCATCGTGGCGGATAAGGCAGGCGAGAAAAAGAGATAGCCGCCTAAAATAATAAGCGGGGAGACAGCCAGCTCGACCATGCATACAGCCATAACGACTGCAAGTATGCCATGTCCGAGCAGCAGAAACCGCATATTCCCGTAGCGATCAATCCACCGACCGACAAAACGTGTGAGAAAGGCAGACAAAATCGCACCCGGGGCGATGAAGAAGCCGATCGCCAGTGCCGATTTGTCAAACAAATGAGCGAGGACAAGCGGCATCATAAACAAATTGCCGAGGTTCACCACCAGCACGCTGAAGCCGATCATAACAAGCTTCCTGTAAGCCGGCATCTTGAGCAGCTTGTGGTTGATGAATGGTTCCTTGGCTATTTTCAAGTGCCAGGCATGCACCATGAATGAACCGATGCTCCCTGCCAGCCAGATCAGGGAGCTGTGAGTGACGGCCATCAAGAGAGTGGCCGCATTGACCACGGTCAAGACGGCGCCGATGCCGTCGAAGCGAAAAGCCTTCGGCTGCTCCTTGGGCAGCAGCCGAAACAGTACAGGCAGCACAGCGAGGACAAGGCAGGTAACGGCAAACAAGCCGTTCCAGCCGAAGTACTCGCTGATGAAGCCCCCGGCAATCGGCCCGAGGCCGAATGCCATGGCGCTGCCAGCCGAAATCATGGCGATGGCTCGGCCGCGCCTTTCGTACGGGATATAGCGGCTGGCCAGTACGAGACCGAGCCCGGCCATGGCGCCCGCGCCGGCCGATTGAAGAATGCGCGCGGTCAGGAGCGCATTGAAATCATGGGCAAAGAGGCCGAACACGGAGGACAGCCCGAGGATGGTGAGGCCCACAAACAGCAGCCTGCGAATCGGCACAGTATCCGAGAGCCTGCTGTATATGACCGTAGATAACGCATAGCCGATGGAGTAGCTCGAAATGATCCACGAAGCCAAATCCGCCGAGATTCGCAGCTCGCTGATAATACTTGGAATGGAAACATTAAACATGGTTGTATTCATGACTACAATGAAAAGACCGAACGTCCAGACGGGCATTACAATTTTGTCGTTCACAGCTGTGTATCATCCCTATCCTTGCTTTTGCTTTTAGAATCCCATAGTTTATTATTATCCTTTTGTGCTCTTTTGACAATTACTCATTAAAATCAGCGGCATTTCTGAACTTGTTTAAATGGTCCGTTAAACTCCGATACTACATCATAAGAGCGCTTCACTAGCCCGTTTATTTCCAATATTGCAGCAATAAAAGCTGTCTATGGAATTTAAATAAGGTTCGCCTTAATGCCCATTGGGTAACGACTATTAAAGATACAAGCCTAAACGGCAAATATAAGAGGGGGATTAATCAGCGTGGAACGCAATCATACCATCATGCAGTTTTTTGAGTGGCACGTTGCTGCGGACGGCTCTCATTGGAAAAGGCTGCAGGAAGCAGCTCCTGAATTGAAGGAACGCGGGATTAATTCAGTGTGGGTTCCGCCTGTGACAAAATGCAGTCCATCTGATGATACGGGTTACAGTGCTTACGATCTTTACGATCTGGGAGAGTTTGATCAAAAGGGAACAGTTCGCACCAAATACGGAACCAAAGATGAGCTGTTAGAAGCGATTGGCGCCTGTCACGAACAAGGTATCGCGGTCTACGTGGATATCGTGATGAATCATAAAGCAGGTGCCGACGAGAAAGAGGTATTTCGGGTCATTCAAGTCGATGCGCATAATCGAAATGAAGATATTTCTGAGCCCTTCGAGATTGAAGGCTGGACCAAGTTCACATTTCCCGGACGGGGAGATCAATATTCGGCATTTAAATGGGATTTTGGGCATTTTAATGGAACTGATTTTGATGCGAGGGAAAATAGGACAGGCATATTTCGGATTCTGGGTGAAAATAAAAGCTGGAATGATCATGTGGATCTTGAGTTTGGCAATTACGACTATTTAATGTTTGCCAACATCGATTACAATCACCCGGATGTGCGACAAGAAATGATTAAATGGGGGAAATGGCTGGCTGAAACCTTACAATGCGATGGATATCGTCTGGATGCCATTAAACATATCAACCATAACTTTATCAAGGATTTTGCAACGGAAATGACCCAGACTCGTGGTGAAAACTTCTATATCGTGGGGGAGTTTTGGAAACCGGATCTTGCGGCTTGCCAGAATTATTTGGACACGGTGGATTACAAAATTGATCTGTTCGATGTTTCGCTCCATTATAAATTATATGCTGCCTCACAGGGCGGAAAATCGTTTGACCTCAGGACCTTGTTTGATGATACTTTGGTTAAATCTCACCCGCTTAGTGCCGTAACTTTCGTGGACAACCATGATTCGCAGCCCCATGAAGCCTTGGAGTCCTGGGTGAGCGATTGGTTCAAGCAAAGCGCCTATGCCCTTATCCTGCTCCGTCAGGATGGGTATCCCGTAGTCTTTTATGGGGATTACTACGGGATTGGCGGACCCGAACCGATTGATGGGAAAAAGCTGGCCATCGACCCCCTTCTTTATGCCCGTTACCATAAAACATATGGAAAACAAGAGGACTATTTCGATCATCCGAATACCATAGGATGGGTACGCTTCGGTGTTGAAGAGATTGAGCGTTCCGGCTGTGCCGTTGTCATTTCCAACGGAGATCAAGGGGAAAAACGCATGTTTGTCGGAGAAACCCGAGCCGGAGAACAATGGCTGGATTTGACCAACACCCGCAAGGAGCGGGTGACCATCGATGATGACGGCTATGCCGCCTTCCCGGTCAATGGCGGAAGTGTATCCGTTTGGGCGCTGCCCGACTAAGCAGGTGTGTCCGTTTAGACGCTGACTGACTAAGCAGGTGTCCCAAAAAGGGGATTTAGACAAGAACAATGTAAAATGTGCAATGTTATTTTTTGCTCGTCTCAGAGAATTAGATAACAGTGTATACCGTACATTAAAATTGCCACCGTCCCTCTTAAATGGAGCTGTTCCAAGAAAACCAATGTACAGAATACATTGTTTCTTAAAATACGAGAATCCCGACCTCGTCCTAGTGTACGAAATGCAATGTTCGGGAACATTACAGAGCCGCTCGCCGCTCGTTCAGACGAGCCATATTTTACGGACGGGATCCGCAATAACTCTGGCTTAATTGCTGTGAACAACAAAAAACTGAAAACCTCCCAATCGATACACAATTGGGAGGTTTACTAATGCCAGTGTACGTAAGCGGAACGAGATAGGATATTCCCGCTGTGCAATTAAAGTCCGAGCATGAATTGTACAGTCTTGTCCGGGAAGCCCGGTAATCCTTCATGTCCGAAGTCAGGGTATATCTCCACCGTCTTCGGGGAGGTGATTTTATTGTAGGCCGCAAATTGAGTCGATGGAGGACATACTTGATCCATCAGTCCGACTCCCATCATGACCTCTCCACGGATGCGGGAGACAAGGTACTGCAGGTCTATGTATCCCAGTTTCGTGAAAATCTCTTCTTCCCGCTTATGCTGCGGATCGAAATGGCGGAAAAACGTCTTCAGCTCGGCATAGGCGTTGTTCGCCAAATCCATCTCCCATACGCGTCTATAATCGCATAGGAACGGGTATACCGGCGCCAGCCGTTTGATTCTCGGTTCAAGCGCTGCGCAAGCAATCGAAAGCGCACCTCCCTGCGAGCCGCCGAAAGCTCCTACGCGCTCCGGGTCAACCTCCGGCATCCCCATGACGATCGAAGCAAGCTGCGCCGTATCAAGGAATATATGGCGGAACAACAGATTATCCGGATGATCGTCAAGTCCGCGGATAATGTGACCGTGTTGAGTGGTTCCTTTGACGCCTCCCGTATCTTCCGACTTGCCACCCTGCCCCCGGCAGTCCATGGACGCGATCGAGAAGCCCAACGCTGCATAAACGAGCTTATCGTGCCAATCGCCTGCATTCCCGGAGTACCCGTGGAACTGAACGACGGCCGGATGTTTCCCTGGAGCGTTCTTGGGTCGAACATATTTGGCGTGAATCCTTGCGCCCCTGACGCCGGTAAAATATAGGTCGAAGCATTCTGCAAATGGAACCTGGAATTCACTAGGAATGAGCTCCATTTGCGGATCTACGGCTTTCATCTCCGCCAAAGCCCTGTCCCAGTAAGGGTCGAAGTCGGCTGGACGCGGGTTTCTTCCCTCATATTTAACGAGCCGTTCCAAGGGCATGTCTACTAAAGGCATATGTATATTCTCCTCTCATTTTCATTTATTATATACATGGAAAAGCGAATACAGCAACCGTTTTCAAACTAAAATGTGTCATGTATTTATGCTCACGTCATCGCCCGAAAAACCCTCTAAACGTACAATTTGATATAATCAATTATAGGCTTCGGATCTTCGAGGCTGTGTGGATGATGACCCATACCAGGTTTCACAATCATCTTTATTTTTCCGTTTAATTGACGATAACGTTTCTCTAATAGTGCAGCATTTTCAGATAAAATAACATCTTCGTCTACATCTCCGGCGACAATAATAATAGGAATATCGGAGCCTGATAAACTATCGATGCAATCAAGCGGGGAATTTGTAAAACCAATTGAATTCTCATCGGTGAGTCCATAGACGGCTAAACATTTTTCCCATTCGATTGAAGATCCGCTCCCCTTCCCTTTTCCTCCCGGCCACATACGAATATCTAAAACCGGTGCATCTAGATATAATGCTGCTACACATTCCGGATAGGTCACGGCATAATTAACAGCATACAGACCTCCGCGGCTAAAGCCGAAGATAACTGCCTTCTGAGATAACTCATACGTTTGTATGAGATGGCTCTGGAATTGATGCATCAATTCATAAGGACACCCGTACATATTGCTAAGTCTATAGTAAGCAATAGGCCATCCTTGCTCCAATAAGGCCATATCCACCGTTGCAAAAGCATCGAAAAATTCAGCCCGCCAAACCCAAGGTCTGCCTTCCGCAAAAAACTTTGGCAAAATGACGATTCCTTCCCGCCCCTCCAAATAAAAATCGATTCGTTCGTAACCCTTCCAAACAGATGCTTTCATCGAATGACGGTCTTCTTGAGCGGCCCGCTCTCGAATTTGAGCTGCTATTTCTTCGCCTCGAATCAAGGCCTGATCTAATAACAGGGCTTCCGCCTTATTGGGATTTGAATGACCTACGTGTTCCTTCCATGCTGAGCTTAACAACAAATGCCGTTCCAAGACCAAAGCGAATATTTCCGATTGTTCAGGATGTTCCACATACTCCGGTATCTGTTCCAATGAAATATTAAATAAATGGTCCAAAAGTGATTTCGCAATCAACCAGTGGCCTGAAGCATTTGGATGGATGCCGTCACCGGAAAGATAAGCAGGATTGGATTTTCGTTTTTGTTCCCTGTCTTGAAGAAGCGGGTCGTAAATATTAACAATCCCATCTGCAATGGAATTCAAGGTGAGCAGCCAATCCGAATAGCGTCTCAACACTTCGTTATAATGGACATAAGGCTTCAAGTAGCTATAAGCTTCTCTTCCTTCCGGCTGAAGAACGTCTTCGTTTATTGATCCAGGATCAAAAGGGGGAGGTGTCATGACAATGGCTTTGGCTCCATTATTTTGAATAATCTGTATAGCCCTCAAAATGCCTTCTTGGTAAGCTTGAAACCGTTCATCGGAATATGGATAATATATGCCGTCATTCATTCCATAGCATATCACGACCCACTCCGGTTTGCTTTCCTGCAAGGCCCTTAAAAGTCGATTATGGATGCAAGGACGCGGAAAGGGGTGATCGGATTCAGTTAATCCAGAAGCTGTTTCACTGCTAACTCCCAGATTAATCAGCTTCATTTTTTTATCAGGCATTTGCTGTTGAAAATAGGCATCCAAAAATGCAATAAAAGTACCTTGATCTGTAATGCTGTCCCCTAGAAATACGATTCTTTTTTCAGCGGGTATACGAGAATCTTTTTCAATTACTTGTGACATTGTTTCTTCTCCTCCGTCGCATGAATCCCTATTCAAGCCAATAATAAGCCAGATGATTATTAATGTAAATTCAAAATTATAGAATAGTATATAAATTTTCATACCCCGTACGCGAGAAAGCACAAATGCCCAAAATCAGGTACAATGGTAATGGAACAGCTGGCTGAGAAAGGTGATTATACGATGAAAAAAAACCTATTACTGATTGCTACAGGAGGAACGATTGCTTCTTCACCAGGAGAACACGGACTGAAGCCCGCCATATTGGCACATGAGCTGCTCGAGGCTGTCCCTGACATTCATCTGGATGGCAACCTGGATGGAATCCTCTTGATGAACATAGACAGCTCAAATATGCAGCCGGAAGCTTGGAGTGAAATGGCCCGCGCCGTATATGAACATTATGACAGCTATGACGGTTTTATCATCACCCATGGTACGGATACGATGGCTTATACCTCTGCAGCCCTTACCTACATCCTTCAAGATCTGGACAAGCCAGTTATTGTAACGGGCTCTATGGTCCCGCTGAATGTCGAGAACAGTGATGCTCCACGCAATTTGGCTGACTCCGTTACCTTTATCAAGGAAGGGATTGGCGGTGTATATATTGTTTTTGACGGGAAAGTGATCATGGGCACTAGGGCGGTCAAGATTCGATCGAAGAGCGCTCATGCCTTTGAAAGCATCAATTCTCCTGTTTTTGCAACCATTGAACAGGAAACAGTTCGGTACAACAATGCTGAGGATGCGAAACCTCGCGTCCGCGAATCCACCGCTAAATCGGTGCGGTTGCTCGATTCGTTATGCCCCGATGTGCTGCTCTTAAAGCTCTATCCGGGCATGAAGCCCGAGCTGTTTGATCTGATCAAGCCGCATTACAGGGGCGTCATTATCGAAAGCTTCGGCAGCGGCGGCATCCCCATGGAAGAGCGCAGCCTGCTGCCCAAGCTTCAAGAACTGATCGAGGCTGGAATTGCCGTAGTCATTTCAACGCAGTGCCTTGAAGAAGGAACGGATCTGAGTATTTACGAAGTTGGTAAAAAAATGGCCAACCTGCCTATTATTTATTCAGGCGATATGAATACCGATGCTATTGTGCCCAAGCTGATGTGGGCGCTTGGCCAAACGGATCAGCTTGCAGAGGTCAAGGTTTATATGGAGACGCCGATCGCCCGGGATATTCAGCTTTAACCTTTTACAGCTCCAACCATAACGCCTTTCACGAAATATTTTTGCAAAAAAGGGTACACGATCAGGATAGGCAATGTAGCAACGATGATGGTTGCATACTTAATGGTCTCCCCAAGCTGATATTGGTCGGCTGCGGCGGCGTTGGTGGCCATGCTCTCTGTTGAGTTGGAGATGAGAATCTCACGAAGGATCAGCTGAAGCGGGTATAATCCGTGATCCTTCAGGAAGATGGAGGCATAGAACCAGCCATTCCATTTTTCAACCGCATAGTAAAGAATCATTACAGCAATAACCGGCATGGAGAGCGGAATGATGATCCGCAGCAGGATGACGAAATGATTGGCACCGTCTATCTTCGCGGACTCCTCCAGACTATCTGGAACGGCTTGAAACGCTGTTCGCATGATGATGAGATTGAATGTATTGACAGCAAATGGAATGATCGTGGCCCAGAGTGAATCAATCAGCCCGACACCTTTAACTACCAGATACAAAGGGATCAAGCCTCCGCTAAAAAACATCGTGAGCACGATAAAGAAAATAAAAAAGTGATTCCACATGACATTTTTACGGGAGAGTACATAGGCCGCCAAGGTAGTCATGATCAGGTTTAAGGCAACGCCGAAGACAACAATGAATAACGTGTTCCGGTAACCGGTCAGGATGCCTGGATTTTTAAAAACACTCCTGTAAGCCTCCAAACTGAAGCCTATCGGTTTAATCAGGAAGCCTTTATGTCCGACCAATTGGCTTGAATCGCTGATCGAAGCAAAAGTCACATAAATAAGCGGGTATAACGTCATGATCATTAGCACAATTAACAGTGTGTAAATAATCCCGTTAAAGATTCTGTCTGATAATCCGAAATCTGTTTTCATAGGTATCTCCTCCTTACCATAGACCGCTGTTATTCAGCTTGCGGGTTAATTGATTGGCTAACACTAACAGGATCAGGTTAATGACAGAGTTGAACAAGCCGACTGCAGAGCTGTAGCTCCAGCTAAATTCCAATAACCCTTTTCGATATACAAAGGACGAGATGACATCGGCAGTGTCGTAGGTAACAGGATTGTAGAGTAAAATGATTTTTTCGAAACCAACATTTAGCAAATTCCCCATCCGTAAAATAAACATGATGGCAATTGTCGGCATAATACCCGGAAGCGTAATGTAGAACATCATCTTCAGGCGGCTGGCACCATCCATGCGTGCAGCTTCATACTGTTCCGGATCAATGGCCGATAATGCAGCTATATAAATGATTGATTCCCAACCAATTCTTTGCCAAATTTCAGATAGAATGTAGATCCCTCTAAACAGCTCGGGTTTTTGCAGCATCGCTTGCCCATCATAACCAAAGTAAGTCAGCAGGGTATTGATGACACCTCCGTTGTTGGTAAATTGCACAATGATCCCGCATATGACTACCAAAGAAATGAAATACGGCATATAGCTTACGGATTGAGCCACATTTTTAAAAACACGGTTTCGTACTTCATTGATAATGAGCGCCAGGATGATCGGAGTTGGAAACTCAAGGGTGAGCGATAACAAGCTGATGGTCAATGTATTTTTCAAGATCCGCCAGAAGTAAAAGGAGCTGAAAAAATCTTTAAAATGCGCAAACGCCACCCAGTCGCTTCCGAGAATTCCTTTGATAGGCGAGTAATCCTTGAAGGCAATAAGGGCTCCATACATGGGAGCGTAATGAAAAACGACGTAATAACCGATTACAGGCAGCATCATGAGATATAAATATTTGTTGAGTATAAAATCCCGAACGAACCTGCTTCCGAATGAATCCTTCCGGAGCTTTACGCCGATTGGCGATATGGAAACGGGTTTGGCCATTTCTTTTCTCCCTTCCATGGAGTTTTTTCTGTAGTGAAGGGGAGGATCTGGGCCCTCCCCTGATCAAAGACATCAGCGCTTGTTATATCGGTCTAAAGCTGCTTTCTGGATTTCGATGGCTCTGTCAATTTTCAGTGACTTGATCCTTTCCATGTATTTGTCGAAGCTGCCGATAGGCTCTGCCCCGAGAATGATCTTAAGGGTCATTTCATCCACGAGTGTGTTGACATCATTCATAATTTTCGCAAACTCGGAGCTTTCTTCCGGAGTCGGCGTAATCGGCGGTATCTGGTATTTATCGCTTTCTGTCTTACCCCAGGTCGCAACAGCATCTCGCTGCGTCTGAAGTGCCAAATACTGCTCAATGTATCTTTTGTCTTGAACAAACGGGCCATTGTAATTACCGCGGATATAGAGCGACATTGCTTGCGACGGTGCCAGTTTATCCGGATTTTTCATCAACAGATCGGTATAACGCGGATAGCCGTTGTCCATCTTGTGCGCGACACCTTCCGTACCAAAGTTAAAGAACATATGGCCTTCATCACTGTAGCCATAATCCAAAAGTCTGGTGGCAAGCTCGGCTTCTTTGGATTTAGCTGAAATCGCAACCCCGCCGCCATAGGAGAATGCGAAATCCCTCTGGCCGAATTTCGATATATCTCCTTTTTTCATTACCGGATAAGGTGCTGAGGCAAGGACTGCTTTCGGATCCTTCGCTTGTACAATCGGCTGCCAACGACCGATGCCGCCTCCCGCGTTGCCGATTGTAGCTCCAGTCGCTCCATTCGAGAAGTTAGCATCCATCGCTTTCACATCAACAGTGGCCAGATTTTTATCAATCAAGCCTTCTGCGTACCATTTTTGGAAGGTGGCCAGGAATTCCTTGTAACCAGGCTCCATTGGACCGAATTTCACTTGACCCTTATCCAAATAGAAATCCTTGGTGATACCGAATGCACCTACGAAACCACCAGCAGTGAAATCATTTAATGGACGCGGCATACTTACGAATGATGCTGATGCGGTTGCGCCTTTCTTTTCTTTAAAAGCTTTCAGTGTTGTATACCACTCGTCAATCGTCGTCGGTATAGGCAGTCCCAGCTCATCTAGCCAGTCCTTGCGAACAATCGGACCTTGGAATACTTTTAAATACTCGTCCCCACGGATAAAAGGGAACAAATAGTAGCTTCCATTATCCGTTTTAACCATCTTGTCAACCTCAGGATGGTCCTTTAAATACTTCTTTAGGTTCGGCGCATACTTGTCGATCAGATCGTTCAGCTTAAGAATATAGCCGTCTTTAATCGCTTTTTCAGGTCCGCCGGGAAATGATTTCGTAAAATCATATTCAATCATGTCCGGAAGATCGCCTGAAGCAATAAGTACATTGAGCGCTTCCTTTCCCTTGGTCGCTGGAACTGTAGTGAATTTGAGAGGCACGCCCGTTTTCTTTTGCCAGTCCTGGAAGAATGGGATCTCGCCGTGGCTAGATTTGACGCCTGTCACATTACCGGGCAATTCGCTCCAGTAAGTCAGGGTTTTGTCTGTTGTGATGGGATATTTGGTGGCTTGAGATTTGTCGGCGGCCGTTGCGGCGGGATTCTTGCTGGTAGAGGCGTCCGATGCAGGCTTGCTTGTTGAGCACGCAGTAACCAAGCTGCTCATTAAAACGGTCGCTGCCAGCGCAGGGAGAAGATTTCTTTTTCTCATTTGAGACCTCCTGATTTTCCGGAAGAACCGGATTGAATGTGCGAGTTCGAGGGATGACTCTGCTTCGAACTCTTCATTCTATTTTATGATTGCGCTTACATAAGAAACAATCTTGAAAACCGCCAAATGAATCTCCAAATCTGACCCTGCAATCATCAAAACATCCAACTGCATCTGCAAAATCTCCAATTTTTCAGCTAGGCCGAAATTTCCTTGAATTTACCCGGAGTAATCCCCTCGTATTTTTTAAACGTACGAATAAAGGCGTTGACATCATTGAAACCGACACAGCCAGCTACTTCGTTAATGTTTTTGTTTTTCACCGTGATAAGATGCTTGGCCTGTTCAATTCGCATCTTGTTAATCGTATCCAGTAAGCCTTCTCCTGTTTGATCCTTGAATAGCTTGGATAAGTAAGTGGGTTTCATGTCAAAATGATTGCCGATCATGGAGATATTCAAGTTTGCATCTTTATAGTGCTCTTGAATATAAGCTTTTACCATGCCGATTAAATCGTTCAAGGATTGCTGCCGGGTCAACTGGATATTTTGCTGCCGCTTGGATGATGTATATTCACAGACCGTTTTGAAGAAAGCGATCATCTGCTCGTGCATATCCTGGATCGATTCACAAGCGGCCAACTGCTCAATCCATTTCGGATTTTGCACCAGAAAGCTTTCCTGCACACTCCCGATTTCGCTGACCGCCTTGATCATCGTACTGACCAAATTGAGCATAAGGCAGCGAACAAAGGCAATCGATACACCGGGACTTTGGAAATTCCCTTCAATGATCTCATCCAGCGTTTGCCGGGCAAGGTCAAAATTGCCGATTTTCAAGTAATTGATCAGCTGCTGCTCCACCTGCAGCGGGTAATAATAGCCAAATTCACTCTTTTCCGCATTTTGCAGCCGTATTTTTTCATACGATAAAATTTCCTTACTGCCCATAACCAATTTGTATTCCATAGCGTCCAAGGCTTCCAAATAACACTGGAATATATTCTCGATCTGATTGTGTACAGTACTTACGGAAAAGGTCAAGTGAATATGATAATGCTCGGCTAAATACTGCTGAGCCTCCCTTGAAATCCGCAGCAGATCTTCCTTACTCTCTTCCTCGTTCAATGGGCTGAAATTGATCAGACATGCCAACGACTCGTCGATTTCCATGACATATCCCAGGTTGCTCTTTCCGGCAAATTCCTCCAGAATGTTGGTGACAATAAATTGCAGAAGCTTACGCTTCTCCTCTTCATGGAAACCTTCGACTCTTTGAAAAAAGGGGGAATCGTTCTCCAAATACATCAAAATCACGGCAAATTGATCCGATTTAAATTGAATATCGAATGCAGCCAGTGATTCATCAACAGGAATCTGGCTATCCAGCCTTCCTTTCAGCAAACGGGACAGAAAGTTATTTCGGAGGATGTGTCTTTGCTGTCCCATTTTCGTCATCAACGAATCCATCTTGGTGAGCGTGCTGTCAAAAGTCTGTTGAATGAATTGGAACTCATTGTTTCCTCGGCCGTAACCGACTTCCGACTTGCCAGAAAAGGCCTCCACCAGCCTTTGTAAAGGATGGTAGTTGCGGCGCAGAAAGAAGGTAGCGAGCAGCACGCCGCCACAGAGACTGAGCAAACTGCTGGCAATGGTGAGATTTCGAACAGCCTCCGCTTTTTTCCAGTATAAGCTGCTTGGAATCATGGAAATGTACTTCAACCCCGAGCGTGCGGACGTCATGTACAGAACCTCAAACTTTTCTCCATGGATGGTTGAATAGATTAGGCCTGTAGAAGCATTCATCTGACTTAAAGGTATACTGGAGGTGAGCATATCATCCGAGTTGGATACCAACAGGTCGTTTTGTTCATTCAGGATAAATACATGCCCTTGGTTAAACAATTCCACATTTTCAATAGCGCCCAAAATACGGCTTTGGTCAATCATGATCACATTGGCTGCCGGGGAATCATTCGGATTAAGCGAGTAATTGCTGAAGTAAGCAACGGTCTTACGCACTTCGCCGTCTAGATTGCGAACCATGGGAAGAAAACCCCGAAAGTTTTTTTGGTTGACGATAGATTTCCACTTGTCATAGGAAAAGGTGCTGCTGGCGTGTAGAAGATCATAAGCGGAATGTCCATCACGAACCCTGCCAGGCAGAATCGCCATGTCTGTGGATTTCACATAGAGATAAAAGAGGTCAATTTGAGAGTAAGCGGTTTCATAAGGCTTCATGTCTTGGGATATTTGATACAGATCGTAGTTGTATTCTTCGGGATGAGCGCTGTATTTGTTCGAGTATAGAAGCTCCTGCACACGCAAGTTCCAGGTCAGTTCAAAATTCAACCGCTGCATCGAAAGGAAATGATTATCCATCACTTCGCGAACCTGGTTCAGCAATGCATCATTGGCTTGGTGGATTTCGCTTTTGAGTGTTTGGCTGGAGATGGCATACACAAATATGCTGATGATCAAGGGGAGCAGCAGAATCGTCAAGTAGGAAATGAGCCAGGTCAGCACTACGCTTCTGCGTCGTTTAAGAATTCCCTTGAACATGTGACATCCCTCCCGGAAAAATATAGGACTTATTTTATATTTTAACCAATGATTTTCTTTTCGTATATACGCCAATAAATTTCAAAAGCAATTCAAGCAGGATGGTAACAGAACGATAGGACTTGAATAGGTTGGAGTAAAGCGCCCAGAAAAAGCGCAAATGAAAAAAAACCTTTGCCGCTAATATGGCTTGATTAACAAATTTATTGGGAGGTATATGAATGGCGAACGAATTTGTTATGCGATCCTTGGATGAAGTTCGTTTTTGGTCACGGATTATGAAGGAGCATTCCCTGTTCTTAAAGTTAGGTTTTCGGTGCGAGGATACACATTTGATCAACGAAGCCAATCATTTTTATCGAATTTTTGAAGCGATCGAGCAAAGATCTCATGCTTTCCAACAAGATGCGGATCCCTCAACTATTCAGCGGTTTAACATTGAAGCTCATAGTGCCGTTTCCCATATCTGGGCATTCAAAAGAAAGGTATTGGGGTTAATCCTGACAGGCCAGCTGCCTGGTTCGAATAATTTCCCTCTTCTGGTGGATCACGTCAGTCGGGAGGCTTTTTATTTTAGAAACCGATTGGAGGAGCTGAATCAAGGTAAGCTGGAACCTCTGCAGGATGCCATTATTGATGAAAACGTATTTTTCTTAAAAATCATGGCTGATCATGCCAAGTTCATCGGCCACCTGCTTGATCCATCCGAACGCAAGCTTGTGGAGCAAGCCCGCGAATTCAGCCATGATTTTGATCAACTGTTGTTCCAGGCCCAGGATTTGAGTTCCATGCGTCCGCAATCTCAAACACAGCCTTTACTCGGTCAATTTCTTGACCAGAACAGAGTTTCCGTCAAATCATTGCGCGATTTCAAACAGACTGCAAGAGACTTGATCGAACAGTGTAAAATCAAAAGCATCATCCATCCACTTTTAGCTGATCATGTTTTCCGTGAAGCTAATCGATTTTTGGAAATTATCGACATGTTTGAACATACTTTGACGGGTTCAGGCCAACATATAGTACTGTCTCATTAATGGATTAACAAACAAAGATAAACGGCTAAGCCGTCCTAAAAGACGAGCCCGTTTGTTAAGGTTGATGCGAAGCAAGATAAGTTTAGAAAAACTTATACTTTCATTCAAATCAAGAAAGGCCCTAAACCCCATTCATTTGGAGTTTAAGGCCTTTGATGTATGTTTCTCATTTTACAAAACGGACATTCCAGCAATACCGCTCAAAATTCCAAGAAGCACCACGGAACCTGTTACAAACAGCAGCACTCGCTTAGGAAAAAATTTATAAACAATTAAAAGTGAAGGAAGGCTCACGACCGGCAGAGTAAGCAGCAATACCGCAGCTGGGCCGGTTCCCAGGCCAAAGGACATCATCGTTTGAATGATCGGTATCTCCGCTGCAGTCGGGATCACAAAAAGCATGCCCACGACGGCAAATAAAAGGATGAGAAGAATACTGTTCGATAAAGACTCTCCTACAGCCGGGAACATCCAAGCGCGGAAAGCGCCTAATAAGAGCACGGAAAGGATATACGCAGGAACTACATAGAGAGTCAGCTGCCATAAGCTTTTTAACCATCTGGTCATTAAAGGCTGTGTAGCTTGAATCTCCAATTGTTCTTGTGCCTTATCGAGCATTTTCGTATCTTTAATCTTTCCAGCGAAACGATTCGCATAGTAGCTGACGCCAAAAGTGAGAATCAGACCGAAAACCAATCTAAGGACCGTGAACTTCCAGGACAGAACAAAAGTCATAAACACCAGCGTCGCTGGATTCAGAGCCGGATTACCCAGCCAAAAAGCCAAGGCGGCGCCAATGGACACATTCTTTTTGCGCATGCCTACAGCGATCGGAGCGGCACAACACGTGCACATCATCCCAGGAAGAGATGCAATACCGCCTAGTGCGGTGCTGCCCAAGGAGGCTTTCCCCAGCATTCTAAGCAGCCATTGTGCAGGAATCAAGACTTGAATCAATGACCCTAAGAGAATACCAAGAACTGCTGCTTTCCAAACCGATTTGTAATAGGCTGCTGCATAATCCCAGGCCGCTTGCCATGAAGGTGCGGGTGCAGTTGCACTTTTACCGGAGACAATGGAAGCTCCGATCGTGTGTTTGATGGAGGCATCTATTGCTTTATTGTAATAAGGCCACCATTTTACATAAGTTAGTCCCGCTATGGCAATGAGCAGGAAGATAACCACGGATACAACTACTTTTTTGCTTGCGATCTGGGTGTTATTGGACAACCCGCTTGCCTGATACATGGTCAAACCTCCACACAAAATGAAATAGATTAGCAATCCGCTAAATATTATACCACAATATACGGACATTCGAGTTGATTTATTACTGACAAAAAACCCGCTAGATTTCTTGTTTCTCTAAAACAATATTT
Source organism: Paenibacillus sp. GP183 (assembly GCF_900104695.1). Taxonomy (NCBI): domain Bacteria; kingdom Bacillati; phylum Bacillota; class Bacilli; order Caryophanales; family Paenibacillaceae; genus Paenibacillus; species Paenibacillus sp. GP183. The sequence goes on from NZ_FNSW01000001.1 coordinate 1,952,304, forward strand.
TTTAGCCGCTGCAATTCTTCACGTCTCGTTTTTGCATTTAGCCTTCCGCTGATATTGTTTTTAGTCCGGTACTCCTCCTCCATGATTTTCAGCTCATGAATTCTTTTATCAATTTCCTCAAAAATATGTATAGACTCTTTCATGTAAAAAAACCCCTTTTTCTATGTACTCCATCCCATCATACATTTTATCAATTTCAGATACAATCAAATCCTCTTCAGGCATTACGATCGGCTGTAGGCTTGTTTGTGAAACCCTGTGATGAAGTGAAAAAGCGCCTCCCCCTCCTCGGGCAGTGGATTCTCCGGATAGAAGCTCAGGTACATGGCACGGTAGGGCTCGGGCACCCAGATGTATTGATGAACATATTCCGTGAGATGAAAGCCGCATTGTTCCCAAAACCGGATACGCCGCATATTCTCCTCCGTTTGTTCAGATTCAACCTCGACCACAATCCCTCTACAGCCTTCATTTTTCGCCCATTTCTTTATTTGATCCATAAATAATCTGCCATATCCTTTACTGCGCTGATCTTCTCTAATAGCAATATAATCGATGATCAGTACGTTAGCTTTCCTATCTATACCGGAAAGAGCCATTGCGATAACATCGTTTTCATCGGTAAGCGTATGCAGCTGGCTCATCTGCTTGTCGAACATACCCTGGATAATGGCCCGAGTCTTCTTGCCGTCTTTGGGAAAAGCCTGTTGGTAAATCGGCTCCACTTTCCTCCAAAGCTCATCATTCCACTCTTCGGTTATATGATGCTCCATCAGTAACATCTCCTATAATATTCTTATCCACAGCATTTCCAATAAAAGTTCATGATCAACATACTTCTATAATAATGATAAAATAAAGAAATGAAAAACGTCAAAGGAGAGCACCATGAACAACAACGGACGTATGAGCCGAAGAGCATTTCTAAAACAATCAGGGCTTGCAATTGGCGGACTCATCCTCGCAGGAATCGGAACCTCAGTTCATTCTTTTTTCATTGAAAGATTCTGGTACGATATCCGCCAGGTCAAGCTTGAATTCCCCAACCTCCCCGCTGCTTTTTCCGGAATGCGTATCGTTCAATTCAGCGATATTCATCTCGACCATTATTTCGACAATGACAGGCTGGCTGCGGTTATCGAACGGCTCAAGCCGCTAGGCGCCGATCTCATTTGCTTCACAGGCGACTTGTTCGATGTCAATATCGGCAGCGATTCGGAACGAACTGCCTCGCTGCTTGCGACGCTGGAGGCTCCACTCGGGAAATGGGCTTGCCTCGGCAATCATGATTATTGGGCAGGACCTTCGCCTGTTACCCGTATACTCGAGAAGGCGGCTTTTCGAGTACTGAACAACACCAGCCAAGCGATTCGCCGCGGAGGGGAAACGATCCGGATTGCGGGCATCGATGATTGGCTGAAAGGAACGCCCAATCTGGACCTGGCAATCGGCGGGCAGCCAAGCAGCGAGTTCACGCTTCTTCTCGCGCATGAACCCGACATTGCGGATTTAACACAGCGATATCCGGTCGATCTTCAGTTTTCCGGACACAGTCACGGCGGACAAATTTCGCTTCCCGTTATCGCTTCATTAGCCGCACCTCCGAAAGGAAAAAAGTACGTTGCCGGGCTTTATGAGTTTCCTGGTTCTTCGTTAAAGCTGTATACGAATCGCGGAATTGGCACCACGATTATCCCTATTCGGCTCTTCTGCAGGCCGGAGATCACGGTTTTCACCCTTATCCGCACAGCCTGAGTCCCGCCAGAAAAATACCTGTGGGGGTAGTCAGCTATTCAGAACGTGCTATAATACCTATGTCCCCTTCCACATTATTCCTGGGATCTAATCAAACACTAGGAGAACTCAAATGGACATTACCGAAATTCCGATCCATAAGATAGATGAAGATACCGATCAACCGAGAAATATATTTGATGAAGAGTCTCTGCAAGAATTGATGAAAAGCATTGCAGAGCTTGGCTTGCTGTCTCCGATCAAAGTAAGAACGACTCCAGGCGGCAGATATAAAATCATATACGGGAACCGCAGGTATAAAGCGTGTAAAACACTTGGCCTTCAAGCAATTCCCTGTATCGTATCTACAGCGACCGATGAATTGGAAATATATTTGGAGCAAATCGCAGAGAATCTTACCAGAGAAGGCTTTTCTCCGATTGAAGAAGCCGAAGCATTTCACAAGCTGATGAACGATCCCAAATTTTCAAGCTCGATCAAATATCTTTCAAGTAAACTGGGTAAGCCAGAAGCCTATATTAAAAACAAGTGTGATCTGCTCAATTTCGGGGATAAAATAAAAAAGCTGGTCGTAAGCGGCACGGAAATCAAGAAAGATAGACTGACGGAAGAGCAATTAATGCCCATTAAAGATTTACCGATTGAGCACCGTGATCCACTCGCATTGATCATTGCTAGAGACGAGCTGCCCGTGAGTGATGTGAAGAAGATTGCCCGCTTGTTTAAGGATAAGGATATGTCATCCGGCACCAAAGACAAGCTCTTATATAAATCAGGCCATGAATTGCTCCAAACTTGGTCCGTCTTTGAACAAAATAAAGCGGAAAGAGCAAAATCGACGGCACCGAAAGCTGCGACAGCAAAAGAAAAACCCGAGAAAAAGGCTCAAGAGCAAACAACGGTTGCCCCTATTGAAGTTCAGCTGCAGCGATGGTTAGCATCATTATCCGAACCTGGCCTGCTGCCGCCGGATGCTCTGGAAATCAATGGTATGATACCAGCGAACTTTCTTAACAATATAGATCTGCTGATTGAAAATCTGGAGAAGCATCTGAATGCATGGAAAAAGGTTAAGGAACAAGCTGAAAACCCTATTTCAAACAAGGAGATGAACCGATTATGATTATTTCAACAACAGAAGGAATTGCGGGACATGAGGTTACAGAAGTTCTGGGTACTACGTTTGGAGTCGTGGTTCGGGCCAGAGGCATCGGCGGAGACATTTTGGCTTCGTTAAAGGGTCTCGTCGGCGGTGAGGTCACGCAATACACACAAATGGTTGAAGACGGCAGAAAGCAAGCGATGGATCGTATGGTTAAAAATGCAGCGGCAATGGGTGCTGACGCCGTTGTCATGATGCGTTTTGACAGTGGTGATATCGGGCAGAACATGAGCGAAATCGTCGCTTACGGAACCGCGGTTCGCCTGCAAAAACGCTGATGACTGCCGTTTTTCTTATCTACGGCTCTTGGTTTGCCGGCTTTCTGATTCTATTGCTGCTGAGCTGGTTAATCTTCGACAAGAGATACAAAATAAGAGAAGATGATGCAGCCTCGATGGGAAAGCCGTCCAATGGATATCTTCCCACATCTGAAGCCTTCATCGATCCCAAGGACGGGTTAAAGTATCGCGTATACTACAATCCCAGGACTGGAGAACGGGAGTATGTTCGCGAGGATTAATTTGTTGTGAAGCTTCAAATCCCCTTTTTCTGTGTAAAAGAAAGTCCCAAAGCCATAAATAGTGGCCTTGGGACTTTCTTCATGAGTTTTGATTTTTATTTTATTCGACAAACAATCCTAAATCTCCCTCCCTATCGTTCGACAACCTTTTTATTCATTCTCATATACTATTTTTCTTGATCATAATAATACAAAAAAATAGTGAAAAGGTGTGGGAGCATGCTAATCAAAAAGAAAGTCGACATTGAAGAGATTTTGGATAACTTTTCCGCTGTTGCTAATTGGGATGCTTTAGGTGAAAAATATTACATCGTGTTTGCGGATAATAAACGGACGGGCCAATGGACCTTAATGAATTACGTCAACAATCATTTCAGTGTGCACGGACTGGGTGAAAACTATGTAGATGACAACGAAACGTTCTTTGAGGCTCGGGACAAGGTGGTTTCATTTTTATGGGAGAATCGGTCCGGATTTAACGCTGCCGTCAAACAAATGGAGTCCATTTAATGAACTTGGGAGACCGCATGTTGAGAATCATATATGAAAACTACAGAGGATTTAAAATAACCAAGCAAGGGAGTACCTATTTTGCAATCCATAAAGAGGCTCGTTTCAGTCATTTGCGCTTGAGCGAACTATTAAACACGATCGACAGCTACATTGAAAAAAACCTTACCCCTGAGGAATGAGTTGAACATCAACAAAGGGTTGATCTTATAAATATTTGGGGACCAGCCCATTGCAAATGCCGCTGCTTTTAGATAGCACATCATGCAGTTGTATTAACTCTATCATCTTTAGGCAAGAAGACAGCTAGAATTCCCAATAGTGGCAGGTAAGCACAGAGATTCATGATAAAGGCAATACTGGTTGCGTCGGCAATCCAGCCTAGTACAGCAGAACCGAGCCCTCCAATTCCGAAAGCCAAGCCGAAGAACATTCCCGAAATCAGCCCAACCCTGCCCGGAAGCAGCTCCTGTGCAAACACGACAATGATCGAAAAGGCAGACGACAGCACGAATCCAGCAAGGACACACATTACACCTGACCAAATCAAATTCATATGCGGCAACAGAATCGAGAATGGGGCTGTACCCAGAATTGAAAACCAGATAATGTTTCTACGACCGAACCGATCCGCCAGCGGACCGCCCAAAAATGTTCCTGCAGCAGATGCCGCCAGGAAAGCAAATAGAAACCATTGGGCATCGCGGACAGTGACCCCAAAGCCATCAATTAAATAGAATGTATAATAGCTCGAAATGCTGGACATATAAATATGTTTAGTGAAGACTAGAAATACCAAGATCATCAGGGCCCAAACGACTTGCCGTGACGATAAACCTAATTTCGAGCTGCCTTCCGAGACATTATGCTTTGGCGAAGTTTGTGGCGTTATAATATGCCTGCTGTACCAACGCGCTACATAAGTTTGAATAAGGATGGCTGCAATCGCGGCGAATGAGAACCAGATCACGCCAAATTGCCCGATTTTCACGAATACAACAGCAGTCATAATTGGACCTAAGGAGCTTCCGATGTTACCGCCTACCTGGAAGATCGATTGAGCCAGTCCTCTTCGTCCCCCCGCTGACATGTAAGCTACCCGAGACGATTCCGGATGAAATATTGCAGATCCAACACCCATTGCCACTACGGCAATCAGTATGAGTGCATACTGCTGCGCCAAAGCCAATGTCACTATACCTACTAACGTAAAGCAAACCCCGATAGGTAAAATATATGGCTTCGGACGCATGTCTGCGTAATACCCGACGACTGGCTGAATAAGCGAGGCTGTGATGTTCATTGCGAATGCGATCAGTCCGACCTGCGTGTAACTCAGATGCAGCGAGTCCCGGAGAATTGGGAAAAGCGCAGTGACAGTAGACTGCATCGTATCATTCAGGAGATGAACAACACTTATAGCGAATAGAATAGGGAAAACCGTTGCAGATAAATGGATAGCAGTTGATGCATTTTTAGACACTGTGAATCCTTCTTTCGGTGGATGATATATAGATGGATGCTAATGCATATGCAGCCGTTCTACATATATTCGACATACCGGCTCTATTGCCTGCTCAAATTCACCCTGCAGATTGCTTGATTTGTTTACTTCTTAACTGTCCGCAGGCGGCATCAATATCCGTCCCGTGTTCAAGTCGAACACTGCAGCTTATTCCTTGCTTTTTCAGCGTGTCATAAAATGCTCGTATCGATTCTTGTTCGCTTCTTTGATATTGACTGTGCTCGTTCACTGGATTATACGGAATTAAGTTAACATTTGCGAGATGCCTTCTATCGCCAATCCGTTCAGCAAGCTCAAGAGCATGTTCCCGATGGTCATTGATATCCTTTAGCAGAATATATTCCAATGTAACCCTTCGGTTCGATTTTTCCCAATAATAATCAAGGGCCTGCATGATTTTCTCTATTGGAAAGGCACGGTTTATCTTCATAATCTTGGTTCGAAGTTCATTATTGGGGGCATGTAAAGAGATGGCCAGGTTGACCTGTAAATCGGTATCGGCGAATTCAACAATTTTGTCGGCAAGCCCGCTGGTTGAAACGGTGATATGCCGTGAACCAATCGCTAACCCTTTGTGATCGATAACAACCCTCAAGAAATCTATCAGATTTTTGAAGTTATCAAATGGCTCGCCAATTCCCATCACCACAACATGGCTCACTCGTTCATCTTGTTTCTTTTTATCCAAATGATGTTGAACCCTCATAATCTGTTCGACAATTTCACCGCTGGACAGATCACGACTTTTGGGCAGCAGCCCGCTCGCGCAAAAGCTGCATCCAATGTTACAGCCTACTTGCGTTGTGACACAAACGGACAAACCGAATTTATGTCTCATCAATACCGTTTCAATCAGATTGTCATCGTTTAATTTAAACAAAAACTTAATCGTTCCATCCGCTGATTCCTGCTTCAAGTGTTCATTTAAGGTTTGAATATCAAAATGATCGGCTAGTAATTGAATGCACTCTTTATTGACGTCGCTCATTTCTGTGAAGTCGGTTATCCGCTTCCTGTAAAGCCACTCCCAGACTTGTGAGGCTCGAGACTTTTTGTGTCCATGCTCCATCAACCATGCTGCCAGCTGATCATATGTCAATCCATAAATGGATGCTTTATTCATGAGTTACCCTCTTTTCAAAACTAATATTCTGTTACTTATTGTCCCAGAATGTTTTTGTTAAAGCAAGGGATACACTGTTATGATTATTGGTGCGAATACACCTACCTTTAAACTCCATAATCATTGGTACGTCTGAACTGCTGCACAATAAAAAAAGCAATCCCTGTTAGGACCGCTCGGATGAGATAATAGCGAATTAATATGGGATAACTCGAATGAGAAAACAATGGCCTCTTATTGGTATTGCTCTAATAAGGTAACAGCTACCCATCTCGGGGCTAAAATAATGCTCGAGGCAGGTCAGATGGAGAGAACATTGCAAAACGTACATTAGAAAATGAGATCCATCTCCAAACTCCAACAACAGTGTATTATGTGTACAATCAAAGTGTATGAAATGCATTGTACCGAATGTGTCAGGGGTTCCAAGTTAAAAACTTCTTTAATTCGTCAATTTGTTGTTGCTGTATCATCATTTGTTCATATAAAATGGTATATTGACTGTTTAAGGAATCTACAGTGTCAGCAATTTCACTTTTGACATCTTGTTCCAGGACTTCATTGGTTTTTTCCGTGAGTATCCGGATTGCGTTTCGGAGTTCAGAAATTTCTATTTCCGTATGTGCCTGCATATTTTTACGCAGATCCAGCACTTCTTCAAATACGCTGTCATACCGTCTGTTCAACGATTCCGCAGTGTCTGCAATTTCATTTTTGACATCTTGTTCCAGGACTTCATTGGTTTTTTCCGTGAGTATCCGGATTGCGTTTCGGAGTTCCGAAATTTCTATTTCCGTATGTGTCTGCATATTTTTACGCAGATCCAGTACTTCTTCAAATACGCTGTCATACCGTCTGTTCAACGATTCCGCAGTGTCAGTCATTTCGCTTTTGACATCTTGCTCCAGGACTTCATTGGTTTTTTCCGTGAGTAGCTGGATCACGTTTCGCAATTCCGTTACTTCTTCGGATATTCCGGCATACCGTATGTTCAAGGATTCCGCTGTGTCAGTAATTTCGTTATTGACATGCTCCAGAACTTCATTGGTTTTTTCCGTGAGTATCTGGATTAGGTTCCGCAGCTCCAGAACTTCTTCGGATATTCCGGCATATTGCCTGTTCATGGATTCTGCAGTGACTACAATTTCACTTTTGACATCTTGCTCCAGAACCTCATTGGTTTTTTCCGTGAGTAACTGGATCACGTTTCGCAGTTCCGTCATTTCTTTTTCCGTATGAGTCTGAATATTTTTACTTAAATCCAGTACTTCTACAATTACGCTGTCATACCGTCTGTTCAATGATTCTGCAGTATCAGCAATTATATTTTTAACATCTTGTTCCATAACTTCATTTATCTTTTCCTTCTGTATCTGAAAAAAATTACGCAGTTCCTTCACTTCTTCGGATACGTCATCATATCGTCTGTTCAGGATTTCTGCAGTTTCAGTAATTTCACTTCTGATATCTTGTTCCAAAACTTCATTTATCTTTTCGGCGAGTATCTGTATTAAATTACGCAGTTCCATCACTTCTTCAAACACACCGTCATATCGTCTGTTCAGGATTTCTGCAGTTTCAGTAATTTCACTTCTGACATCTTGTTCCAAAACTTCATTTATCTTTTCGGTGAGAATATTAATAAAGTTACGCAGTTCCAACACTTCTTTATTTAAATGAATGCTCGAGGTTTCCACATCGGGCGTTAAAGTATTTCCATCATGTTTCATAGCTATAACAACCTTTTGATTCATGTCATTCAAATGAGGATCTTTTAAATAATTAGGTAGTTTATTCGCTTCTATTTTTTGCGTGAGCTTCTGGATAATGTTACGCAGTTCCATCGTTTCTTTACTTAACTGAACATTTGAGGATTCAAATTCAGGCTGTAAAGGCTTTTCATCATTATCATCATCAGTCGTCGCTATTAAAAGCTTCTGACCCAAGTTTGTTAAATGATCCTTTATATACTTAGGCGATTTATTGGCATCCCTCATCTTGGAAATTATCTCAAAAATATTAATGGCTTCTTCTGTATACCTCAGGGATCGGCCAGAACCAACAGTCGGTAGATATTCGCGAAATTGATTAGCCCAATCAGCTACTGTTGTTCGCATCTTACCAAGTTTGCTGGCGATGTCAGAAAGCTTATAGGTCCTATTCTTTGTCATCCATCGTCGTCCCTTCGTCTTTAATTAATTTATTGCCAGTTCACGGGCTATAGCTGTATCATTTTATTCAGAAGGTTTAACAAATGACAATGAAAGGGATAAATATCTATTAGATTTTCTGAATAGCAACTCAAACTACAAAAAACCGGTAACCCTTTAGGGTACCGGTCCATTACTTATGACATACATCCAATCCAATCTGAATGGTCTTCTCAGGATTCTTCTTTTTGTATTTTACCGGGATTATTGATTTTGTAAGGTACGGGATGCTTGGTGAGCTTCTTCGCTACAATTTTACCTTCAAACGTGATGGTATCCCCGATGGCCAGCTCCAATTTTTTAAGCGTATTACTGTGACTGGACCAGGCTGTGCCGAGTTCGGTCTCTGGTTCTACAATGGAAACCGCTTCGTAGATAACGACTTCATCATCATTGTCGGAGAAATTATTAGGCACAGTTGTAAATTCCTTTACGGTAGCGACCATTTTGATTTTTTCTTCTGGAAGCTGAACTTTTTGTGCCTTTTCTTTTTTTGCTTTCACCTTGGGCGCTTCTTCGACCTTAGGCTCTTCAATCATGGCTTCCTCTGTAAGCTGAGCTGCTTCTTGCACAATCTCAAGCTCTACTCCATCTGCCTCAACCGAATCCACCGATTCTTCCACAGCTGCCGCTATCCTCTGGCTGTAATTCGAAGCCTGCATCTCCTTCAGATAGGAAGGGTGAATGCAGTGCTTTTGATTGTTCTCGAATTCAATAACCGCAGTCATATTATCAACATAACCGATAATACTGCAGGACAAATTCTTGCCGCTTCCTTTGTAGAAAAAAGCTTTTGATCTGGATGCTTTGTCAGAAAGCAAACCCCATTCTTTGCATTTATCAATCTGCTCCGCTTCACTCTCGAAAGCGTTATACGTCTCGGGTTGGATGATGAATGTATGTACCATATCTTCGCCGCCTTTCTTTTTGTACAGGTACATTTTATCATTTTTTGGCGGAAAACAATCATTTGTCTGCAAAAAAATAAGCCATCCTTTTGGGATAGCTTATTGATTGATGTTCCAATACTGATTTAACCCTGCGTTTGACCGGAAGTATTTGTAGACGAATTGGCCTGCGCTGCTTGTGATTGGGCTTGAGTAAGCTGCTGTTGAGCGGCTTGAATCGCTTGCGGATTTCCACTCGCTTGAGCTTGTTTAACTGCATTCTGTGCCTGTGTTACCGCATTTTGAGCCGTGCTATTTGCTTGACTGCCTGCTTGCTGTGTCTGCGAAGCTGCATTTTGAGCTGCATTATTCGCTTGATTGCTTGCTTGCTGCGCCTGCGAAGCTGCATTTTGAGCTGCGTTATTCGCTTGATTGCTTGCTTGTTGAGCCTGCGAAGCTGCATTTTGAGCTGCGTTGCTTGCTTGTTGAGATTGTTTGTTTGGCATTTGAAGGGCTCCCTTATGATTAAATTTTGTACCGGAACTAGTACTCCAATACTATTTGCAGTAAGCTGCACTTTTATCCTTCATTTGGGTTTGAAACATTATCGGTTGAAATTAAATCCTCAAGCAATTGAAAGGTTTCTTCTTGTAGAGCGAACCTGAATTCGTCATTAGTAAGATCAGCGAACCGGTTGTTATCCATATTTTCGACCAAATCGCGAATAAAATATTCTGAGAATTCGGCATCTTTCCAATCTTCTATACCTTCAGCTAGCTTTGAATATCGATCTCCCCATTCTTGGGCTGATGCTTCTCTCATCCCTCCGGCTTGTTTCCATTCCAATATGATTCTCTGTACCTCCAACAAATGAATATACACTTGCTGCAATCTATGAAGCAATTGTTGATACTTGATTAATTGCTTTCTTCTTTTCCGAATCAGCGGACTAAAGTGCAAAGCATGTAAAGCCTTTGTGATTCTTTCCGTTGCTTGATCTAGATCATTATAAAGCTTAGTTGTCTTGCTTTTCAGATCGCTTTTTGCATGGTCGTCACGACCCTCATACACAAATTTGGAAATATCTCTTACATGTTCTGCCAAATCCGATGCAGCTTGGTGTAAGGACTGACTAGCTTCTTTCGTATAATCCGGTGGTAAAATAAACATATTGATGATTATGGCAGTTATCGCCCCAATTATAGTTTCGATAATTCGATCAAATCCATAATTGTTATTGCCAGTTCCGACGGTCATGACCATCAAAGCACTTACACCCACTTGAGAAAAAATGTTTTCATCGAATTTAAAGAGCTTGGCTATGGTTAAAGAGATAAAAATGAGCAGCCCAATACTCCAACTATTAACAGACATAAAGCGGGATGCTGCTTCGGCGAGTAAAACCCCGGCTATTATTCCTAAAATACGTTGATAGCTCTTTTGAATGGACTCTTCCACGGTCACCTGTAAGCATAAAATGGCAGCCAGAGGCGCAAAAAAGGGATGCTTCGAACCGATTTGACGTGCTATTTCCCAGGAAATCGTGGATGCAAGAGAAATTTTTACGATTCTATGTAAATAAAGAAAAGATTTCGAGAAAAGATTCGGATTTATCATTCAAATCACCCTTTTTTTTAGATCCATTTCTTCTTTTTGAAAAATAGAATCATGCCAATAATAAGAAAAATCATAACACCCCAAACATAGGTATAGCCAAAATCCCAGGTATATTCCGGTATATTCTTTATGTTCATACCGTAAAGTCCGACGACAAAAGAAAGAGGCAGAAATATCGTACTGAATATAGTCAAGGTTTTCATTATTTCGTTCATTCTGTCAGCTTTCATGGAAATCTGCATATCCAGGAGTCCCGTCAAGGAATCACGAAAACTGTCAATGGAATCCACTACTCGTGATATATGATCAAAGATATCTGCAAAATAGACATCGGCATCAGGTGAAGAATAAGGGAAATTTTGATGGCTGACAGATCCCAATATGGATCGTTCTTCTATAAAAATCCTGCGAAGTCCGTGCGTAAGTCTTTTTAACTTGAATACCTCACTGGAAATTTTGGCATAAGGATCGATGTGCACCTCTTCTTCCCACTGCTCAACCGTGTCTTCGATATGATCAATGATTTGAACGTAATCATCTACACAACGATCCATAATGTGATAAAGAATTTGGGCTGGATATTTCATTTTCCCTTCTGCTCTTTGGAGCTCATCATACAAGCTTTCCAGAACTGGAATATCATCTTTATAAATGGTCACGACATAATTGGTTCCGACAACTATCGCAATTTCAAGCGGATTGTATTGTTCATCAATTGTAAAGAAAGAGATAAAAATATTATTTGAGTAGCGATCCATTTTGGGTCGTTGATTTAATTTAATTGCGTCTTCAACCAAAAGTTGATGGCTTTCCAGTAAATCGTGCAGCACATAAGTGGTTTCTGTTGGCTCCGGGTAGCGGAGGCGAATCCATGCAACCTCATTCTCCTCAGGCTTTCTTACCTTTTCAGTATGGGTTTCCATTGTATCTTTGTTATAAATGAGCATAATTACCTCCGTGCCTAAGATTTTTGAATTGAAAAAATGAGAACCTGAATATGGATAGTATTGCTCTATTCTGTTAGGAACTTCCATTCCTTTATATAAATTTATTCGGGTATCACGGCGGATTCTTGTTCCAAATAAAGATATTTGGCTTTCTCATCATAGGCAATCAGTTCCGCATATCTCCCCCAGTCTATAAGAATGTCCAATTGATGCATAGCCTCTTCCGAGCCAAAATGCTTCTCGAAAATCTCGACAAAAAATTCCCGCTCCATTTTGTTGTTGGACTTCGATTGTAAAATCCAAATGATTTTCTCCATTGTGGGAACATGCTGCAGCACCTGATCTTTGAAGATCTCTTTTCGCTCCAGTACACTTGCGTCTGCAAATTGACGACCGATTGCCGTTAATTCGATATCTCCCTGATGGATAGAAGCAAATTGCAGCATCTGCGCGGCCTCTACAAGAGGTAAGAAATCTTCCAGATCCAGACTAAACTGATCCGCTAATTTATATAAGTCCACCTTTTCACCCAAATCATCAATCAATTCAATGAAACCTGTTAATGCGCCTGCAGGTACTTTCTGAATTTTTTCAATCTTTTTCTTGTGTTCTTCGGGTTGGTCCGTGTGTTTTAACTCCCTATGCGTCAAAATGGAATAAATTTTATCGACCAGCCCAGTAAAATGTACCTCTTGTTTATCACGCCAATGAGGCATGAGGATAGGAATATCCGCGATAATCCGGGCTGGATCTCTAGAAAGCACGATGGCCCGGTCAGACATGTACACCGCTTCCTCAATACTGTGCGTCACCATAATGATGGATTTTGTCGGAATTTTTTTCTCAGTCCACAGCTCCAATAAATCCCGCTTCAAATTTTCTGCCGTCAGGACATCAAGTGCTGAGAATGGTTCATCCATGAGTAAAATGTCGGGTTCCATGACCAAAGCACGGCCAATGCCTACTCGCTGCCGCATACCTCCAGATAATTCTTTCGGATAAGCACCCTCAAAACCATCAAGTCCAACCATATCTATAATAGAAAGAGCTTTGTGCATTTTCTCTTTATCTCTTAAACGTTTATTCTCAAGACCAAGCTTTACATTTTCCAGCACAGTTAACCAAGGAAACAAGGCAAAGGATTGAAATACCATGCCAACGCCTGAATTTGTTCCTTGGATGGATTGGCCATTGTAGATGACTGAGCCTTGCGAAGGAGATACCAAACCTGCAATAATTCGCAGCAATGTTGATTTCCCAGAACCAGATGGGCCTAGTATAGAAACAAACTCTCCCTCTGAAATTTTCAATTGAATATCTTCCAATATGCTGACATTTGCTTGATTAGGCAAATCATATCGTTTGCAGATTTGCTGCAGTTCAATAAGCGTTTTTTTCATGGTTCACCTCATTCCAAATGGTATTTCTTCTCTGCTATAGTGTACAGCTTTCGCCATATCAAGCGATTAACGAACACAACCAACAGACACATCACAATAATCCCCCAAATAATTTCCGGCCAATTTCCCTTAGTCGTTGCTTGAGCGATAAACGATCCCAATCCCGATGCTTCCAACGTATGGTTCCTCCATGAAACGATCTCGGAGACAATGCTTGCATTCCAAGCGCCTCCACTTGCTGTAATACAGCCAGTGACCATAAAAGGAAAAACTCCTGGAAGGATTAGCCTTTTCCAAGTTTGCCACCTCGTCAATTTCAAGACTGCAGCTGCTTCTTTGAGATCAGAAGGTATAGACATAGCTCCAGCTATTACATTGAAAAGAATGTACCATTGTGTTCCTAGCATCATGAGAGGGATTGCCCCCCATTCCATGTTAATACCGAGTTGTAAATATATAATGGTAAAGAACGGAAATGTCATGTTCGCTGGAAAAGAAGCCAAAATTTGAACAACAGGCTGGGCAATTTTTGAAAAACGTG